>QHVA01000037.1 GCA_003223425.1 Gemmatimonadota bacterium
CTTTCACCTGATGCGCGAGTTTATCGACCGCGTTTTTCGGAAGTACCTCACCCCGCGCGAGCGAAAGATCCTTCACCTTTATTACGGTCTCGAGCAGGGGTCGGACGCGATGACGCTGGAAAAGATTGGCGCGCTGATGGGAGTTACGCGCGAGCGTATCCGGCAGATCCGCGAGCGCGCTTTCGAGAAGCTCCGTGAATCGCCAGACGGTTCGGCCCTCGCGGGATTCTGGAGCTGAAGGCGGGAAGAGGGAAGAGGGAAGCGGGAAGAGGAAGCGGGAACAGCAGCAAAGCAGTTCGAAAAGACGCCGGCCGAATCGAGTCGGCGTCTTTCTTGTATAGAACTACGCTTCCCTCATCCCTCTTCCCGCTTCCCTACGCCTCCCCCTTCCCGCTTCCCGCTTCCCGGTTCCCGCACCAAGGCCTTTCTCAATTCTGCGTGCGGAAATGCCGAAAAGGCGCGCGAGGCACTGGCAATGGCGGGCTTCGATCTCGAGGCGGTTCAGCCGCATGAGATTGAAAGCACTCTCAAGCGGGCAATCGATCATGGAACGAAGCGAATCCTGGTGGCTGGCGGTGACGGCACCATCGCAACGGCCGCGGCGCTCGTCGCGAAAACCGACGTCGAGCTGGCGGTCCTTCCCGGCGGAACGCTCAACCACTTCGCCAGGGACCACAACATTCCAACCGACCTCGGCAAGGCGGCGCTGGTCGCCAGCGATGGCGTGGTCGTCGGAGCGGACATTGGTTACGTCGACGACTGTGTGTTTCTGAACACGAGCTCGATCGGCGCGTACGTGACCTTCGTTCGCGATCGAGAGCGCTTTGAGAAGCACGTCGGCTACTCGATCGCCAGTTTCTTTGCTTTCGTCAGGACCCTCTCAGAGTTGCGGACCTTCACCGTTTCATTCGAAGTCGAAGGAGTGAAAAAGACCTATCGCTCTTCCCTTGTGTTCATCGGCGTCGGAGAGCGTGAGCTCAAGCTGCCCACGCTCGGAGCCAGAGTGAAGAATGGCAGGCGTGGACTCCACGTGATGATCGTTCGCGGCCGCAAGCGAGCGCGGCTGTTCGCCGTAGGACTCGCTGGGATCGCCAAAGGAACCAGGGAGGCGGAAAAACTTCCCGAGTTCGACGACTTCCTCGTCGACAGTTGCCGGATCGACCTCGTCCGTCGTCGCGCCACGATCGGACTCGACGGCGAGCTCAAGCGAATGCAGACTCCGCTCGATTACCGGCTCCAGCGTGATGCGATTCGCCTCGTAGTCGCCCCGCCAGAAGGAGACCAATAGCTAGATTCAACGGATGACCCCGCCCCAGGCGAGTCCGGCTCAGACTCCGAGTAGCACCGTTTCAACGCAGTCAGCAGTCGCCGAGCGTCTGGCGGAGATCGTCGGTGAGCGTCACGTGCTCAGTCGCCAGAGCGAGCTACTGGTTTACAACTCTGACGGGTTGCCCGGTTACCGCCGCCAGCCGAAGCTTGCGGTTTTTCCGGGAAGCGGTGAAGAAGCTGTCGCCGTCGTTCGATTTCTTGCCAAGCAGGGCCTCCCGTTTGTGCCGCGCGGTGCCGGAACGGGGTTGTCTGGAGGAGCGCTCGCCGACGACATCGTTGTTATCGGGCTGCATCGACTCAAGAAGATCATCTCGCTCGACGTCGAAAACCGCCGCGCCACCGTCGAGCCAGGCGTCGTGAATCTTCGGCTCAACAAACACGTCGCGCCGCATGGTTTGCTTTACGCTCCGGATCCCTCGAGCGAAGCTGCGTGCACGATCGGTGGCAACGTCGCAGAAAACGCTGGCGGTCCGCACTGTCTCAAGTACGGCGTCACGCTCAATCATGTCCTGGCAATGACGGTCATTTTGCCGAGCGGTGAGATCGTCGAGTTGGGGAGCAAGGTCGGCGAGCGCGACGGATACGATCTCCGCGGAGCTTTCATCGGATCGGAGGGATGTTTCGGGCTCGCGCTCGAAATAACGGTAAAGCTCACGCCAAAGCCGCAAACCGTGAGGACGCTCCTCGCCGATTTTATGTCGGTGGATGCGGCAGCGCATGTCACATCCGCGATCATCGCGTCGGGAATCGTTCCGGCTGCGCTGGAGTTCATGGATGGCCCGACCATTCGAGTCGTGGAAGACTCGATTTATGCTGCCGGCTATCCGAGGGACGCCGAGGCGATTCTCCTCATCGAGCTCGATGGGCTCGAAGCCGGCGTCGCGGCAGATCTCGAGACCGTGCGACGAGTCTGTCTTGACGGCGCTGCGCGGAACGTAAAAGTGGCGCGCGACGAGGCCGAGCGAATGAAGCTCTGGCAGGGACGGAAGAAAGCATTTGGAGCGATGGGACGTCTGGCGCCCCATCTGATAGTTCAGGACGCGGTGATTCCACGCACAAAGCTCCCGGAAGTTCTAGCTACGATTCACGCCATCAGCGAGAAGTACGGCGTCGTGGTGTGCAATGTCTTTCACGCCGGCGATGGAAATCTTCACCCCAACATTGCGTACAGCGCCGACGATCCAGCCGAGAGCGAGCGGGTGCACAAGGCGATGATCGAGATCATGCGGGCGTGCATCGATGCGGGAGGGAGCATCACCGGAGAGCACGGGGTCGGCCTCGACAAGATGGGATATATGGAAGCCATCTTCTCAGAGACATCGCTAAACGCGATGTGCGAGCTGCGCTCGGTGTTCGATCCCGAGCGGCGCTCAAATCCAGGTAAGGTGGTTCCGGTTCACGCGTGCAAGGAATGGCGCGCGGTCTCGGGTGGTCGCTTGCGGATCGCCGAACCGCCCGCAGAAGTTCACGAGCCGCGTCCACTCGAGGCCGAGCCAGCACGGCCTTCGGCACGGTGAGCACCCAAGCAGTCGTCTCGGCGGTCAAGGAAAGCGTAGAGACTGCATCTCCACTACGGATCGAGGCACGAGCCACGTGGCTCGACGCCGGCCGTCCCGTGCGCGCGCACAAGACGCTGTCGCTTCGCGACGATAGCGGCGTTGTCGGTTATGTACCCGGCGATCTGACCCTCACAGTCCGCGCAGGAACTCCGCTCTCCGAAATCGAGCAGGTGACCCGCGAGCACGATCAATGGCTTCCGCTCGATCCCTATGGCACATCTGATGGGACGATCGGTGCGACGCTCGCGACAGCTTCGGCTGGCCCGCTCTCAGCGAGCTTCGGGTTGCCGAGAGATCTACTACTTGGTCTCGAGTTCGTGAACGGGCGCGGGGAAGTGGTGAGAGGCGGAGGAAAAGTCGTAAAAAACGTAGCTGGCTTCGATCTCTCGCGACTCCTCACAGGGTCGTGGGGGACCCTTGGCGTCATCACCGAGGTGACACTGCGTCTCTACGCTTTGCCTAAGGTCGATCGCACTTTTGCGATCGCGCTCAAGGGTAGCGAGCAGGAAACAGGCAGGGTCATCCATGTGATTACCGAATCCGCGCTCAGTCCTTACGCCCTGCAGTACTTCAGCAGACCAGCCGTGCGCGCACTCGAGCTCGGCGAGCATCCCGTTTGCCTCATTCGCTTTGGCGGCAATGATGCCGTAGTCAGAGCGCAGGTGAACGCACTGTCGCAGATCGCAAAGCCAGAGGAGACAGAGTCAGAGATATGGACGCGCGTTCGACAGCTCGACGGAAGCGCGCACACTGTGGTCAGAATCAGCAGCCTGCCAGTGCAGTTCCGGGCGGCGTCAGCGAGAATTCTCGGTGATGACGTTGGTGGGATTTACGTTTCCATCGATCCGCGCCGTGGCGTGCTGAGAATTGTTGTCGGCGGGGAAGATGCAAACGGCGACAGCGGGACCGCGGCGATCGGGAGTTCGGTCGATTTCCATGAATCGCAGGGAGTGATCTTCGAAAAACTTCCTCCTGACATCTGGTCGGCGGTTTCGCCAAGCGTTGTCTCCGATCCGTTGTCACAGGGGATCAAGCGAGCGTACGACCCGCGCAACATCCTCAACCCCGGCATACTCGGCGACCTGATGTGACTGCCGCGCTTCCCGCTGATCCGCTTCCGCACGATCCGATGCCTGGCTGTGCGCTGCCCGGCACTCCACTCGCCGACGCGCTGCCGGGAATCAATGCGTGCGTGCATTGCGGATTCTGCCTGCAGGCGTGTCCGACGTACCTGAATCTGGAGGACGAGAATGACAGTCCACGCGGGCGCATCTTCCTGATGCGGTCACTGCTAGAGGGCACCGTCAAACCAGACGACCCAAGCGTGCAACAACACATCGATCAGTGTCTCGGATGCAGAGCATGCGAGCCAGTATGTCCGAGCGGTGTACCATACGGGCAGCTGCTCGAAGCGACGCGCGCCACCCTGCGCGAGAGCAGACCCACGCCGTTCCTCGCGCGACTCATTCTGTTTGTCTTCGCGCGCGAGTGGCTGCTGCGCCCAGCGATGTTTTTCTCGCGAATTCTCGCGGCGACGCCAATCCCGACGCTTCTTTCCGGAATCAATGGGCGCCTTGGATTTGCAATGGCGATGCTTGCTTCGACCGGTCGCTCGATCGAGCGCTCACGGTATCGGCCGGTAAGGCATGGCGAGCGCGGCAAAGTTGCAATGCTCCGCGGTTGCGTGATGGATGGACTGTTCAACACGACCAACCGCGCAACCGAGCGCGTGCTGGCCGTCAACGGTTACGCAATGCTCGATGCTCCCGGACAGAGATGTTGTGGCGCGCTTCACGCGCACGCCGGAGATCTCGCGACTGCTCGCTCTCTTGCTCGCCGAAATATCGCCGCGTTCGAGCGCTCGGGCGCGCAGTTCATCGCGGTCAACGCCGCCGGCTGCGGAGCAATCATGAAAGAGTACGGCCACCTGCTCAAGGATGATCCGGAATGGCACGAGCGGGCTGCACGGGTGGGCGCGCGGGTCAGAGATGTAAGCGAGCTCCTCGCCGCTGCCGGTCCCCGGGAAGGCGGACCGCTTCCCATTCGCGTAACGTACGACGCGCCGTGTCACCTGCAGCACGCGCAACGAGTGACGCAAGCGCCGCTAACTGTTCTCGCGGCGATCCCCGGTCTCGAGCTTGTCCCGCTTCATGATTCCGATCAGTGCTGCGGGAGCGCGGGGATTTACAATCTCATCGAGCCCGACACGTCAGATGCAGTGCTTGCACCAAAACTCGCCAATATCCGTGCGACTGGCGCGCCCTGGGTGGCGACGGGGAATGCGGGTTGTCTGATGCAAATCGGCGCCGGCTTGATTCGCGCCGAAATTTCCGCACGCTCGATTCATCCAGTCGATCTGCTCGACGCATCGTACGCAGCGTTGGGGCAGTAGCGCCCGTTGTTGGCACTGGCTTAATTGCAGCTAATGTCGGAGATGAACGAGTATTCGGCGCTCCATAACGGTGCTCTTTATTTTGACCGGAGCGACCGGATTCGGATGCGCATTTCGGGACAGAAAGCCGCCGAGCTCGTCACCGGGATGGTGACCAACGATGTTTCAGCGCTCGTTCCGGGCGAAGGGCAGTACGCCGCGGCGCTGACTCCGAAAGGAAAGATCGTCGCCGATCTTAGGATCTTTGCTCTCGAAGACTCATTGCTGATCGATACTTCCGCCGCCGCTGCAACCGGCTGGAAGGAGATGGTGCGGAAGTACATCAACCCGCGTCTCGCGCCTTATCACGATCTCACCTCCGAGCTCGGCGACTTCGGAGTCTTTGGACGCTCGGCGCGATCGGTCGTCTCGCGAGTGATGGACGTCGACGACAAGGATCTCGCGGCGCTTGCACCCTATGGTCACATCAGCCGGCCGTTCAGAAACGTGACGGTGATTATCGCCCGCGTTCCGGAGATGGATCTCGAGGGATTCGACATCTTGATCCCGAGTGAAGCCGTCGGCTTGCTCAAAGGGGGGTTTCAGTCGGCGGGTATAGCGCCGGGAGGAAAAGACACCTGGGAAATTGCCCGCATCGAAAGTGGTCGTCCGCAATGGGGCACCGACATGGATGACTCGACACTTCCACAGGAAGCGAATTTCGACGAGCTCGGCGCGATCTCTTACACCAAGGGCTGCTACATCGGACAGGAGACAGTCGCTCGCGTCCACTTCCGCGGCCACGTAAATCGTTTTTTGCGCCGCATTCGATTCGTGACTCGTCCGGCACCGCCGAAAGGTGCAGAGCTGGTTGATGAAACCGGCAAAGTCATTGGCGACATTCGGAGTGCAGCGCTCTCACCGAGATTCGGCGGCGTGGCTTTGGGAATGGTGAGGCGAGAGATTCCGCCCGGCACTACGCTGCAGGCGAGGTGGGATGGCGGAGAGTGTAGCGTGCAAATCGAACAAAACGAAAAAGGCGCCACAGTCTAGTGGCGCCCTTTTTCTGTTGAACCGCGAAGAAGCTTACTTCTTCTTCTTCGTGGTGGTTTTGGTCTTCGCCTTGGTAGTGGTCGACGCCGCCGGAGTCGTGCTGGCAGTCGTGTCCATCTTCATGCCGGTATCCATCGCAGCGGGAGCCGGAGCCATCGCGGGAGCGGAAGTATCGGCGGTTGCAGCTTCTTCTTTCTTCGAGCATGCGGCAAGTACGAGGACGGCGGCGACAAGGGCCAGGCGCTTCATTTACGATCTCCTTGAGAGGCAAACGTGGAATAATTCGCCGGTCCGTGCACGCGGTCGCAGTGCCGGTTTTTGGCGCGGGCGAAATTTTATCTCATCCGGAACGAGTGTCAAGGGCAGAGCCTGCTAGTTGCCCTCCTGCGCGCGGGCTAGATTAACTCTCAAACTCGGAATTATCCCTCGGAGAATCAGTTGTCGGTCTATCCAGAAACATTTGGCGCACTAAAGCGCTCTGCCTTCGGCTCGCCTGATCGGAGACAACAGTCGGTGAAAGATGAGCTTCGCGCGAATCTTCTCACTCGTCTCGCTACGCGCAAACCGATCTTTAACGGAGTGATTGGCTACGAGGAGACGGTGATGCCGCAGATCATCAACGCGCTTCTGAGCCGGCACAACTTCATTCTCCTCGGTCTTCGCGGACAAGCGAAGTCGCGAATACTTCGCTCGTTGACAACTCTTCTCGATCCAGGGTTACCCATCATCGCCGGCAGCGAAGTGAACGACAATCCGTTCGCTCCGATCTCGAAGTACGGAAAGAATCTTCTCAACGAAGCCGGTGATGACACACCGATCACGTGGCTCGACCCCGATCAGCGCTACGTCGAGAAACTCGCCACTCCCGATGTCACCGTCGCCGACATCATCGGCGATCTCGATCCCATCAAGGCTGCACGTGGTGGGCACATCCTCGGCGACGAGCTCACGATGCATTACGGGATGCTGCCGCGGGCAAATCGCGGAATCTTCGCGCTGAACGAGCTTCCCGATCTCGCCGGAAAGGTCCAGGTCAGTCTCTTCAACATCATGCAGGAAGGGGACGTCCAGATCAAAGGATATCCGGTGCGACTTCCGCTCGATGTCATGCTCTGCTTCACCGCCAATCCCGAGGACTACACGGCGCGCGGCAAGATCATCACGCCGCTCAAAGATCGCATCGGAAGCGAGGTAACCACGCATTATCCCGAGACCGTCGAGCTCGGCATGGCGATCACGAATCAGGAGGCATGGACGGCTCGCGGCGCTGGGAAAGTGCGCGTGCCGGATTTCATCGCCGAGGTAATCGAGCGTGTTGCGTTCGAGGCGCGGACCGACAAGCGCATCGACAAGCGGTCGGGCGTCTCTCAGCGGATGCCGATCAGCGTTCTCGAGAACGTCGTCTCAAACGCAGAGCGTCGCGCGATTCACACTGGCGAGCGTGACATCGTTCCGCGGATTGCCGACATCTACGCTGCGCTTCCGGCGATCACCGGCAAGATCGAGCTCGAGTACGAGGGCGAGCTGGTCGGCGGACACAACATTGCGCGCGAGCTGATTCGTCGCGCGGCGGATGCGACTTATCAGGACCGCGCCGGCGGGATCAACACTGACGAGATCATAATGTGGTTCGATGTCGGTGGCGCCCTGCAGGTCACCGATGATGTTCCCGTCGAAGCAGTGGTCGAAGGCTTCGGCAGCGTGCCGGGGTTGATGCAAGTGGTGAATACCGCGGGCCTCTCACCAATGGACGATCTGCCAGTTGTGGCGGCCGGGTGCGAGCTTGTTCTCGAGGCTCTCGTCGCTCGCAAGAAAATCGCGCGATCAGATTCGGGAACGTACGGCAGGGCCGTCGAAGAGAAGCGCCGCCGCCCCTATCAGGACTAACCTTGGCGATTCTCACCGTCTCGCGGCTTTACGGCTCGGGAGGCTCGGAGGTCGCCGCTATCGTCGCTAAAACGCTCGGCTGGTCGCTGCTCGACAATGCAGTCGTCGATGCTGTCGCCACACGTATGGGATTGAGCGTCGCCGAGGTGCAGGCTCGTGAAGAGAGAGTGCCGTCGCTGGTGGAGCGACTGACCGCGGCGATGGCGATGGGCTCGCAGGAGTGGGCGTCACCGATTGCCGCCGCCAAGCGACCGACCGACGAGCAACTGATCGAAGTCACCCGGCACATTATCGAGGAAGCGATCGTGCGCGGGCCGGTGGTCGTTGTTGGCCGTGGCGCGCAGGAGATGCTGGCTGAGCGAGAGGACACGCTGCACGTGTTCTGCTACGCGCCTCGCAAGGCTCTGATCGCGCGCACGATGCAGCGAGAAGGCGTGAGCGCGGACGAAGCTGCGAGTTTGGTGGATGAAACGAACAAGCGACGAGACCAGTGGGTGCGCCTGCACTGGGAACGGGACCGACGCGCTCATGAGAATTACGATCTCAGTGTCAACACGGAGCGGCTGGGAATCGACGGCGCAGCGGATCTGATCGTGATCGCCGCCAAGAAGCGATTCGGAGTCGGTTAGCGGCCAAAGAAATCACATGGTCGCACTCTCGGAATCAGCCAAAGAAAAAAAGGCGGACCACCTCGCTCGCTGTAGTTGGGCCCGAACTCCATTGATGATCGCGTATCACGATACCGAGTGGGGTGTGCCGGCCCACGACGACCGACTTTTGTTCGAGTTTCTGACTCTCGAAGGTGCGCAGGCTGGTCTCAGCTGGGAGACGATTCTCAAAAAGCGCGAGTCCTATCGCGATGCCTTCGCTAATTTTGATCCGGCGCGAGTAGCGCGCTTCCCCCCGGCACGAGTCGAACGTCTTCTTCGCAATCCCGGCATTGTCCGCAATCGGCTCAAGGTTGTCAGCACGGTCCAGAACGCCAAAGCTTTTCGCGCCGTTCAGAAAGAGTTCGGTAGCTTTGACTCCTACATTTGGGGCTTTGTCGGCGGAGCGCAACACGTGAGCAGATGGAAAGCGCTGCGAGAGATTCCGCCCCGTACTCCGGAATCAGACGCAATCAGCCGCGATTTGCTCCGTCGTGGATTCAAGTTTGTCGGATCGACCATCTGTTACGCGTTCATGCAGGCAGTAGGTCTCGTCAACGATCATACAGTTGATTGTTTTCGGTACTCAATGCTGTCCGACGCGAGCTTGCGCTGAATGGCCGACGAACGATGGACCACAGTCGACCAGTACATCACCGAGCTTGTGGTGCAGCCGGATGCAGTACTCGATGCGGCTTTGGAGGCGAGCATTGCCGCCGGTCTCCCCGAAATAAGCGTCACGCCCAGTCACGGTAAGCTCTTATATCTGCTTGCACGAATTCGACACGCCGGCAGAATTCTGGAGATCGGCACACTTGGAGCCTACAGCACGATCTGGCTGGCGCGAGCGCTTCCCGCGAGCGGGCGCCTGGTGACGCTCGAATCTGATTCGTCGCATGCCGCAGTCGCTCGAAGTAACATCGCGCGCGCTGGTCTGAGCGATGTCGTTGATTTGCGCGTTGGTCTGGCGCTCGACACACTACCCGCGCTCGCAGCCCATGGCCAAAGGTTCGATCTGACCTTCATCGATGCCGACAAACCCAACATACCAGAATATTTCGAGTGGGCGATCAGCCTCTCAAACCCCGGGGGCTTGATCATCGTTGACAATGTCGTGCGCGATGGCGCCGTTGTCGACGCGACCAGCGAGGACCCGAGCATACGCGGAGTCCGGCGTTTCAACGAGCTGCTCGCGCGTGACACACGCGTCACCGCGACGACGATTCAGACTGTCGGCAGCAAGGGCTACGACGGTTTCACAATCGCACTTGTTGCATGATGATCGCACCTGCGACTACGATCGCGACACTTTGGGGCGTCTGGCTTTTCGGCTGGCTGATCACCGCGCGTGCAACCGCGAAAAGCGTCGTGGAGCAACCTGGATCTTCGCGACTCGCTCACTCGCTATTTATGTTGATCGGTGCGCTATTACTCTTTTTTCGCCCGAGTGGTCTGGGTGGTCTGATGCACCCCCCGTTAAGTAAGGCCTGGATCAGTTGGGCCGGCGCTGCTTTGGTAGCTATCGGTCTTGGGTTTGCGGGCTGGGCGCGATTTCATCTCGGCAGGCTCTGGAGTGGGCGGGTAACGCTCAAGGAAGACCACGCGATCATTCGGAGTGGTCCGTATGGGATCGTCCGCCATCCCATTTACACTGGTTTGATGATGGCCCTAGTCGGTACAACCCTGGCCCAAAGTACGGTCGCCGCGCTCGCAGGACTCGTCCTGATTGTGATCGGCCTGTTAATCAAGATTCGCCAGGAAGAGCGGCTACTCACAGATCATTTCGGCGCCGGGTACGAAGCATATAGAGCAGACGTGCGCGCGTTGATCCCCTACGTTTGGTGATCGGGTTTCACCAGGAGCGCCGAGCCATCCCGATGATCAGCATCTCCTTCCACAAGTAATGCCAACTCGCGTGCGCACCAACGCTGCGCTGCAATTATCGCCGCGTCATCGCCGCCCGTGTCTGCGTGCTCGATGAGAAGCACCGCGGCTTCAGTGCGCGCTATCGCATAGGAGAACGCTCGGGCGCCTGTCTGTTGGAAATCCTTACCTGAACGACTCGCTCGCGTCGCGTATTCCTCTACGCGCTGCACGGATGTCGCGACGCGCTCCACCGATGGTCGCAGACCAGGCGCCTGAATTGCTTTGAGCCGGCGCCGCACATCCGAGGTCCAGGCGCTGAGCGCGTCGGCACGCTCGATAGCGCGCAACGTATCCAGACTCAGGACGTTCGTAGTTCCCTCCCAGATTGAGAGTACCTGCGCGTCTCTCAGCAGACGTGGAATTCCAGTGTCTTCCACGTAGCCGGCGCCACCGAACGCTTCCACGGCTTCACTGGCGACCGCGATCGCCTGCTTCGCCGTGTAAAGCTTCGCTACAGGAATCAGGAATCGCAGCAATTGCAGCTCTGACTCACCGGCTTCGCCACTTTCTTCTTTCCCAAGCAGCTCGACAACGCGAAAAGCAAGCAGAAAAGCGGCGCGCAGCTTTAGCTGCATATCAGCGAGTGTCTCGACGTGCAGCGGATGTTCGCTCAGTAATTTCCCAAACGCGCGCCGGCGTCGCGCATAATCGCTCGCCAGCGCGATCGCGCGGCGCATTCCTGCGACTGCCGCGACTGCGTTATACACGCGCGTGATATTGAAAAGCGTAGCGATCTTGCGAACGCCATCGCCGGCGCCGCCCACGAGCCGCGCAGGAGCTCCATCCAGAGTCAGCTCGGCGGTTGGTAAAGCACGCGTGCCGAGTTTGTCCTTGAGGCGATCGATGCGAATGTTGCGGAGCATTCCGTCGCTGTCGCGTAGCGTAATGAGAAACACGCTCAACCCGGATCCGCCAGCCGGCGCGCCCTCGATGCGCGCGAGGGTCATGGCGACCTGTGACGTCGTCGCCGAGGTGAACCATTTGGATCCGTACAGTCGGTAGTCGTTCCCCGCTTCGCACTTCGCAATTGTCGACGTGCTCCCGACATCGGAACCACCGGTGCGCTCCGTCATCCATTGACCGGAAGTCCAGAATTCTTCGGGATCGCGCGATGTCAAATGCGCGAACACCGGCCGCGTCGAGTCGTCGCCGTGAACCTCGAGAAAGCGCGCGGCGCCATCGGTCATGGCCAGCGGACAACTGTACAACGCCGACGATGGGGCGAACAGGTAAAGTCGCGCGAATTGATCGATGCGTGAAAGCGGACCATTCGCGCGCTCATATGCGGTCGCAACGATAGCCTCTGACGCCGAGATCCCATCGAGTTGGCGCCACGCATCGCTCGTCTCGATTCGATCGACGCGTCGTCCCCACGCGTCGTACGGGACATGCCGCGGCGGTGACGCTTCCGCGGCTTCGCCCAGAGCGAAAATATCTGTAATTACGCGATGCCCGAGCCGACGGAGCTCAGGGTCGATCTGGGCGCGCATCTTCGCGGGCAGTCGCCACCGAAGATAGGCGCGCAATAACCCATCGTCGTCGTATTGATTGCCGAGCCGTGGCTCCTCTTGAGTGAACTCGGACATGCTATTCTTTATACGCGTCGTCGATCTGCTTCGCCAGCCGGCGCGAGCGCTCAGCACGCTGCACGGAAATCCGAGCGGGGGAGGAGTCCAGTGCGAGTGAACTATGCAATCGTGTTCGTTAGTGACATGAAGCGGTCCGTTTCGTTCTATCGCGATGTGGTTGGGCTTCCGCTGAAATTCGAATCGCCCGGGTGGTCCGAGTTCGCGACCGACGGTGCGACGCTTGCCCTACACACGAGCGAGACCCCACGCGGCGCAAAAGACGATCCGCTGGCGGTGCCCGCAGGGCGATGTCGGCCGGGCCTCCGCGTTCCGGATCTCGACGAATTCCATCAGCGAATGATCAGCAACAACGTCACCTGCGTTCAGGCACCGACCGAGGTGTTCGGCTCTCGCGTAGCTCAGTACGTCGATCCGGATGGGCTGGGCCTTTCCGTCGGCGAAGACAGAGCCCGCAGCTAGAGGCATACTTGGGCGCATTGTTCAACTGGCTGCGTCCAACGAATATCTCTACACGCTGGCGGTCGTGGCGGTAACCTTCGTGGGATTTTCCACGATCTTTGCCACTTTTGCATTCGTGGCTGCGCGCGCTGGTCTGCGTAATGCGATTGTCTTTTTGTGACTCTCGCAAATGGTGTCAGACAATGCCTCTGCAGTACGAAAATCTCGACCCCACTACGCGCCGCTATGCGCTTGCCGAGCTCGATCACGACTTTGCGAACGGCTCATTCCATGTCTCTGAGCGGCTCCGCCCCGAGACAGTCGCGGAATACCAGCGTCTTCTCAGCGAGGCGCTCCGCTACTACGACGATCGGTGGCTGGAAGAACATGCGTCAGATCTGTTGGTCGAAAGCGAATCGCGGCGAACACGGAGTGGTGGTACGACCACAGCAAGAGTTCCGCAAATGGCTGCGCGCATGCTCGCCGAAGGCGACTTCAATCGTTACTACATGCGCGGTGTCGCTCTGCGAGCCATCGAGGAAGGCCGACAAATCCTCGAGGTGTATCGCGCACGATTGTCACTAGAGCCGCGAGCCGAATCGGCCGAGGTGGAAGGACGTCGAGTACCGGCGGCGGCGGTTCTCGATCATCTGCGCGGGCCGCTCAGTGCGGACCCGACCGTTGGGCCACTCGGACGGACCAACTCCGGCTTAAGCGTAAGGCTGGTATAAGAGCGTAACTGCAACTGAACAGGTGCGAGTTGTCAGTGGCAGAGATGCCAGTCTGTCAGTTCACTACGTCGGGACTTCACTGGCGCCGTTCAAGGTACAGGCAACTGCCTGTGTCCTGAATGCCACTTAGGAAAGTCCGGGCGTCGTGAACTGATTAACTGGCAACTACGCTACTGACAACTCGCATCTGTTCAGTTGCAGTTGAGACTATCGCGGATTCGTGGCCCAGATCGTCGATTCCGTGACGAAGCCACGGTCCTCGACCTCGAGCATGCTCACTATAAACTGCCCAATGTCCGACGCGGTGAGCTTGCTCGGATTCTGGGCCTTCACTTGCGTCGTTTCCTCGGCCCCGAAGCCTGTCTGCACCTCGCTCGGGTTCACCTGCACCACGCGGATATTGTGCTGACGTAATTCCGCTCTCCAACATTCCGTCAGCGCATGAAGAGCGAACTTGCTGGCGCAGTACGCCGACCCGTTAGCAAACCCTCGCTGCCCCGCTGTCGACGAAATGTTCACAATGTTGCCGTACGCGCGCCCAATGAAATGATGTGCGGATTCACGGGCAACGAGCATCGCGCCGAGAACGTTGGTCTGCCAGACTCTGAAAAACTCTTCCGCAGATAGCTCGATGAGCGGAGCGAAAACGCCGAACCCCGCGTTGTTGACGAGAACGTTGTAGTCCTCGTACTCCTTCACGACCGTCTGAATCATCCGCTGCACAACATCTTCCTTGCTGACGTCGGCGACGATTGGAAAGGCTCCAATCTGTTTCGCCGCTGCCTCGAGCATGTCCTGATGCCGCGCGCAGATGGCCACTCGCGCGCCCCGCTCGCGCAGGACGCGAGCAGTCTCGAAGCCAATTCCACAGCTCCCACCAGTGACCAGCACCGCCGCATTCGTCAGGTCCACTGCTTCTCCCTCGCGCCCATCTTCTCGCGAGTCAGCTCGACAAAATCAGCGATGTCCTCCTCAGTGGTGTCGAACGATGTGATCAGACGCGCTTCTGAAGTTTTCTCATTCCAGACGTGGAAAGGCCAACTCTCCTGAAGCTTCGGAATCACCTTCTCCGGGATGGTTGCGAAAACTTCGTTCGCCTGAACTTCCTGGGTGAGAGTGATGCCGTTGATCTCGGACAATTCGCGCGCCAGCAGCTGCGCCATCCGATTTGCGTGCGCTGCGCTGCGTTTCCACAAGTCGTTCGTAAGGAGCGCGTTGAATTGGGCAGCGATGAATCTCATTTTCGACGATAGCTGCATGCCCTGCATGCGCTTGAACTCGAAGTCATCGGCCAGCACCTGCTTGAAGAATACCACCGCTTCACCCGCTACGAGTCCGTTCTTGGTTCCTCCGAAGGAGAGAGCATCCACGCCGGCTCCGCTTGTGATCGCCCGCAACGGCACGTCGAGGAAGGCGGCCGCGTTGAATATCCTCGCGCCATCCATGTGCAATAGCAGAGAATGCGTGTGCGCGAAATCGGCGATCGCTCGGATCTCCTGTGGCGTGTAAACCGTTCCGTACTCGGTCGCCTGGGTGATTGAGATCGCGCGCGGCTGCACGTGATGCTCGTTGCCGATGTCGTGCAGGTGCTCGCGGATTCCGGCCACGGTGATTTTGCCGTTGGGCGACGGCACCGTCAGCAGCTTGCATCCGATGTGCTTCTCGGCAGCCGCGCACTCAGAGGTATAGACGTGCGCAGTCTCCGCACAGATCACGGCCTGGTGTGACCGCACCATGCCATGCAGGCACAGCACGTTCGCCGCCGTGCCGCTGAAGACCAGAAAAACTTCGGCGTCTTCACCGAGCGCGCCACGAATTCGTTCCTCGGCTTCGCGCGTATAGGGATCGTCGCCATACGAGGGAACGTGGCCGACATTCGCAGCCGCCATTGCCGCGAGCACCTCGGGATGCACGCCCGCCCAATTGTCACTGGCGAATGCGCGTCCGGGCTTTTTCTCTTGCCGCATCAGCCTACGATAACGTCACGCTCAACGAAGCGGCAAGGCGACCGCTTCCCGCTTCCCGCTTCCCTCTTCCCGCTGTTAGTGGAAGTCGCGACTGGCGTGGACCAGCTGCTTTACCTTCAGCTCACGGAATTTCTTGCCGATCACATTCCGCACTCCGTCATCACGCTCGAATTTCCCCTCGACCACCACAAAGGTCGAGAATCTCACCACCTCGGAATACTGCTCGACGAGATTCTTGGAGACGATCACGTTGATGAATCCGAACTCGTCCTCCATCAGCAGGAATACAGTACCCTTCGCGCTCTGCGGCTGCTGGCGGATGGTGACCAGCCCCGCGGTGGAGATCCACTCTCCTCCTTTCAGCTTCTCGAGCTGTTTCGAGTCGAGCACTCCCGCGGTGCGTAGCTTCTCGCGCAGATGCTCCATCGGATGGCCGCTGACACTGATGCCGACCGAGAAGTAGTCGAGGAAGATCAGCTCGTCGCGTGTGAGAGGACGAGGGTCGTACGATGCGTGTCGGGCCGGAGCGAGTGGCAGAATATCACCAACTGCCCGCATCGCAACCCAGGCGGCGCGACGTCGATCGGGCTCCCAACAGCCAAAAGCTCCAGCACGCGCGAGCTGCAGCGCGTCCGTCCGTTGCAGCCTGGCTCGCTGGATCACGTCGTCGATCGATGTGAAGCGATCCCAGCCTCGCGCTGCTTTCAGTGCCTCGAGAGATTTCTCGCCCAGCCCGCGGATGTGACGCCAGCCTATTCTGAGCGCCGGCCTGTCCGGATTCTCCGTCGGCTCGGTAGTACACTCCCAGTCGCCGTCGCGCATGCAGGTCGGAAGAACTTTCAGTCCGTGTCGCCTCGCGTCGTGAATCAACGTCGATGGCGGATAGAATCCCATCGGATATGAATTGAGCAGTCCGGCATAGAACTCCGCCGTGTAGTGCGCCTTGAGATATCCCGTCGCGTACGCGATGAGCGCGAAGCTCCAGGCGTGCGACTCCGGGAAGCCATAGTTGGCGAAGCTTTTCAGATCCTCGGCGATCTGCGCCGCGACCGGAGCTTCGACGCCTCTTTCTACCATGCGCGCGCGAAGCTGCTCGAGAACACGGTGCAGCTTCTCGACTTTTCTGATGTGCCCCATCGTGCGCCGCAGCTCGTCGGCCTGCGCCGCCGAGTAGCCACCGAGCTTCATGGCGATCGCCATCGCCTGCTCCTGGAAAATCGGGATTCCCTGCGTACGCTTGAGAATCGGCTCCAGATCTGGATGCAGGTACGTCACGGGCTCGAGCCCGCGCCGTCGCGCCGTGTAGGGATGCACGAAATTCGCCTGGATCGGACCGGGTCGTATCAGCGCCACCTGCACCACAATGTCGTAGAGCCTGTCCGGTTTCGTGTGCAGCACCGACGCGATCTGCGCGCGGCTCTCGATCTGGAAGGTGCCGATCGTCTCGCCATGCGCGATGAGATTGTATGTCTCCTCATCATCGGGTGGCAGCTTGTACATCTCCGGGCGCTTTCCGGTGCGCACCTCGATCATGTCGAAGGCGCGTTGCACCAGCGAGAGAGCGCCAAGTCCGAGAAAATCGAACTTCGGCACTCCGACGGCATCCAGATCGTCCTTGTCGAGCTGGATGATGGTGCGACCCATCGTCGTGTGCTCGACCGGCATGTAGTCGCCGAGGAGCGCGGACGACAGCACGAATCCACCGACGTGCGTCGACCGAAGACGAGGTACTCCCTCGAATGCAGCCATCGCCGCCAGAGTAGCCTTGCCTCGTGGGTTGTCGAGATCGAGCCCCAGCTTCGGAGCAAGAATCTCTTCTACGTACTTCGCTCCCTCGGCTGGATCGCTCCAGTGAATTCTCTTGGAGATGTTTGTCGCTATCTCCACCGGGTAACCGAAGGCGCGCATGGAATCGCGAATGGCGTTGGGTCCGCGATACATCTGCACGATGCACGTGATTGCGGCCTGGGCTCGATTGTATTTCGCGTAGACGTAGTCGAGCACCTCTTCACGGCGGTCGTGCTCGATGTCGACGTCGATGTCGGGAGCCTCGGTCTGGCCATCGACGCGAATCTCGGAGAGAAAGCGCTCGAACAAGAGTCCATGGCGCACTGGATCGACGGCGGTGATGGCGAGACAGTACGCCACCGCGGAGTTCGCCGCGCTGCCGCGCCCCTGGCAGAGGATTCCCTTCTGCCTGGCGAAGTGCACCGCATCCCACATCACCAGAAAGAACCCGGCGAAGCCCAGATTCCCGATGACTCTCAGCTCGTGCTCGATCTGTGCTGTCTGCTTGTCATCGATCTCGCCCCACCGCTCGCGCGCGCCCTCGAAAACTTTCTCGCGCAGAAACGTGTCGTCGTCGTAGCCGGCGGGAACCGGAAACTTTGGCAGCGGCGGCCTCACCCAGGCAAGACTGAAATCGCATTCCGATGCGATTCGCTCGCTCTCGACCAATCCCGCCTCGCGTCCTTTCCAGCGCTCTGCCATCTCCTCGGGAGAAGCGAGCCTCCACTCGCCATTCGGATGCAGCAGCCCCCGCGCGAGCGCGTCGTCGATGGTCGTGTCGTATCGCAGGGCGGTGAGCACGTCATGAACCAGCCGGCTGTCGTTGTCGACATAGCGAGGCTCCTGACAGATCACCCACGGCACTCCATGCCGCTCGGCGAGCTCGATCAGCGCGGCGGCGAGCGCGGCTTCGTGCCCGCTGGTGTGGTGCAATTGCACTTCGACTGCGAGCCTGTCGCCGAAGACGTCGCGCCATTGGCAAAGAGTACACTCCGCCCCTCGGTAATCACCTTTGCGGAGACTGGATGCGACCGGCCCGGACGCCGGACCGGTCAACACCTGCAGTCCTTCGCTTCGCTCCGCTACCTGTTGCCAGGAGATGCGCGGGCGTCCGCGCGTTTTTTTTCCATCTCCCTTCTTCCACGTCGAGAGCTCGCCAACGCGCGATCTGGTGACGAGAGAAGCCAGATTGTTGAATCCCTCTTTGCTCCGGGCCAGAAAGCCGGCAGGACATCCATCGACTACGAGCTCGGCGCCAACGATCGGCCTGACATTCTGCCGTCGTGCCTCAAGTCCAAAGCGGACTATCCCGCCCAGATCAGCGGTGTCCGTGATCCCAATTGCGCTATAGCCGAGTGCTGCTGCGCGGGTGACTAACGCTTCCGGGGAGGCACTGCCATCGCCGAAGGAAAAGGCGGTACGGGCTCTGAGCTCGACGAATCCCATGCTTGAGCTTATACCGAACAAAAGCCGAAAGCAAGGGGTAGAAATGGGTAAGGCAACTGAATAGGCGCGAGGCGTCAGTGGCAGAGATGCCAGCTTGTTAGTTCACTACGCCCTGACTTTTCGGGACGCGGCTCGACCCACAAACAAACTGCCTGTGCTCTGAACGCCACTGAGGGAAGTCCGGGCGTCGTGAGCTAAATAGCTGGCAACTACGCTACTGTCACCTCGCACCTATTCAGTTGCAGTTAGTATCTCCGAACCTATTAGCCATTCCAACGCAAACGGGGTGACGAGTGACTAAAATTCATCCACCCCCGTCCCACCAGTAATTCGATCACACAATGGCAACGACAGCTTCAGCTTTCCGTTCCCAAGAAACTCGAGCGCCGCGACGTCCAGATCGGGCGATCGCCACCTCCGAGTCGAACGGCTACAAACCTTCATACGTCCCCGCCGCGATCGCGGCGGGGCTCGTATTCATCCTCTATCTCGTGACGCTGGCGCCTTCAGTCGCGATGTGGGACACGGGTGAGTACATGGCCGCTGTCAAAGTGCTCGGCATTCCCCATCCGCCGGGCAATCCATTCTTCATGCTGTTGGGGCACGCGTTCGCATCGCTGCCGATACCCGTCTCGTACGCCGCGAAGATCAACATCATGGCAGCGCTGGCGAGCGCTTGCTCGGCCGGCCTCTGGTTCCTCATTACGGAAAGAATCGTCGCGCGCTGGATCACGGAGAAATGGCAGCGGTTGGTCGTCGCCAGTCTCGCCACGCTGATAGGTGCAACAGCGTTCACGGTGTGGAATCAGTCGGTCGTCAACGAAAAGGTCTACACCATCTCGCTGCTGTTCTTCACCATTGTGTCTTGGATCATCATCGAGTGGATCGAAGAGCCCGATGCACCGCGGGCAGATCGCCTCGTCGTACTCGTTTGCTTCCTGCTTGGACTTGGCTACGCGAATCACCCGGCGGGATTTCTTCCGCTTCCCGCTGCCGGTGTCGCACTCATTGCCACCCGCTGGCGTACGGTACTTCGGTGGAAGCTGGTTCTCGCTTGCGTCGGCGCGCTGATCCTCGGCTTGACGCCTTTCATCTACGAACCGGTGCGCGCAGCGTATTTCCCGGCAATCAACGAGGGCGCCCCGACTGCGTGCGCGACGAAGCTCGAGGCGAGCTGCACCTTTACCAAGCTTACACAGGACCGGCTGTTGGCCAACATCAACCGCGAGCAGTATGGGCAGAAGCTCGAGCGAGGCGCTCCGTACTCGGCGCAGGTCGGAATGTGGTGGTTTTACTTCAAGTGGCAATGGATACGCGACTCGCACCAGACGATGCAGGGACTCCAGTTCATAGTCGCGTTCCTCTTCCTTGGCCTTGGCCTGCTCGGCGGGTACGTGCACTGGGATCGCGACCGGAAAACTTTCTGGTATTTCGGTCCGCTCATGTTCACAATGACGCTCGCGCTGATCTATTATCTCAACTTCAAGTACGGTTGGTCGCAGGATCCGGATGTTCGCGACGTCGCGCGAGAGGTCCGCGATCGTGATTACTTCTACATCTGGAGCTTTTCCGCGTGGGGAGTGTGGGCAGCGATCGGCCTCAGTTTTATTTGGGAACAGCTCGCTCTTGTACTCGGGGGAGAAGCGCGCAACGAAGAGAAACCAACGGTACGCAAGCCGGTTACGGTAGGAGCCTGGCCGTCGCGGCGAGGGTTTATGCTCGCCGCACCGATTCTGCTCATCGCGCTCATTCCATTCTTTGCGAACTGGAGATTTGCCTCGCGCGCGGGGCACTATTTCACGGCTCAGTGGGCAAAGGACTACCTGAACTCCCTCGAGCCCTACGCGGTCGTCATCACGAACGGCGACAACGACACCTTCCCTCTCTGGTACGCGCAGGAAGTCGAAGGCGTTCGTCGTGATGTTACTGTCGCCGTGACCACGTATCTGGACACCGACTGGTTCGTGCGGCAGATGATCCGGCGGCCGATCGAGACGTACGACGCCGCAAAGGGGCCAGTGATTTATCGAAACAAGCAGTGGAAGAAACCGTCTGGTCCGCCGCTCAAGATGACTTTAGCGGAAGCAGATGCGATTCCCGAATACATACAGATCACTCAGCCGCAGATTTTCCGTCAGGGCACCATCACGCTGAACATTCCGCCGGGTATTCTCGTCCGCGATCAGCTGGTGCTACTGCGCCTGATCAAGGATGCCTTCCCCGAGCGGCCGATCTACGTCTCGACAGGTGGTGGCGCAGGACTCGGACTCGAGCCTTATCTGCTGTCACAGGGTTTTGTGCAGAAGCTGGTGGATCATCCCATCGCTGACACAGCCGAGACGCCTCACATCGCAGGCCTGAATCTGGACCTGGAGCGAACCAACGCTCTCTGGAACGACGTCTATCGCGGACCTGAAGTCCTGATCAAAGAGGGCGATTGGATCGATCGGGCGTCGTTCGGCATCCCATACACCTACGCGTTCACGGGAGCGATCCTGAAAGATGCGCTTCAGGCGAAGGGCGATACGGCGGCCGCTGACAGAGTCATGAACCGGGTCAGAGGAATCGTGAAGGCGGCACGAATAGAGGGGTTCCCGGGAGTCTCGTAAACTGGCTACTACACACGTGAGGCTGAAAACTGCAACTGAATGGGTGCGAGTTGTCAGTGGCAGAGATGCCAGCTTGTCAGTTCACTACGTCGGGACGTTACTGGCGCCGTTCAAGGTACGAGCAACTGCGTGTGTCCTGAATGCCACTTAGGAAAGTCCGGGCGTCGTGAACTGATTAGCTGGCAACTACGCTACTCACACCTCGCACCCGTTTCGGTTGCAGTTTTCAGCATAGAGTTTGTAGTGGCCTGTCCTCGCACCCGTTCAGTTGCGGTTTCGACGGCGCACCGCCGCTCAGTTTGCCGTTCCCAGTCCGTACCTTTCCCAGATGTCAGTCATCCGCCTCCGGGCCGCCGACGAATCTTCGGGCAGGAGAAAGCGTCGGCTGATTAGGGACGAGATTCCCTCATCTACCTTCCGAAGGAACTGAGTCCTGTTCGCGTGCAGCGCCTCGATGCTCGGGCGTGAGTCTCCGCTGGCGCGTCGCGCTGCCTCGGTCTTCGGCAGCGGAACGAATGTGCCGCGAAAGCTTACGAGGCGATCTGTCGCGACGGGCATCCCGGTGCGAAGCTGCCACGGATAGTAGGTGGCAAGCGGGACGAGAACCTCGATGCTTCGAATTCCGCCCAGCTCGTTGCCGAGCGAATCGACGCGAGACACGAACACTGGATAGGGAGGGCCGAGTGTTGGCGGCTCGCGATCGATGATTCCCTGACTCCAGCGCGGGCCGAAATCCATTCGGTATGGCTGATTCGGAATTCGCGCCACCGGAAGGTTGGAAATTTTCGGGAATTTCATAACCGCTGGACTTACCAAATCATGCCGCGACAGAGTCGGATACACTGATGGGGGAGGCTGCTTTCCAAGCGCAACCCAGTCGATCAGCGACGACATTAGCGCTCTCAGAGCGAGTCGTTGATCGAGCGGATCTCCTCGATAAGCGATGGTGCCGGCAATCCTCGCTGAATCGGCATGCGGCCATGCTGCGGGGCCCGAGTGCTGGGCAGAGGAAATGACATAACGCCGTTCCGTGGGCAGAAAACCGACGTCGGTTTTTCCGTCCGGTGTCGTATGGGTGAGAGACGCCGCTCGTCCCCAGTATTCATGACCACCATCGACGTAGAAAACCTTGGTCTTGCTCGAGCCACGAAGGCTATCGCGAAGGCCCGCGCGTTGCCGCGTCACCGGGTCGCTGGTCGAAACACTGGTGAATGGAAAAACGTCGGTCGGATAAAAGAACGTCGAGTATGGCTGCGCATCCCGTGACGGTTGTGCGAAACGATGATTGAAGCTGCCGCGGCCAGCGCCGGCGGTGTGCACGAAGAATCCATCAAATGCGGGGCGTCCCCTCTCGTCGGTATTGAAGCCCTGATAGAGGAAGTGCCGGATGAATCTTCCCGTCTGTGACACCCCGTAACCGATTCCCGATCGCACGTGGGCCAAAGCTGACGGATCGTACTTCAGGTAGGACATCATGTCGCGCACGGCGGCGAGGCCAGTCCCCACCACGACCGGATCTCGCGCCCGATAAACCACCTCGTAGATCTTTCCGGGCTTGAACCCTTTAGCCATGTAGACGGAGCGCGGATCGTGCGCGATCGTTCGCCCCGTGAGTCGCGCGAACTGCCATTCGGCCCGTGGCACTATGCTGCGTGCTCCGGTTGGACTATCGCGCACCGTAAGGACGTTGGCGCGATCACCAGGATCGGCGACCGGATAAGCGATCGGTCCTCCGATCGTGTGGCCGAGCGGGATTGTGTTCGTCGGCACATCGACGATGATGTCGCTGCGCACGAGCCCGGTGATAGGCCGTTGAACGGATCCAACCTTCGGCGCCAGAAAGTGAAGAGGCCCCGCTCCCGGCGGAACGTCCCACTGCCACCCGAGCGCGACAATCGTGACGCCCCGTTTCATCAGCAGCGCGTCGCCGTAGAAGTCGGCGGATCGCGGCGACGCGTTGGTGTTGCGACCGAGATCGAAGATGAACGTCGTCATCACGCCGCGGTTGACGATATCGATGACTGCGAGATTGGCCGAGCGCGCGGGATCCTTGGGTCGAAGCATCACGAACTCGCTTACGGCTTCCACTTCCCCGATAGAATTACGCGGCGCGAGCGCGAGATCGACGATTCTCCTGTTCTCGGGATTGTTCGGATCGAACGCGAAGTACACTCGGCCCGTGATCCGCTCGTAGATGTGCGCGCTGCCGAAGGTGCCGGTGATGTCGGCGCGAGTCAGTACCTCGACCCTGACGACGCGCGCGTCGGCTGGGGAAGTTGTCGCCGCAGCGCTGATTATCAAAAAGAGGAGGAAGCGCACGATTCTCATCAATGGCTAAATTCGCGCGTCAAGGCAGTGACTGCAACCGAACGGTAACTGCAACTGAACAGGTGCA
>QHVA01000038.1 GCA_003223425.1 Gemmatimonadota bacterium
AGCTCGTATTTCGCGTAATTCCGGAAATGGAAATGATTGTGGCAGGTGGCGAACTCGAATAGGCCGTCGCTGTCCTTGAAGTTGCCGTCGCCGTTTGGATCCATGTGGGTGTTGGGATCCCCGATGAAGATGTCAGCATCGCCAATGTTGGGCGTCGTGACGGTAAAACGCAGGGTCCGATGCTCGCCGGGCGTGATATTGGCCTCCTGCACACTGCAGAAGGAGGCTGGCAGGAGCTCGTCGTGGATGATCCAGGAAGTGGCGAGCTTATCAGAATCGACTATGAGGTCAGGCGTACCAACGAGGTCGGGCGTCCCGCTCAGGCGGGGCGCATCGGGCGGCCGAAGTCCGGTTCCGTCGTTCGCTGTGCAAGCGGCAACACCCACGACCACAAGCATTCCGAGCAGGACAACTTTCCGCATAATGACTCCAGGAGCAGAGGACGGACATCTCGCTAGTGGCGCGAGTGACGGACGTTGGAGGGGAGATCCTCGGAGGAACTATTCTACGGAAGGCGTACCGCCGACGCAATCGTAACATCAGAGCGGGCAGGGTCTGCGCGGGCCTTGCTTCGTTATCGGCGTCAGTCCCGTGCCACCGGTCTTACGGCGTAACTTCGATTGTCGCCATCATCCCCTTGTCCTCGTGCGAGAGGATGTGGCAGTGGAAGACGAACCGCCCGACGATCAGCGGATTCGTGAACGGGATTATCACCTTCACCTCGCCTTTGATCGGTACGTCGACGATGTCGCGGTGGTCGTCGGCAGGCTGAGCAACGCCGTTGATCTCAATCAGTTGATACGGACCCTGATGAATGTGAAAAGTGTGGAGCTCGTCCGCCTCGTTGCGGATCGTCCACTCTTCGATGGCGCCGAGCTTGACGCGGATGTCAGTGCGATTCATGTCGAACGTCTTGCCGCCAATGAAGAACGTATTGCCATCGTTTGACTCGGAAAGTACGATCGTACGCCTGTTGGTGACCTTGCCGCGGAGATCCTCGACTGGCAGTAACGCTGGAGGCAACACGACCGGCGACACAGGCGATCCTTCCACGCGAACGGTTGCCATGACTGCTCCCTTGTACTTATTTCCCGCTGGGCCGGTGTCAATGTCGCCCGTTCGCAGGAGGTACACTCCCGGAGAGCCGGCTGTTACGAGGACCTCGACGCGAGCACCGGGGGATAGCCTCAGCGTATCCAGCGTGGTGAGACGGGCGCGCCGGTTGCCGTCGCGTGCGACCACCTGAAACCGGTGTCCGTCGAGCGTGAGCAAGTAGTAGAGATCCCCGCCAACGTTGCCAATGCGCCACAGTTGGGTCTCGCCCGGCCGAAGCACAATTACTGGATTGACCATGCCGTTGATGGTGCGGATGGTGTTCTCGCCGATGTGCGTGATCGCAACGCGTCCGTCCCGGATCTGGAGATCCTTGAGCAGCAGCAGGCGTTCCGGCAAATGTCTGAGTGTCGGGAATGGATCCAGCAGTCCATCGACGATCAGCGCTCCCGACATGCCGTTTCTGGTTTGCTCGTCCGAGAATCCGTGCGGGTGCGGATGATACCAGTAAAGTCCCGGCGGATGATTGGCGGGTAGACGGATCTCGTAATCCTGCATCTGTCCGGGAGCAACGTGCAGAAAGATGTTGTCCGAGTTACCCCGCGGCGAGACGGTCAGGCCGTGAGCGTGGAAATTCGTCGGCTCGTTAAGCGCGTTCGTGAGCCGGAGCCGAATAGTATCACCACGGCGTACTCGAAGCGTCGGTGGCGCATAGAGACCGTCGTAGGCCATGAGCGTCGCCTGACGTCCGGCTACGGTGACCGTCGACATCCTGGGTGTCAGCGAAATTCGCAGCACGCCCGCGCTGCTGGCGACGACCGGCGGCTCTTTAAAAGTTTCAGCTACTGCTTGGCCCTGACGGTCAGCGCCTCGAGCCGAACTGCAGCCAGCGATCACTGTCGCGAGAAGAAGGAACGTCGATCGCATGAGAACCATCCTCCAGTTCTTTAGCATCAGAACCTGAATTGCGCCACCGCCAGGAAGTAGTCGCCGGAACGGCCACCAACTTGCCGCACCGAGCCGCCCGGCGCAAAATGGGCGTAGGTGCCCGTCACGTTCAAATGTGGAGTCGCCTGCCACGCCAGATTCACGCTTGCCTCCTGGCCGATCAACCGCTTGCCTTTAATCGTGCCCGGGACTGCAACGAGTGGAGGCGCGTAAAACGCGTCGGCCGTGCTCTCCCTCCGTAACGAGCTCCAGGCGACGTTTACGCTCAGGCTCTTTGTGGGGTCGACGGTGAGATTCGGTTGAAGGTTTATGAGATTGGCTGGCGCGAATAGTCCGGGCTGAGAGTAGTACTGAAGCGCCGGGTAAAGAGCGTTGAACGTGCCCAGCCGATTGTCCTGCAGGTTGCGGTCACCACTCAATGCATCAGCCTTGAGACCTAAGCGCGGGGAAAGCCGAGATTCTAAAATTGTAAATCCCCAGTTGGAGGAGATCATCCACGCGTGGATGTCGGCCGTTGCGAAAGATCCAAGCTGGTAGGCGCCTTCGACATCCCAGTCAAAACTGAGATCGTTGTCCACGCGGCCAGGGCGATGGAAGTCGCGCGCCTCGTCCCAATCGAATCCCGTTCTCTTTCCGAAGAGGCGCGCTCCAATCGTGTGCCGCCGCTCCCGACCCGGTCCCTGGGCGAAGCTGGCGTTCTTGCGATCGAGTCCCAGATAATAGAGATCGAGACTGAGGCCGTTGCTAGCAACAACTGGAGTGCTGGCGTAGACGCCCCAGAACAGCTGGGTGCTGTCCGCGACATCGTTGAAGACGCCTAGCCGCGGATTCACGGGCCGATCGAGCAGCACGTCGACACGTTTCCCTTTCCCGTTTGTCCAGAAGGTTCGCACCCCGTCGAATTCACGCCTCACGTTGGGCGTATCGCGGAAGGAGATGAACCGCCCCGACCCGAAGGTCATCTCATGACGTCCGAGGCGCAGCGTGAACGCTCCATGATTCCTGACTGGGAAGATCACGTCGGCAAAGGCCTGCAGGAGGTCGAGCGGATCTTTCTCTGCCGGAGACGGATTTACTATTCCTCCCATAATCTCACCGTCGACCAAATCAACGAACGTTCTGAAGTGCGGGCCCAGGTGAATGTCGGCGAACAGGAAGATCCGGTGAAAGCCATTCTCCTCTTGTGTCGGAGCCGGCAAGGCGAACTCCATGTTACGCACGTCTTGAAATCTCTCGCGCAATTCGCCTCCGAGAGTCAGAAACCAGGAGCCGTCCTTGTCGAGCGGAATCCACTTGATCGGGTCGAAGAAATCGGTCCGCTTCGACGGATCGCGCAAGAACGACCAGTCTTCGTCGTACCGCTCGGGAGCGTACGCGGGTCGCGCAGGCAGGGAAGCCTGTGCGTTCGAAATACGAGGAACGCATGCGATGACGATCGCAACACATCGCAAAATCCGGCGCCCGGGTATCACGCCTATGCATCCTGGCTGGGTTAGCGTCTGACGGTGACTCGACACGCTCAGCGACTCGGCGGCTTGGGTTGAACCGGTTTCGGACCAAAAGCTCTCGCGGAGTCGCGCTGTGGTCGCGACGTACGCGAGAGCTGGCGTTGGCGGGCGAGCTCCTTGGCTCCCAGTTCCCTGTAGCTCGGGCTCGTGAGCGACGCCATAAGAGCGACGAAGTCGTCGATGTCCCGTTCGTGGAGTGCCAGCGGCTGGATTTCCGTACTGAGATAAGGATCTCTCAATCCAGCGCCCTTGTTGTAATGGTCCATGACGTCCCACAGCGTCGCGGCAGAGCCGTCGTGGAAATAAGGTGCCGTCACCATCACGTTGCGCAGATCCGGCGTCTTGAAGGACGCAATGTCGGAATCGGCCCTCGTGATCAGGAATCGTCCGAGCGCGGACATCGGCGTGAGTATGGCAGCCTGGTCGATGGCGATCGTGTCGCCCTTGGCGATGGCCTGCTCGGCCTGACGCGCCAGCGGCACGACGTTGTGGCGCACGATGAGGACACCGATGTTGTGAAACGTATCGTCCGTGAACCTTGCGGGGCGGGTCGTGGTGTCGGCGAATGCGTGGCACAGGTTGCAGCGCCCCCGCGTCCTGAACAACACCCAGCCGCGCTTGGCTGACGCGCTGATCGCGCTCGAGTCCCCCGCCATGTAGCGATCGAAGGGGGAATCGAAGCTCACCTGCGACCGTTCATAGGAGGCGATCGCGCGCACCAGATCGGTTGGGTTTGGCTGACGGGCGAACACGCGAATGAAAGTGGCCCGGTATTCCGGGATCGCCGCAACGCGCGCGACGGCGGAGTCAAGATTCGGCTGTCCCATCTCCACGGGATTCACGATCGGCAGGCCGGCTTGTTGCTCGAGCGTAGCGGCGCGCCCGTCCCAGAACTGCATTTGGTTGTAAAGCGCGTTCAGCACCGTCGGCGAGTTGCGTTGGCCGACACGGTTGTCGATGCCGACCGCAACTTGTCTTCCGTCGGTGAATGCGAGTCGCGGCTGGTGGCAGCTGGCGCACGCCACAGTTCCGTTCGCCGACAGCCTGCCATCGAAGAACAGCTTCTCCCCAAGCGCGATTTTTTCCGGCGTCTGTGGATTGTCCTTCGGTACCACTGAGCGGGTGAGAGCGATCGGGACGCCTACCTGGTGAAGCGACTTCGGTCGAGCCAGAGAATCGTCTGCTGGAATAGGTCCGAGCGGCTGAGAGCTCACGGCAAAAGCCGCCGCGCCCGTCGTGTCCTGCTTCTCATTCGATTGGCGAGTGCGCTCCCCGCAGGCGAACGCGAATGCCGCACTCGCCACGGCGAACATGAGCTTGACGTTCGTGGCGTTCATAGACCCTCTACTCTATGCTGCTGATGCCGATCTGATCGCGGTGATCATATCGTTTCCTGCGGCTTAATGTTCGCTGGAATCTCCGTGCCGTTTGGATTCGAACAGGAACCAGACGCGTCGCTCGGCCTCGTCCAACCAGACCTCGATCAGGCTCGCGGTGGCGACTCTGGCGGTGAACGCGGATGCGGAGCGCGTCATGCAGGTATTGAGCAACCTGGTGGGCAATGCCCTGAAGTTTGTGCCGCGCGAGGGGAACATTGTGCTCAAATGCGAACGGCGCGAAACGGAAGCCGCGATGGTCGTCATCGACTCGGGCCCCGGCATCGCCCAGGAGGACCTCGATCGTCTGTTCGAGAAATTCTGGCAACGTCGTCGCAGCGACAGGCGTGGCGTCGGCCTCGGACTGGCAATCGCGCGCGGCATTGTGGAATCGCACGGCGGCCGGATCTGGGCGGAAAGCAGAGTCGGTGCCGGCTCGTCGTTCCATTTCACGTTGCCGCTCGCGAGCGAGCACCGGGAGCTGCGCCTTACAGCCTGATGGTAGAGGAAAATTCTGACAAGGATGGTGCACCATGGACATTGGATTCATAGGCCTCGGCACGATGGGCTCGCGGGTCGCCGCGAATCTGCTCAAGGCCGGCCACAAGGTTCGCGTATGGAATCGCTCGCGGCCGAGCGTCGATGCCCTGGCCCGAGGCGGTGCAACACCGGTTGGAACCGCGCGTGAAGCGTTCAGCGGCGATGCCGTGTTCTCGATGCTCGCCGACGATGCAGCGGTTCGCGCTGTCATCGATCCACTGCTCGACGGTGCGCCGAAGGGGCTGGTACACATCAACATGGCGACGATCTCGGTCACGCTTGCCCGCGATCTCGCCGCGCGTCACCGCGAACATGGTCTCGAGTACATCGCGGCGACTGTATTTGGTCGCCCTGAGCTCGCGGCGGCAGCCAAGCTGACCATCGTTGCCGCCGGCGACCCTCGCGCGCTCACTCGTATCCAGCCTCTCTTCGACCTGATCGGTCAGCGAACCTGGCCGATGGGAGACCAGCCGGAGCGCGCCAACGTCGTCAAGCTCGCCGGAAACTTCATGCTTGGCGCGGCGGTGGAAGCGATGGCGGAGGCAGCGGCGATGTCCGCGCGTTATGGCATTGCGCCAGCGGACATGCTGAACGTGATGACGAACGGCGTTTTCGCGGCGCCGGCTTATCAGTACTACGGAGACGCCATCGCCAAGGAACGTTACGAGCCGCCCGGGTTTCGTCTCTCGCTTACGCTAAAGGATCTGCGGCTGGCAAAGGCGGCGGCCGATGAGGCTGCAGCGCCGATGCCGCTCGCCGACGTCGTCTACGAGAGTCTGCTCGAAGCTGCCGCGAACGGTGATGGCGAGCGGGATCTCGCTGCAGTGGCTAAAGTTTCGATGCGACGCGCGGGAATCGATAAGCCGTCGGCGGCGGGGACCGCCACGCGTGAAAGTCGCGACTCGGCGCCGCCAGGAGCAGAGCGTCATGCCTGACGGCGCCGCCGACATCGTCTCACGTTATCGTGTTCTCGGAAAGACAGGAGAACGAGTATCGCCAATCGGCATCGGTGGCTGGCACCTCGGACTGCCGACCGTAGACGAGCAGCTTGCCCTTCGCATCGTGCGCACCGCCATCGATCGCGGGGTCAACTTCATGGACAACTCGTGGGACTACAACGAGGGGAAGAGCGAGACCCGCATGGGTAAGGCGCTCCGCGACGGCTACCGCGACAAAGTCTTTCTGATGACCAAGATCGACGCACGCTCGAAGCGCGAGGCGACGCGGCAGCTCGACGAATCGCTGCGGCGACTGCAGACCGATCGGATCGATCTCGTTCAGCATCACGAAGTGATTCGCTTCGAGGATCCCCACCGGATCTTCGATGCCGAAGGTGCGAATGCGGCGCTGGTCGAGGCGCGCGCGGCAGGGAAGATTCGCTACATCGGCTTTACCGGACACAAGGATCCGCGCATCCATCTGCACATGCTAGAGGTGGCGAAGGACCACGGCTTCTCCTTCGACACCGTTCAGATGCCGCTCAACGTCATGGATGCGCACTATCGTAGCTTCGAGCAGCTCGTGCTCCCCGAGCTGGTGAAGCAGAAAATCGGCGTGCTCGGCATGAAGAGCATGGCCAACGGAATCATTCTCAAGTCGCGCACGGTGACGCCGATCGAATGTCTCCACTACGCGCTGAACCTTCCGACGTCCGTCGTCATCACCGGCTGCGATAGCATGGAGATACTCGACCAGGCGTTGGGCGCCCTTCGCACGTTCCGACCCATGACCGCGGCGGATGTGCAAGCGCTTCTCGCAAAAACGAAGGCGGTCGCCTCGCATGGCGAGTTCGAGCTATTCAAGACGAGCTCGATCTTCGACTCGACTGCGACGCATCCGGACTGGCTTGGCGAGGAGCCTCAGCGCGTCCGGAGAATGATGCCGGCGTGAGGTCGTTCGACAGTCTCTCCGAGAAAGAGATCCTCGCGCTGGCAATCTCGCTCGAAGAGGAAGACGAGCGCATTTACGCCGACTACGCCGAGGGACTTCGCACCTCGTACCCGGCCTCGGCGGGGGTTTTTGACGGGATGCGCGAAGAGGAATCGTCGCACCGCGCGCGGCTCCTCGAGCTGTATCGTCAGCGCTTCGGCGAGCACATCCCGCTGATCCGACGACAGGAGGTGCGTGGATTCGTCCAACGCCGTCCGAGCTGGCTGGTGAAACCGCTTGGGCTCGACGCGGTGCGGAAGCAAGCGAGCGCCATGGAAGTCGAGAGCCGCCAATTCTACGAGCGTGCGTCGGCGCGCGCGCAGGACGTGGGCGTCAGGCGGCTGCTCGACGACCTGGCGCAACAGGAGCGGTCACACGAGCACCGAGCCGAGGCGCTGGAGACGGAAAAACTCCAGCCGGATGTCAGGCAGAAGGAAGACGAGGCGCGCCGGCGGCTCTTCGTGCTGCAGGTAGTGCAGCCCGGACTCGCCGGACTCATGGACGGCTCGGTCTCGACGCTTGCTCCCGTCTTCGCTGCGGCGTTTGCGACGCAGCAGACGCGGACCGCGTTCGTCGTCGGATTGGCGGCGTCGCTCGGGGCTGGTATCAGCATGGGGTTCGCCGAAGCGTTGTCCGACGACGGCACACTAACGGGTCGCGGACATCCGTGGGCGCGGGGGTCGATCACCGGACTCATGACCGCGCTGGGCGGCCTCGGACATACGCTTCCATTCCTGATCGGGAACTTCCAGATCGCGATGATCACGGCGGTGGTGGTAGTAGTGATCGAGCTGGCGACGATCACTTGGATCCGGCATCGCTATATGGACACGCCGACGGTCTCGGCCGCGCTCCAGGTCGGATTGGGTGGGGCGCTGGTGTTCGCGACTGGAGCACTGCTGGGGCACTCCTGAGCGGATGAACAGAAAAGCGTACAATAAACGGAACTCTCAGCGAGACAACATCGGAACGTGGCGGCATATTTCGATCATCTCAACCTCATCGACTATGAAAATCGATCGCCGCAGTTTCCTGGTAGCGTCGTCTTCGGCATTGGTGTTGGGGAAAAAAGGGCTTTCGCCGACGGCGTACGAGCAATCCTCCGAGACTCCGGAGCCGCCCGGCATCGACAGCACACTCCAGGGAAGATCGATAGCCGTCTACACTACTGCCGACAAAACCAATTACCGCCTCTCAGCTACCGAGACGCTGACATTCAAGCCGATGGGTCAGCCGCTCGAGACCCAGATCTGTGTTTTTGTCGACCCTTCAAAGAGAGCTCAAACGATCCTGGGCATCGGCGGCGCACTCACCGATGCGTCCGCTGAGGTTTTTGCGAAACTGCCGTCGGCCAAACAGCGGGAAATTCTGGACGCCTACTTTGATCCGCACAAAGGCATCGGTTACACGATTGGAAGAACCAACATTCACAGCTGCGATTTCTCGTCCGCTAGCTACACCTACGTCAACGAAGGCGACAAGGAGCTGAAGTCCTTCAGCGTCAACCACGACAGGCAATTCCGCATTCCCTTCATCAAGAAGGCGATGGCCACCACTGGCGGAAAGCTCACTCTCTTTGGCAGCCCGTGGAGTCCACCGGCGTTCATGAAGACCAACAATGACATGCTCCACGGTGGAAAACTGAAACCGGAGTTCTATCAATCCTGGGCCAACTACTACACGAAGTTCATCAAGGCGTACGAGAGAGAAGGAATTCCCATCTGGGGCATCACGATTCAAAACGAGCCGATGGCGACGCAGACATGGGAGTCGTGCATCTACTCAGCGGAAGACGAGCGAGACTTCCTGAAAGACTATCTCGGCCCGACGATGAAGAGAGAAGGACTGGGTGACAAGAAGATCATCGCCTGGGACCACAACCGCGATCTCATCTATCAGAGAGTCAGCACCATCCTGAAGGACCCCAAAGCCGCCCAGTATGTATGGGGCATCGGGTATCACTGGTACGAGCCATGGAGCGGTGGCGATCAGATGTTCGACAACGTCAAGCTCGTGCACGAGACTTTCCCGAACAAGAACCTTCTCTTCACTGAAGGAACCGTCGATTCCTTCAAGGCTCAGGACATCACCGCCTGGCGACTGGGCGAAGCGTATGGACGCTCGATGATCAATGACTTCAACAGCGGTGCTGTCGGCTGGACGGACTGGAACGTATTGCTGGACGAAACCGGCGGGCCGAATCACGTCGGGAACTTCTGCTTTGCACCGGTCCACGCGAATACGAAAACCGGTGAGCTGATTTACACGAACTCGTACTACTACATTGGGCACTTCTCGAAGTTTGTCCGTCCGGGCGCAAAGAGAATCGCCAGCTCACCCAGCAGAAGTGCTTTGCTTTCCACCGCCTTCATCAATCCCGATGGAAAAGTGTCGGTGGTGGTAATGAACAAGACCGATCAGAAGATTTCCTACTATCTCTGGCTGGACGGCAACGCCGCGGAAGTAAGCACCTTGCCCCATTCGATTCAGACGCTCGTGTTCTGACGTGGACGCCGTCGGCATCCGCGCAGCAACGCCCGCAGACACTGCAACCATTGGCCGACTCGGCGCACTCCTCGTCCGTGTGCACCACGACCTCGACCCGCAGCGCTTCATCGCGGCAACGTCGCGAACCGAGAGTGCGTACGGCTCGTTTCTCGGGACACAGCTCGATGAGCCGAACATCGTCATCCTTGTCGCGGAGCGGAACGGCGAGGTGATCGGCTATACCTACGCGGGAGTGGAAGGCACCGACTACATGTCGCTGCGCGGACCGGCGGGTGCGTTGTACGACATCGTTGTCGATCCCGCCCATCGCGGACAGGGTGTTGGTCGAATGCTGCTCGACGCAACGATCGAGGCGCTCAAGGCCCGAGGTGCGCCACGCGTTGTACTCTCGACGGCGGAGCGGAACACTGTCGCGCAGCGCTTGTTCGATCGTGCTGGATTCCGGCGGACGATGATCGAGATGACTCGAGAGCTGAACGATTAGCATTCAGCTCGTCGTGTCACCCCTTCGCGTCGACGATCTGCGCTTCCAGCAGCGATAGGACGTGCGCCGCAAGAGAAGCGGTATCATATCGGGTTCCATCTGTCGCCTGCCAAATGCAATCGTTGGCAGGAGGCTCGATTGGACGCAGAACGAGCTCCGCTACGAGTGTCGCGTTTTTGGGGCTACGAGGAGTGCCGCGTCGCGCAACCTTGCCACGCCAGACGAGAATATGGAGCTCACCAAGAGCAGCATCCTTGGTGGCCTCGGCAAACCAGGAGACACTGACAGCGCATGCCGCGGCTTGCAGGAGGCAACCTGTTGGCGTGCGATGTTGTTCGACCGCGCCTTCTAAATGTTCGACGCGTTTGAGCACACGCTCGGGTGCCAGCGCATCCAGAAGCGCTGTCACGGAACGCTGAACCGTGTTCCTGGTTTTTGCGCTCGGTGACGTGCTCCACTGAGGCGCACGGGGGCTAGTGGGGTCGCTCATGTCTTCGAGCGGCGCTTCGACTCGTGCATGGACAGACGCTAGTCGGCCTCGGCGATGACGGCAAGGGATCACCCTTCCGTCGGCTGATCGCCCTCGCAGTTGATCAGCCACGGTATGCCGAAGCGATCGACGAGCATGCCAAACCGGGCGGCCCAGAAGGATTTTTCGAGCGGCATCACTATCCGGCCACCACTGGCCAAATCTTGAAAAATGCGCTCGGCGTCACTCGTGCTCTTGATGTATAGCGACATCGCGAAGCCCTGGGGTTCCTGATAGAGATCCGCCGCGACGTCGCCACCCATTATCACCTGGTCGCCGACCCTCACGCTCCCGTGCATGATCTTGTCGGACCAGTCGGCAGGAACCTGGTCCGCGAGAGGGGTCCCACCATAACGGAAAAGCGTGCCGAGTTGGCCGCCGAGATACCGCTCATAGAATCTGAACGCCGCCTCGCAATCTCCCTTGAAGCTCAGATACGGATTCATCTGCGGCGTCTGATCGCCGGCCATTGTGAAGCACCTTATTTCATTTGACCTAAAAAGTGGTTCTCTGCTTCAACGAGCGTTAGGGAACGCTCACTCTTTGCTCAGTATCCGCGGGGTGCCGCTGTGCTCACCGAGTAGCTTCGTCGCGAAGCGCTGGGCTTCTGAGATGCGTTCGACCTCGAGCGCAATAGCGTCTACCGCCTGCTCGAGGCGAGCGAGTCGAGCCTCAGCCAGCGTAGCTCCCCCTCCCGTTTCGCTCGCGAGCCTGGCCTCGTCGCGCCCTCGCGCCACCCAAGCCCGAGCGATGGCGTTTATCGAAAATGCAAGGGAAGCGAGAGCCCCAAACAGAGCCACCGCAACAATTGCCGCAGTTACATTCTCGTCCATACGCACCTTCCAACGACCTTGAATTCCGTACGGCTGAATGATGCGGTTCGTTTCGCGCGAACAAGTAATGCGTGATACCGGTCATGGGTGTGCCGACTCGAACCGAATGATCTGCCGACCCTCGCGCAATGGCCGGCGCTGTCCCTGCCACTCGAGAACGCCCGATAGTCCGCGCGGGAGCGTGATCTCGGCGCGCAGTCCGCGCGCACCCTCGCGGACCAGTTGGACCTCGATGTCACCGAGCGGATGCGGCACGCGCCCTTCAGCGCGATGCAGAGGGCCGAGCGCCGGTGCGATGCGCACCGTGCGAAACCCGGGACTCGATGGGCGGACGCCGAGCACGGTGGCGAGCAGGCCATAGTTCGGGTGCGCGGACCACGCATGCGTGTCGGAGCGCGTGGGCTCGGGGTTCTCTGGAGCCGACGTGAGACCGAGTCGCAGCATCGTCTGCCACGGCGCGAGCCGTTCGATGTAGCGGTCGCCGAGCCCCGCCTTTCGTAGCGCTTCCAATACGTAGAAGCTGAAGTAATACGACGCCGGCGTAAGCGTCGTGTCGGCAAGGACGCGTTCCATCAGCCCTTGCTGCGCCGCAATCGGTACCGCGTCGACTAGAATGGCGAGTACGTTGGTCTGCTGGCTGTATGCAGCGGTGTCCGGCGCGTCGCGAAAAAGTCCCCGCGCAGAGTCCCAAGTGTGTGCGCGTACTGCCGCGAGCACCACTTCAGCGCGCGCTCTATAGCCGACACCCGCTTCCCGCGTCCCGCTTCCCGCTTCGAGCTCCGCGGCGCGCTGCAACGCGTACACGTATAGCAGGCTGATCGTGGTCGAGTGCCCATTGTCGGCGCCGGGCGGGACGCCCCGATTCCACCGTGGCGTCCAATCGACGTAGTTCCAGTATGGCATCGGGCCCAACATGCCGGTGTTGTCCACGTGGCGCGCGTACCAATCGAGGATTCCGCGCACTCCGGCGAGCCGCGCGCGCACGAACGCGGCGTCATCACGGTGCAGAAAATAGTCGTGCACCATTGCGACGTAGATTAGCGAGAACGGAGGAATTATCTGCGTCAACGCCGACGGATATCTGCTGGTCGTCAGTCCTTCCGGGATGCGCGACCAATCGAAGTGCTCGATCGCCTGCCGCATCAGACGATCATCTCCGGCGACGTAGAGCGAAATGAGACTCTGCACGCGCGTGTCGCCGATGTACTGCAGCTGCTCCCAGTACGGCGTGTCCATGTACGTCTCGAACGCGCCGATGCGAGCGCCGTTCCAGTTCATGCGCCACATCTGAATGAGCCACGGGAGATCGCTCGCGAAGCGGCCCCGCGGCACGAACGGATACGCAGTAAAGATCCCGTGCAGATCGTGCACGCGGAGTGGCTCGTCAGCCGTCGTGATGTCCATCTGGATGTAGCGGAAGGAGCGCCAGTACAACGTCGTGAAACGTCTATGCGCGCCTCCATCGGGGAGGAAGACGTCGCGCACGCCTTTGATCGTGCGACCCGCGATCTCGTTGCGATTCCCTTTGTGTCCCACCGAGTCGATGAGTGCCTCGGCGTAGGTGAGTCGCACCAGGCTACCGGCGCCGCCGCTCGTCTCGAGGACTGGATAGGCATTTGTGGTGTGCGACTCATCGAGAAGGATCGTCGCCGTCGTGCGCGCGGGGATCACCAGATCGCCCGCTCCCTGCAGAAACAGGCTGTCAGTCTGCAAGCCAATCGCACGCCGCACGTGCGCGAGGCGCTGCACTCTCTCTTCCATTGGAGGTATCGAGCGCGGCTCGAGCTGCCATCCCGACACCTCACCATACTCACCGGGCGGCATCGCACGCCGCTGCACACGTCCGACGATGACAGAGCTGCTCCAGGCATCGTCGACGTAATCCGCGCGCTCCCATCCCCATGGATAGCGCGAGCCGTCGATCGAATCGCCGGGCGCTGCGGCGTAGTAGTCGCCAAGAGAGGCGGTGGTGATGACGATCGGCGCGTACGCCAGATCACGCAGCAACTTCCAACTCGTCCCGGTGTTCACCAGCGCCGCCTCGACCGTGCTGTTACCCTGGAGCAGGAATCCGGTGCGGTGACTGTGCTGCGCGACAGGACGCGCCGCGCCCCAGTTCCACACCAGCGCAGCGATCACGTTGCGCCCCGTGCTTAGATGCGGCGCCAAGTCGAGGGTCTCGTAGCGCCAGTGCGTGACGTCTGACCGCTGAGGACCCGACGAGATTGGCAGCCCGTTCACGTATAGTCGGTATCGATTGTCCGCTGACACGTGCACCACGAATCGCGCGGGCACCGACGGCAAGTCGAAGGTTCGTCGCGCGTGGAACACAGTGAAGCTGTCGCCTGGCACACCAGGGGGCGCGATCCAGTTTGCTGGCGGCGCCCCGTCGAATACGCGCGGCTCTTGCGCGTCGATCGCCGCGCAGAACGCGGCGATCGCAGCGAAGGCGAAGCGCCAGATCAGCGCGCGAGATTCCCCACTGCAGCCGCCAATGCGCGAACCTTCGCGGCGTCCCTCGAAGCACTGGCGTCAGCATCCAACTGCGCCGCCAGCGCGCTGAGTGCACTCTGCCGGTTCGCCGAGCCTCCTTCCGCCGTCGTCAAGGTTTGCCTGACCGACGAGATTCTACTCGGCGCCAGACCATTCGAGCGCTCGAGCTGGTCGACGTACGCCCGCGCCAGTGCGAACGATGGCGGCCAGACGAACTGCTGCTGTCCCTGGGTATTGTAGTAGTCGAAGCGAACCGTCTTTGCCGCGTCGATCTCGTTCTGCGATACGAACGCGCTCGGCGCGAGCTCGAAGACGTCGAGACCGCGGGTGATCTCCGAGCTCACTATCACTCCGTTGTACCAGTACGCCGACCAGGAACCACTCAGCTTGAGCGTGGTGTCGGCCGGGCCTCGATCGAAGAACGCGATCTCACGCGGGTGCGCGGCATCGGTCCAGTCGAAGACCGAAATGCCACCCTGATACCATGCCTGTGCCATGATGTCACGTCCGGGAATCGGAATGAGCGAGCCGTTGTGGGCGACGCAATTCTCCACCTTCGTCTGCGGAGCTGGCAACTTGTAGTAACTCTGGAACTGCATGGCCGTCCCCGACACAGTGAAGATCGCGTCCGCGCCCCACTCGCGTGGATCAGTCGAGCGACACTTCGGCTGCATTCCTCCGCCCCACTCGTCGGAGAAGAGAACCTTGCTGCCGTCGTTGTTGAAGGTCGCGGAATGCCAGTACGAAAAATTGGAATCGGCCGCCGCATTGAGGCGAACGGGATGCGCCGGGTCGCTGATGTCGAGCAGCAGACCGTAACCGCCGCAGGCGCCGCCTGCTCTGCCTATCGCCGGGTACAGCGTGATGTCGTGACATTGACTCGGGCCGGGACGGGGACCCGGCTTCGCGGACGGATCTTCGCCGATCAATTTGGCGACGATGCCGGGAAGCTCGCGTCGTAGCGTCGCGCTATCCGCGGCGGTGGGCGCACCGGTTCCGCCGCGTGCCTGGACGATGGCCTTCAGCTGCTGGGCAACAAAAAAGTCGGGCGCAACTTGCTCCTGCCCGAAAATCACCGCCGTGTAGGCTCCGCGTGCCTTCGCTGCTTCTACCTCCTTTTTCTGCTCGGCGATGTCCAGCGCAGTTTCCCCGTGGCGGGCGGGCGCGGTGAGTCCGGTGAATATCCGCGGCGAAGTGACGATCGCCGCCTGCTCGGGGTGAGCGAGCGGCACCTTGATTACTTCAATGCGGAACAGCGCCGAGTTCGGGTCCTGGTCCGGTGAAAGTTTCACACATCCCGCCAGCTCGTTCGGCGATCGCACGCCGGACGAGCCGGAGACGTAGACGTAGACGTTGGCCGGATCCTTGGGATCGACGAGCAGGCTGTGGGTGTGCGATCCGCGGCAGGTCTGCACGTTGCCGACGTTCCTCGGATTGTTGATGTCGCTGATGTCGAAGATGCGAATCCCACGCAGTCGATCTTTGCTGACCGTGTCCTTCACACCCTGGGTGCCGCAGTCGAGTCTGGCGCCAAGGTCCTCACCCGAGACGAACAGCAGATTCCGGTACACCGAGACATCGCTCTGCGAGGCCGGACACACGTACCCTGTTTTTAGCACCGGCTGGCGCGGATTCGAGATGTCCCAGACCTGATAACCGCTGAAGCTTCCCTGAAACACGTAGTTGCCGATGAAGGCCAGATCGGAGTTGATACCGGCGGCGAACTTCTCCGAAGGTCTCGTCTCCGACAGCACCCTCAGATTCCAGACCGCCTCGGCGGCATCGTAGGCACCGCCTCGGAGTCCGACGCGCGGATCCGGAGTTGGCGGTATAACCGATAGGTTCCCGGTCGGATTCACCGAAGTCGTCGGCTGGTAGGTCGACGGCGCGCACGCCGCGGCGAAGACGACGACGGCCAACGCCGCTGCAAAGGACGGAACCAGTGAGGACGATCGGCGGGTCGGGTGACTGAAGCTCATTTTTGAATACCTCTGAACGTGGATGATGCCGGGTTTGCAGCGACGGTTCTTTTTTTCCAACGACGGTTCTTTATGGTATGTCAGCGCCGAATATCATCGACGCGAGCATTTTCTGCATCCGCTCGATCTCGGTCGTCTGATCTGCGTTGATGTCCGACGCGAGCTTGAAGACTGTGATATCCTGCGCGGCTCCGTAAGTATCGAACAGGTCTTTCACCATGGTGACGGCTCCGCGGTGGTGCTGGATCATGAAGGTGAGGAATAGCCGGTCAAACTCCTTACCGCGCCCCTGGTCGAGTTGTTTCAACTGAGAATCGGTGAGCATGCCCGGCATCAGCATCTCGTGCTCCATGCCGTCCATCTTCATCATCATGCCGTGCGGGTTCGCTTCGGGCACCGGCTGATGGCGATCGCGGAGCCACTTCTGCATTGCAGCGATCTCGTCCTGCTGGGCGTTGATGATTCGCTCGGAGAGCGTCAGCACCGAGGGACTGGCGCCGTGCGACGCCGCCCATCCCGCCATCACCAATGCCTGTGCATGGTGGGAAATCATGCCGCCCATAAAATGGATGTCCGCCGCCGTATAGGTGTGCTGGGTATTGGCGGAAGTATCGGCCACACGCGCTGATGTGGCGGGGGCGATGGTCACTTGCGCCGGTTTCTGGTGCTCGGCGCGAGTCCCGCTGGCGCAGGCGGTAACCGCGAAGAGGATGAGAAACAGTGCCGAGGTCGTGCTACAGGAGCTTCTCATGGCAGAACAATGATAACGCCTGAGTTCAGTCGCCAGCACCTTTGCAACTTCTCTTGAGCTGCCTTTGGAGCCGCCTCTCGCTAGCGCTGTGTTGCGCCACGTTGGCTGCTCGAGGGTCTTCGATACCACGTACTTCTTCGGTGCATTCATCGCATCTCCGAACGGATCGCCCGGAGGCATGGGTTCGAACGCTGCCGCGTGCGTGATATAAGCAAGGACGATGAGGACAGCTCCTAATAATTGTGGCGCCTGTTGCACACCACCTCGATGATCACCGCTATCGCGAGAACGAGAACGTGGTCCGTCTCCTGATCATCGATCTGGACCCAGTAAGTATCACTCAGGTGGAACAACTGCCTCGTGATTGTCGCGATTTTGCGGTCGCCGCGATTCACGACGTACTCGAAGTTGAGAAAGTCTCCGACCGCTTCGAGATCGTCGGGACCCGGCACATCAACCGTGAAGCGGTGGCGGCGGAAAGAAAAGAGATCTCGCCTGACGTCGGCCAGCATTTTACCATCGCGCCAGATCTCGTAGATCCCAACCCAATTGAAAACCTTTTGCTCGATGCAAACCAGCTCGTTTCCATCCAGATCCTGAAAGGAGAGTTTGTCGCCCAGGCTCGCCAGTTCTCCCTTGACCTGAAATGCCTCGCGGCCGTCGACGTCCTTGATCGTAAAGTTGTTGCCGAGGGAGACGAGCTTTTGTTTTAGTACGTATTGCATATTTGTCAGTCGCATCTCGGGGCGGGCCGAGCGCGTTTACTATAACTCCTGCTTAGACGACGCCAGCTCGTCGGAAGTCGGAGGCTCGAACACACGAGAGTACTGCTCGAGCTGTGCGATTGTGATGCTAGCAGAGACGGAAAGCAATTCTGCATTGCGTGCTTCAAGCCGCTGCCATAACTGCGAGGGCGCAACCTCCAGATATTTGAGCTCTGTGCGAGCGCCCAGGCGCGTCGCACGTTCCCGGTAGTCATCGCGCTCGGCACGCGACCAAAAGCCCCAGTCGAGGATCACATCTATTCCGAGTGAGAGTGCTCGCGAGGCGATTTCCCACTGCAGGCCTTCGATCGCGGTTCGCCTTGGTTCGTCAAAGAGATCGATTTTCAGCCTTGCCATCCAATCGTCCGGCGTCAATCGCAAGGCCGACCGCTCGGCCTCGAGTCGTTTCGCAACCGTGGTTTTTCCAGCGCCTGGAAGTCCGCAAATGAGAGTGAGAGTCGGCATCGACAATTCTGAGGCGGCGTAAGGCGGATCGCATCCAGCGCGGTAGAAGAGATTCGCGACGGTCTAACGCCTTAGTTCAACTGCAAGCAAACCACCAGCAGCGCGGGCGAAGCCGCAATTGGTTCGCGCGTGACGCTTCGGGAGTTCTAAATTCTCTCGGTGCGGTTTCGGATGAAGATCACGATGGCGCACGAGAGTAGCCAGAATCCGCCACCGATGCCCATGACGCCGTACTCGGCTGGAGTCCCGCCGCCGAAGAACTTGGCGAATCCCATCACCATTCCAAACAGTCCTCCCAGAAAGAAGAGCCAGGTCAGGACCAGCAGAAGATTCTTGTCCATACGAGCCTCCTTTTGATGTTCCACCATCGGTGACACGAGTTGCTTCTATGTCACAGGCGGCCAGCCCGAGTCGGTGTTGCCAAAAAACCATGTGTGCGCCCGCCGGCATCAAAACTCCCCACCACAGCTCCGTCCGTATTGATGCCGAATACACGTGTCATCGCCGCAGTCGGAACATTCAAGGAAATGAACCCATCCGCGGTCAGTAAAAACCCGTGAACGCCGATAGAGTCGCGGTATGATCCAACGACATCGCCTGCCGCATTCACGTCCCACGCCGAGGTCGCGTTGCTTCCAGGGACAACCAGTGGCTTGAACTCTCCGTCGTCGATCACATATCCCGCACTCCGATCGCGGGGAGCGTAGTTATAAAGCCCGACGATGCGTCGAAGATCCGGCGTAGCACCGTTGTGCATTGAGCCGAAGGCTTGCGTCTCGCTGTGATTATGCGCGCCCAAGACGGCGCCCTTCATGCTTGCGCCGAAATCGTCGTCATGTCGGCACCCGAGGATTGTGCCATCCGGCAAGATTCTCTGCGCGATGGTGTTCTTGTATGGCGGGGAGTCGACGCGCTCGAATCGTCCCTCACCGCTACGCAGGAAGCCGTGAAAGTTCACGGCGGGCTCGCCCGGCATCCTGTACGCCCCGACGATCTCGCCGTGGGCGCCGATGCCCAGCGCTACTGTGAAGGCTGCGCCGGGGAAATCGATCGTCGTGAATTTGTCGTCGCGGAGTACGAAACCATGGGTGCCCACCGAGTCGTCGTAGGCTCCGACGATCTGCCCACGATCATCGATTCCCGATGCTATCGTTCGCTTCGCTGTGGGAACTTCAATGGTTCTGAAATCAAAGCTGCGTTGGATGGCAGCGAATCCTGTCACAGCAGACGGCAGCGCACGGGGTGTGCGCCTCGACTGCGCGCACGCCGCCACGAACAGCGCCGCCACTAGCATCACGGGAACGCGGCGACCGTGAGTATGCATAGGGTTCTGCATCGTTGTCTCGACGACCTCTTTAGTTCATGCGATAGTTAGCCGGCGACAAATTCATTTCTCACCGTTCATTCGATTCAATGCACTTTCCAAAGCTTCAATTCTTTTCTTGAATGAGACATTAATACCTAGTGAGCATAAGAGGCCCATACCTGTAGCGGCAATGTAGACGGCGTGGAGATTGATGTAATGGCTGATTGGATGTACTCCACTCCACACTCCCCAGGTTAGGCTGAAAGACGTGGTTAGAATTCCGCACACCGCAAGGAGGGAAAAGGCGAATCCTAATTTTCCTGATTCCATAATTGAGCTCCGATTATTGAGCGAAGACATCTTAAACAGGGGGACGGCAAGACGAACCCGTTAATCACTTTGAGCGCGAAGCACGAAACGCCTCGAGCGTGCGATTGGTAGTCAGCCAGTCAATGCCAGCGCGGCGCAGAAAAATCGACATCCACTCGTCCCGACTTCGAGCGAGGTCGCGATCTCGCTGGGCGCCAAGCGCGTTATCCAACAGCGCGACACGACTTACGATGAGCGCAGGCTGGGGCTCATAGAGCCGGTGGAAGGAACTTCTGTCCGACCAGGCGACGGCGGGGCCTCGCCAATCCAAAGCATCTGCATTCCGTAAAGACTCAGCGACCTTCGCCGAGTCAGTTCTGGCTACGCCGGGTCGTACCACCAGCCAGTATGGACCGGCGAGCTGCAGCGCGCTGTCGCGTGCGGTTGTGTCGATCGGTGCTGTAAGTGCGAAGGCTACTGGGCGCCCGAGAGCTCCTGTTACGGCCTCTTGCCGCAACCACGTGACGATTTTTTGCGCGTCGGTGCCTGTGGAATCGACAGCGAGTCTCGCATCGTAACGTAGCGCGTGACGCGCGAGCGTCGGTCGGGAATACCATGAAGCGTTTAGCATCACGATGTTCACGACCGCCACATCGGGCCGCACGCCCATCGCGACTTGGGCCGCAAGCGGTGCGTACGTGTCCAGGTCGCCACCAGTCAGCAGCACCGCGCGCGGAGGAAGGCTCCGCAGCACCCACCCGGCGTAGGTGATTTGAGGCCGCGTCAGGAAACCTGTCGCGACGAGCGCGCGCAGTGCCCGTGATTCCGCTGCGCTGTCCTGTCGAATAATCGCGTACTTCCACACGTAGCTCCACGCATTGCCGTCACTCGAATCGCAATTCACCGCCTCGATCAAATGCGCCCAGGTGGAATCGTTATCGGCGCGGCCCCTCGGCGCGTATCGCGGCATGAAGAGTGACGCGCGAACCAGGTGCGCCTGCGCGTTACACGGATCCAGTCGGAGTGCATCATCGGCTGGCTGCAAGGCGTCAGCCGGGTTGCCAGACCGGAGCGCAGCCTCGGCCAGCCAGGCGTGGAGACTCGCGTCGCTCGGGCGTTGGCGAGCCGCAATCCTGAAAAGTGTGACGGCCGAATCCGCGTTATTTGCGAGGTACTCCTTGAACGCGAGTTGCGTGACTGGCTGCTGCGCCAGTGATAGCCGCGCCGCCAGCGTGAGGAGAGTGGCCGCCCTCAACAGGCAAGAGTACGGAGCTATCATCTTGGCTCAGGGAACGGAATTCCGGGCTTCACGTCAACGAGGCCATGTCCTGCTTCAGAGTGGAATTCTTGAAGATGCATTGAAATATCACTTCATGTTGCTTGAGGTAGCCCGGATGACCTGTGAAGAACTGGCCTCGGATGTTCGTGAACGTTCCGGAGGCGGCGAAGTCGCGAGAGTAGCCAACAGCGTCGCCTTTATTCCAGGTATCGATCTCACCTCTGATAATGTTGCGAACAGCAGTTGTGTCCGATGCACGCGGAGGCCGACGCCGTCCTCGGTAGCGCCCCCTACTTAGTGAACCGCTTCTTGGCGACGGCTCGCCTGGACAATTTGCCGGTACGCTTACCCTTCTTCCCACGAATCCTGGCCGCCTTGACGTAGCGAATGCTAGGCGCGGGGCCAACGCCTCCGGGCACCGAATACGAGAGCGCAACGATCCCGCTGGCCGGGAGTGTCTTCTGATCCGCCAGCACCAGCTTTGTCGTAGCGCCGGGCGGAAGGAGCGGGACGCCGGCGCCGAGGAGCACAGGAATAACGGCGACCTCCACCGTGTCCACGAGGCCTGCGTCGAGAAGCGAACGAAAGAGAATGCCCCCGCCGAAGAGCCAGATGTCCCGACCCGGCTTCGCTTTCAGCGCCGCCACGATTTTACTCGGATCGTCGTTGAAGATGCGGACGCCGGGGTACGTGGCCGCTGGAAGAGTCCGCGAGAAAACGACGACCTCGAGACCCGGCATGGCGCCGTGCCCGCCCTGCGCGGTCAGAAGCTCATATGTCTTGCGTCCCATCACTGCCGTGTCGAACTCCTTGAACAGCGCGGCGAAGTCGATGGAAGGATCCGCCACGATCCAGTCGTATTCGCCGTTTGGCCCGGCGATGAAGCCATCCAGACTCACAGCCACGTGATAGCGCAGTCGTCTGCTCATTGATCGGCTCCGATTCGTAAGCCGCGCCACACTAGCCTCGCGCTTCCTTCGCACGCTGTGACCATTGCCAGAGGCCGGCCGTGACTTGGGCAGGCAAAGGAATCTCCAATTGGCGCGCAATCATGACGATCTGGCCACGATGATGGCCTTCGTGCGCAACGAAATACGTAAGGACGTGTCCAACATCGAGCGGAAGATTGCGCCAGGTATACGCAGAGCTCGCGGGGATAGTGCCGCCGTGATCACACCCCAACGTCAGGAGGCTGATCATCCCCCGACTGCTCCGGTCGAGCGCTCGTACGAGCTGCTTCTGGCTCACTCGGCGCCGATCGACCGCGTCCGGCACTTTGATCCCGTGCTCCTTTCCCAGCGTCTTGATCCACATGCAGCGCGCGTTGTGGATGTGGCCAGCGATCATCCGAACCGTCCGGCGCGGGGCACCGGGCACGGTGGCCGCCCAGAGCTCCGGGGATAGATGATCGATCAGGAAGACAGTGATTCGATTGGTCGTTCTCCACACTGGAACGAGAGTATCTGCCAGGTCGGGTCGCGACGGCATGAGCGAGCCTCACCGAGTAATCGAGCTGTGGCCCAACGCCTTCAGCTGTAAGCACGTTATCACCATTGCGGCGTAGCCGCATCCGAAAAGTGCTTGTCTGCTGCAACGTTCGTCAGGCCACAGCGCGCACTACGCCTTGCAACCGATGACTGCGGCAGCAGCCCCAATACCTGAAAGAAGTGGAGTGCCCGCGATAACTATGGAACGGGAAGGAGGATATTTGCCCGACCGACTGGCCACAATGCTCAAACCTGGCGCAGCCCCAATCGTGGCTCCGATCGCTGCTCGCAGTATCGCCGCGCGCTGAGGACAACCTCGCTTCTTGGCGACCTGGGCGGCGCCAAGAGTGGAACCCACAATGGCCCCACCGAACCATCCGGCGGCAAAGCCTTCGTTCGCGTATAGGAAACAAGGTCCGAATAGAAAGCCCTGCTCATCTCCGTGATGCCGTTTGCAGTACACTTGGTCTACTTCCAACCCACCAGCACCGCCCAACAGGGAGCCGAAAGCTGACCAACCAACGCTTTTTGCGGTCAAAGAAAAATCAGACGGGCGATTGTCAGCGATTGATGCGTAATCGGCAGTCTGAACACCCGCTTCGATTAGCCGCAGCTGCTGACAGCCGATAGGTCGCGCTGACGCGACGATGATACCCAATGCGAGCGCGATACCAGTGCGTGACCAGGTCATGGTTTTCTCCCGTAAAGTTCACAGGAGATGTTGTCCTAGCGCGAACTTCACAGGTATACGACAAATGACGTAGTCTTTGGCTGCGGCCTAACCCCAAGTTGAGCTGCGAGCGAATCACAACAAAGTGGCGGCGAGCGAAGCGAGCCCGCCACAGTCCGACAGGCCGCTCGTCAGCTCCAACGCGTGTTGGACATCACGGCGTGGTGAACCGCCGATCCCCCCGGACAAGGGGACGTCCGGCTCGGGCTCGCGAAGGCGTTGGGCGTCGGCTCAATGCGCGGTCTGAGTTGCCGCCTCCGGAGAACGGATCAGGAGCCAGTTTAGCATCGCCCTACTATCATTGTGCGCCAATTGACATTATCACGCACCCCAAGGCTTGCGGCAAGGCCCCCGTGCGAGTTCAAACTTCGCGCTCATTCCGAATCAGGAGCTGCGATGACCGAACATGCGGTGGTGATCGCCGGAGGCGGTCCGACTGGAATGATGTTGGCTGGCGAGCTGGCATTGGCGGGCGTCGACGTCGCGATCGTCGAGCGGCGCGCCAGCCAGGACCTCCCCGGCTCGCGCGCGGGTGGACTGCACTCGCGAACCATCGAGATCCTCGATCAGCGTGGCATCGCCGATCGGTTCCTTGCGGAGGGGCAGAAAGCGCAGGTCGCGGGATTCGGCGCCACACGTCTGGATATCAGCGACTTTCCGACTCGGCACAACTACGGACTCGGGCTGTGGCAGAAGCACATCGAACGCATACTCGCCGGCTGGGTCGGCGAGCTGCCGGTGACGTTCTATCGCGGACGTGAAGTGACCGGCTTTACGCAGGACGACACCGGCGTTGACGTCAACGTGTCCGACGGCCAACGATTACGGGCGCAGTATCTCGTCGGATGCGACGGAGGACGCAGTGTGGTCCGCAAAGCAGCCGGCATCGAATTCCCCGGTTGGGATCCGACGACGAGCGCGCTGATCGCCGAGGTCGAGATGACGGAGGAGCCGGAGCTGGGCATCCGTCGCACTCCCACCGGCACGCACGCCATTGGCAAGGTGGAGTACGAGATCAAGGACGGCGAAGTGGTCTACGCAAAGGGGGGAAAAGTAGGGGTGATGTTGACCGAGCCGCACATCGGAACGAACGATCCCACCCTGCGCGATCTCAGCGAGGGTCTCATCGCCGTATACGGGACCGACTACGGGATCCACAGTCCCACCATGATCTCCAGGTTCACCGATATGACTCGGCAGGCCGCGGCGTACCGCGACAGACGGGTCCTGCTGGGCGGCGACGCGGCGCACGTGCATTCCCCGGTCGGTGGACAGGGCCTTAACACCGGTGTTCAGGATGCGGTGAATCTGGGGTGGAAGCTGGCCCAGGTCGTCAAGAGGACGTCGCCAGAAAGTCTACTCGATACCTACCACGCCGAGCGGCACCCGGTCGCGGCCCGCGTGCTGCGCAACACGATGGCGCAGGTCGCGCTCATGCGCGTCGACGATCGCACCGAGGCGTTGCGCGACAGCGTGTCCGAGCTGCTGAGCATGGACGAGCCGCGTAAACGATTCGCCGCGATGATGTCCGGTCTGGACATTCATTACGATCTCGGCGAGGGACACCCGCTGGTCGGGCGCCGCATGCCCGATCTCGACCTCGTCACCGCCGACGGCCCACTGCGGGTGTTCACACTGCTGCACCATGCCCGGCCGGTGCTACTCAACCTCGGTGAGCCCGGCGGCTTCGACATCACTCCATGGGCAGATCGGGTTCAGTTGATCGACGCCAAATATGTTGGTGCGTGGGAGCTTCCGGTACTCGGGGCGGTTCCTGCTCCCACCGCTGTTTTGATTCGGCCTGACGGATATGTGGCCTGGGTGGGAGAACAAACCCAACCGGGGCTCGCCGACGCGCTAACCACCTGGTTCGGATCGCCTACTGCGGCGTAGCGAACCGGCGTCGAGCGGGATGCATGTGTGATGTCTAACTCCCCAGTTCAGCGGCGAGCGACCGATTTGAACTGCGCTCATCACTCTTCATCTACACCGGCGCTCGTCTGCTGCAACGTTCGTTGGGCAGCGCGACTGATGCGACGCCAGTACCAGGCCGAAAAGAGAATCAATGGAAGGACCGCTGCCAGCCGGTAAATCCAACTGCTCGTCATGAAATACGTATCTGTACCGGGAACAGGTGCCGGCAGGTGGCGCAGCGTCCACCAAATACCGATTGCGCCTACGATCCAAATCCACGCGAGTACAGCGGCAGCAAAGATTAGCGATGCAACAAGAAATCTCGGCATTCGAGAGCCTCAGTTAGTCTGCCCAACGCATTCCTTTTCCGGTTTTCTTCCAACCATTCGCCAGACTTCAATAGCCCACACTTCCGGAATTTTGAATCGCGTTTCGGACGAAGTCCAGATCAACCTCTCATAAACTTGCGAGGAATTGTTTGATTCGCGCCCAACCGGCATTGCGGGCTGCTTCAGTACCGCTCGGTGTGCCGCCAAAATGCAAAACGAATTGTGGCGTCCGGCCCTCGGTGATGCCCGGTCCGAACCCCATGAGCAGGTGGCTGGCGTCTTCGAACTGAATATTCTCCACGCGGAAGGCGAAGTGATGCTCTTTCAGGCGTCGTTCGATGTCATTCGACATGCGTGCACTCGGCCAGACCTGATCGGCTTTTGAGGATATCAGCAAGATTGGCCCATGAATGCGCTCAACCTCGATCGAAGCAGCAGCGGGAACCTCCTGCGGTCCATCGAGCACGTCGTTGAATTCGCGCAACGGATCGGATCGATTATACTTTCCTTGTGCGTAGGGGAGAGCGACACCGTTAAGTGTCCAGGCCGGCCCGCCGCCACGAACTGCGCCCCAGCGCAATTCGCTCGGTGAGAACGCGATGACGCCCACAACGTCCTGGCGATACGAGCCGACCACGAGCGCGAGTTCAGCGCCGCGGGATTCCCCCATGATCGCTACACCGCCTGGGCGAACTTCTCTGCGTGCTCTGAGCCAATCGAGCGCGCTAAAAATGTACTCAAGCGGCACGTTGATTAGCCGCTCTCTAGTCAATTCGGCTGGCTGACCCTGCCAGTTCCTAACGTAGGCAAGCCCGAGCACATGGTAGCCGGATGTTGCGAGATCCCGTGCGGCAGCGTCATCGGGAAAGCCACCTCCAGAACCCGCCAGCATCAGAACCGCGGTTCGTTGCCTCCCTTCGGCTGATGCGTAGAAGCGCGCGACCAACCCATTGTCACGGATTTCCTCTATCGTGATATCACTATTTCGCTTGGGCGAAGTCGCGGCAGGCCCATCATTCTGAGCGGCGGCTCTCTTGCCAGAGCTAAGGGCGCATCCGCTGACAGCAGCAGCTAGCGAAGCTCCTGCGAGAAACCATATACAGCGGCGATATAACCGATGTTTGGCTTGAGGTGACATTTCTCCCATTCAATCCTCCAACTTCGAGCGGACAAAATCCGCGTGCTTCCAGGCCTGAAAGGCACTCTTCGGTTTCTCGGTTCCCATAGAGCGTCTTCGTATAAGACGTTCGGATTGTGGACCGGCTAGCCTCAATTGGGACGTTTTCTGCAGGTCGCTTAAAGGCCCGTGGCGCCCATGCCGAGCGCCAGAATGGAGATCGCGCCGATGGCGAACGCGCGATCCCTTGCGAAGATTCGTGGCGCAAAGCGGACGTCGGCGAGCAGCGTAGTCATAGCAATCCTCCTTGCTGCTTAGAGCGAGGTATGACGAAAACCGTTGGGAACCGTCGCGGAGCACCTACTTGACCACCGGACTTCCGAGGCGTGCGGGCCGGCTGCCAAGCAAGCGGTCGCTGGCTAACGCCCCAGTTCAGCTGCGGGCGCCCTACCACTTGAGCGGCTCAAAGTATCTCTCGGAACCAAACTCGAAGAGCGATCAACCTCAATTCCTTGAAGCGGGCGCTCGTCTGCTGCAACTACCGCTAGGCGGCTGATCGGAGCTGTGGTTCAACACGCCTGCCTAGTTCCAACGAGGCGCATCGACGGTAGCGGACCGCCGTCAACGACGTCACTCAAAAAGGTCGCGCGACCCTCAACCCCCGCCTCCTTTCTCTGAAAATGTAAATGGATTGCCTCGTAGTTTCCGCTGAAGTTCACTTCGATCG
>QHVA01000066.1 GCA_003223425.1 Gemmatimonadota bacterium
TTTGGCTTCGTTGCCCGAGACAAGGACGTTTTGCGCTACGTTCACAAGCGCTGCACGCGCGCTGTCTGCCAGCGAGATGTTGATGCGCCTCTTTTTGGCTGACTGCGCACGGTCTGCTCGCTCGATGATCGCGCCAAGAATGGCGACCGCTGCATCCTTGCCGCCGATGACATCAGCGAGAGCGACGCCGATCTTCATCGGCGACCCGTCGCTCTCACCGGTGATCGCCATCCAGCCACACTCCGCCTGGATGACGAAGTCGTAGCCGGGGCGCGCACCGTCGGCTCCGAAGCCCGAGATCGTGCACCAGATCAAAGAAGGATGCTTCTTCAGCAGCTCGTCGGGGTCGAGCCCAAGCCGCCCAAGAGACCCAGCCAGAAAATTGTCGAGCACGACGTCGGCATCGCGGATGAGGTCCAGAATGAGCTCCCGATCCCGTTTGTCGGTGAGGTCCGCGGCAACGCTTTTCTTGTTTCGATTTACGGCAAGGAAGTAGGCGCTCTGGCCCTCTTCGTCGAAAGGCGGACCCCATCCGCGCGTCTCGTCCCCATTCCCGGGCCGTTCGACTTTTATTACGTCGGCTCCCATATCGCCCAGGATCATGGAACAGACTGGACCCGCTAAGACCCGACTGAGATCTAATACTTTGAGCTTCATTTATTGCCGTTTGGCTCCTTACTGTTGTAGCTCTGTTGTGATACTGTTTCTTTAAAGGGCCAAAATAGGCGCATAAGGGCATATTGGCGAAGGCAGATGATACCACCTTGTTTTAGTCACGAAAAATCATATACTTAGCGCCGTTCGGACCCCTTTGCGGGTCTTGCCTATTTCTGCGATTTAATACCCGTCAGCACCACCCCGTTGCGCTGACCGGAGCCCATAAATGCCCGATAGAGAAAAGCCAGGAGTTGCCACTGCAACAGCACCGGCACCCCTTACTCCTCCAACCGTCGGCGCCACTGGACCGCTGATCCCGCCGAAGCGGAGTCCGGGTCATCGCGGAGCTGATGTAAAAGATACCGTCGCCGAGATGGCGGCAAAGGCGCACGAGATCAGTCTGGAGGCGGGAAGCAAGATGGCCGCTGCCATGAAGGACGTGATCGGTGCGGCCGCTGGACTTACCGGGCTAGTCATCGAGAGCGCCCGCGATCTGCTCCAGTACATGGTTCGTCGCGGACAGATGACGCAGGAAGAAGCGGACAAGTTGATGCGAGAAGTGGAGGCTTCACACGCCAAAAGGAAGCCGGCAACCTCGCCCACTCACGCCGCGCCACGGCTGGTGACTTCCAGAGTCGAACCCTCTCACGCGGCTTCGACGCATCACGCGACTCCAGCAGTCAAGCACGCACCGAAGCCAGCTGCGAAGCACGCAGCTCCCGCGAGAAAGCCAACGGCGAAAAAGACGACGATGAAGCCCGCTGCCAAGAAGCACGCGGTAAAATCCTCGACCAAGTCGAAGCCGAAAGCAGGCAAGACCGCAAAGAAAAGGTAGAGTGTGGCTGTCCCGCGTGGCGATGCAGTCGCGCTCGCCCGCGCACTGATTCAGATCGATTCCAGAAATCCCACCCTCGCTTCGGATTCACCGGGCGAGGGTGATTGCGCTCGGGCTCTCGCATCGATTCTCGATGACTGGGGATTCACGGTGCAGCTGATCGACGGCGCTCCCGGAAGGCCGAACGTCGTAGCCCGCATCGGGCCGGCGGACGCGCCGGCTCTAATGCTCAATGGCCATCTTGACGTCGTCGGCGTCGAGGGAATGGTCCACGAGCCCTTCGCAGCCGAAGTTCGCGGCAATCGCATTTACGGTCGCGGCTCCGCCGACATGAAAGGCGGAGTCGCCGCGATGTGCGCCGCCGCCGCGAAAGGCGCTTCGGCCGATTCCGCACGACAGATTCTCGTCACCGCCGTCGTCGATGAGGAGTACGAGAGCCTCGGCATGCGCGCCATGCTCGCCGCTGGCGTCGTTGCGGACGCTGCCATCATTACCGAGCCGACACGCCTTGCGATCTGCCCGGCTCATCGCGGCTTCGTGTGGATTGATGTCGCTTTTCGAGGCAGAGCGGCGCATGGCAGCCGATATGACCTGGGAGTTGACGCGATCACCCATGCGGGACTCCTTCTCACCGAGCTCGAATCGCTTGAGCGCATTCGCGGAAAGGGCCCGCAGCATCCATTGCTCGGTCGCGGCTCACTCCATGCCTCAAAAATTCAGGGCGGAGTCGGAATGTCTACCTATCCTGAAACGTGCAATCTGTCGATCGAGCGGCGCACTCTCCCCGGCGAATCGGTCGAGAAAGCGCTCGAGGAGATAACCGACGCGTGCGTAAGTCTGCGTTCGCGGCAGGCGCACTTCGACGCGCGAGTTACATTGAGCACCGCACAACTCCCGAGCGATGTGCCGCTCGAATCTCCGATCGTAAACCGGTTGCGCGGAGCCCTCGAGCGCGAGAAGCTTCCCGTCAGAATCGAAGGTCTTTCGGCGTGGACCGATGCGGCGCTACTCAATGAAGCGGGCATTCCCACGATCTGCTTTGGTCCGGGCGACATCGCGCTGGCACATGCCGCCGAAGAGTTCGTGCCGATTGAAGAAATTGAGACGGCGACCAGGGTACTTGCACGAGTCGTCCGTGAGTGGTGTTACTCGGCGTAAAGATCGCCTCCTTTCGATTGGCAACGAGGCGTTTCTGTGCCTCTCCGCCCTGCTACCTTTAGGACTACCGATGTCAGTCAACCCCAGCTGGACTCCGAATCCGCGGCGCCGTGACCGAATGGACGCATAGCCAGTACGACATGCTCGAACGGGCGATCACAGGTGGAAACCGGATCGCGGCGTACCGGCGCGGGACCGAGTACGTCGTCGTACCTACCAGACTGCGCGTGATCAAGGGTCGCGAAGCGGTCGAGGCCACGCATCCGAGCACTGGAGATGAGATCACTCTTTACCTCGATGAGATGGACAGCTTCGAGGTGGTTCGGTGAGTCGCGCCAAGGCAAAACCTGGCGATCTGGTCGCGATCTACGCCGACGAATCCTGCATCGGCAATGGACGCGAGGGCGAGAACCCCGGCGGGGCCGCGGGAGTAATCGAGTGGCTGCATCCGAAATCCAACAAAGTCACGCGCTACGATTATTGGATCTCCGAGCCGGCTACGACCAACAATCGCATGGCGCTTCGGTCAGTCATCGAAGCATTTCGGGAGATTTCCAAGCGCGGAAACTCCTACCGAGTCTTGTTCACCAGCGACTCCAAGTACATCGTCGAGGGAATGACATCATGGGTGCCGGACTGGATAGCACGCGGCTGGAAGAGAAGAACCGGACAACTCGAGAACCTTGAATTGTGGAAGGAGGCGGTCGACGCCGTCTCGCAGCATGAGGTCCGCTGGAATTGGGTGCGAGGACATGCCGGCCATCCTCAGAACGAATACGCAAACTTTCTGGCCACCCGCGCCGCGGCGGAACTATCAAACTCAGGCGGGTTACGGCAATCTGATTTCGACAGCTGGGTGGCCGGTCAGAAGGCTGGGGCTGTGAAGGAGACCGTTCCCTTCCCCGATCTCAAATCATTCCAGCCGAGCAAACGAGCATGGACGATCTAGACCGACTTTTTCAGCGCCTGGTTCACAACATTAGAAACGGACACGCCGAGTATCTCAGTGTGCCGTTCACTGTGCAGGAGCTTTACGACACTCTCGTCCCGTATCGGCATTATCGTCGCGATCTGGGCATAGAAACGAACCAGGATTACGAAGCGGCAGTGACACGTCTTCTCTCCGGTGAAAAGGGTTACATCAGGGCCGACCAGGCAATGCAGGAACGGCTCAAGAAGGAGATGTCATCGCCACATGCGGACGTCGGAGCGTTCAGGGATTACGCTGAGACAAGGATTTCGCTCGCGCCCGACGCGCTGCAAAAACTCGGAGTCGCGGTACCCTCTCAGACTGCCGGCGGATACGCGCTTGGCGGAACCGGCGGCAATGGAAACGGCGGCGCGCCGAGTCAGGCGGGGGCTCCGTTCGGGGCGGGTCTGGCCACGATGGAGCCAGGCGAGGGATGCAAATTCTGTGGAGGCACGCTGCCAGAGGGCCGGAAGGTGACGTACTGCCCGCACTGCGGACAGAATCTCGCAGCGAAACACTGCGCCGGCTGCGGGGGGGAGCTCGATCCCGCGTGGAAGTTTTGCGTCAGCTGCGGCAAGAAGACCTAGCTAGCTTCGGTTGGCGCTTAGAGCAAAGGCAACTGAACAACCAGAGAACGCAGTTAGAGACGCCGTCCGTATCATTCAGAATCCAGCTATGCGCGAGAAGCCAGAGCCCCGAGACGTAGTTTTCCTTTCGGCAGTCCGAACCCCGTTCGGCACTTTCGGCGGCAAGCTTAAAGGAATGTCGCCCGTCGACCTCGCCGTTCACGCCTCAAAAAACGCGATTGACCGCGCGGGTATCACTCCGACAGACATCGATCAGACCATTTTCGGCAACGTTCTCTATACGACCAACGACTCGATTTACTTTGCGCGCCACGTCGCGCTCAAGTCGGGCTGTCGTCAGGAGACTTCGGCGCTCACGCTGAATCGACTGTGCGGATCCGGCTTCCAAGCCATCGTGAGCGGAGCGCAGGAGATAATTCTCGGCGACGCGCAGGTCTGCCTCGTTGGTGGTGCGGAGTCGATGTCACAGGCGCCACACGTGACTCGCGGATTGAGGTGGGGCACACCACTCGGCAGCGCGCCAGTGATGGAGGACGTGCTGTGGGAAGGTCTCACTGACTCCTACGTTGGACTCGGGATGGCGGAGACGGCGGAGAATCTTGCCGACCGCTACAAGCTCGATCGCGGATGCGTCGACGAGTTCGCGCTAAGATCGCAGCAGCTCGCGAAAGCCGCATGGGACGAAGGGGTCTTCAAGGACGAGGTCGTCGCGGTCCCCGTTCCCAATGCGAAGACTGGGAAATTGGACGAGCTGTCGAGCGACGAGCACATGCGACCAGACACCACGGCGGAAAAACTTAGCGCACTCAAGCCGGTGTTCCGCAAAGGCGGCGTGGTGACAGCGGGAAATGCGTCGGGTATCGGCGATGGCGCCGCCGCAATGGTGATCGCCAGCGAAAAATTCGCGCGCGAACGCAAGCTCGAGCCGCTCGGCCGGCTGGTATCATGGGCGGTTGCCGGTGTGGATCCGTCCGTGATGGGAATCGGACCAGTCCCATCGTCAAAGGCTGCGCTGGCCAAGGCGGGATTGTCGATAGACGACATGGATCTGATCGAAGTGAACGAGGCCTTCGCCGCCCAGACGTGCGCCGTCGAGCGCGAGCTGTCTCTTCCACGCGAGCGCCTGAACGTGCATGGCGGCGCAATCGCGCTGAGCCATCCGCTTGCCGCGTCGGGAGCGAGGATAACGGCCCATCTACTGCATGCGTTACGTGCTCAGGGTTTACGGTACGGCCTCGGCACCGCGTGCATCGGCGGGGGCCAGGGCATCGCGCTCGTAGTTGAATCACTTCGATAGACTACGCTCGTAGCGGCGAACGAGGAATCCATGAAGGCACTGGTCAGAGTATTCGGATTGGCGTCGGCCGCTGCATTTGCCGCGGCTTGCGCGTCGGTTGGCGGCGGACCCGGCGGAACGGTTACAAACGGAGGCGCGGGTCCCGCCGGCCAAACCACACAACCGGGCATCATCTGGCCGATCAAAACGCGCGAGCACGTCGATCTATGGTTGCACGGATTCGCGATGCTGCAGGAAGACACCACGTTCGTGCCGTTCTTCAAGCGCGGATACAGTACGAACATGACCGTCCTCAAGAACAGGGCAAATGTGGTCTCGCAGCTGGATGCGAATCGGGACAAGCTCCGCGCTCGGCTCGCGCTAAATCCGCAATTGATCAACGCCCAGTTCGTACCGTTGTCGTTCCCGTCGTGGAGCGATCTCGCTCAGACTGTGGACCTCTTCATTCGCGCCGGCGGCGATCCTCGTGCGGCATCATCTCAGGCGCAGGCGAATGCCATCGCTTTTCTTGCGGCGTATTTTCCAACTGGAGCGGACAGAGACTGGCTCCGCCTCTTTGTGCAGGCGCTCAATGACGAGAGCAGCCGTTTCTACCACTCTTACTGGCTTCAGCAGCAGCACGAGAAGAGCAACGTCCTCGACCTCGCCGACACGCTTTGGCAACGCACCTACCGGCCGCGGATACAGCGATTTCTCAACAACACGCAGCAGGCGCAGGGCGAGATCTTGCTCTCCCTGCCACTCGACGGCGAAGGTCGGTCGCTGACGCAAGGCAAGCAGTCGAACGTCATCACCGTCACTTTCCCGGACAGGCCAAACGATGCAGTGGAAGCGATCTATGTGATTGCACACGAGGCAGCCTCGGGGATCGCAAACACTGCGGTGTCCGACAACATCACGCCCGAGCAGCGACGCAGCGGACTCGGCGAGCGCTATCAGAGCGCGGCCGCCGTGCGCGGCGGTGCGCTGCTCATTCAGCGAACCTCGCCGGAAATTCTCGACGGCTACATGCGTTACTACCTGAGATCGGTGAACCGGCCAGCGGGAGCGAACGTGCAGGCAACGTTCAACGCGACATTTTCAATCCCGGACACAATTCGTGACGCATTGGTCCGTCAACTCGACGTGGTACTCGGGGGGATTTGAATCCTCGCATTTTCCGCTGCGTAAGGTTCTTCTGCGCTAACCGACGCGCCGGCTTTCTGGCCTGACTGCTTACGCTGGCTTTTCGACGCGGTGAGCGCAGATATAATTCTGCATGGCCTCTCCCCCTCCCCCTTCCCCAAAGGACGAGAAATCTCCGCTGACGGCGCTGGTTCCGGCTCGCCCTTCCCAGGCGCTGCTTGATCGCCAGGCACTCGAGCGCGTGCTCGCCCGTGCGGCGGAGCTTCAAGGCGCGAGCGCTCTCCCCGAATCCAGCGATCTGATCAGCGAGAGCCAGCTCCTCGACATTGGAAACGAAGTCGGGCTTAGCCCTGCGACGCTCAATCAGGCGCTCGCCGAAGAGCGAACACGTATCAACGTGCCGGACGAGCGCGGCCTGGTCGCTCAGAT
>QHVA01000067.1:0-8545 GCA_003223425.1 Gemmatimonadota bacterium
TCGAATCAACAATGCGAAGATCGTTGAGCGCCGTATTCGCTACCTCGCGCTCCACCAGCATGCGAGGAATCACTCCGATGATGTCGCCCAGCTCGTCGAGCATTGTCTCGGCGAGCGCAGCCATCAATCCGACACTCGATCCGCCATAGATGACTCCGATTCCGCGCTCGCAAAGGAGCTTGCCGAGTGCACGTGCTCCCTCGAGGTAATCAGGACGAGCGCCGGGATTGGATCCGCAGAAAATCGCGAGACGCCGGATCTCGCTCACGTGCGCGGCTGCATCGCGGCCATCATGCTGACGCCAAATCCGGCGAGAGACTGCCCTCCATCGCAAACGACAACTGCGCCGGTGATGAACTTCGCTGCATCGCTGGACAGGAAAAGCGCGAGGTCCGCGATTTCATCCTTCGTAGCGAAACGACCGGCCGGAATCGCGCGCGTCAACTGCTTGCGGATCTCCGGAGTCGGCGCCAGTCGCCGCATTCCCTCGGTCTCGTCAACAGCGCCGGGAGCAATTGAGTTGACGCGCACACCCTGCGGCCCCCACTCGATGGCGAGACATTTCGTGAGCATGTCCACTCCCGCCTTCGCCGCACAGACGTGCGCCTGCAAGGGCATAGGAGTGAACGCCTGCGTCGCTGAAATGTTGATAATGGAAGCTCCCGGCCGCCTGAGATGCTCGTACACAGCGCGGCAGGTGTTGAACGTTCCCAGCAAATCAATGTCGACGACAGCCTTGAATCCATTCGCCGACATTCCAAGTGCAGGAGCGGGAAAGTTGCCGGCTGCACCACAGACGACGAGATCGATTTCGCCGTGAGCTTCGCGAGCCGACTTTATCGCGGCTGCGAGAGCATCGTAGTCACGCACATCTGCGGGATGCGCTGAAGCCTCACCTCCAGCTCTCCGTAGCTCGTCAACCGCGGCATCCAGTTTTTCTTTCGTCCGTCCGATCAGCCCGATTCGCGCGCCATTCTCCGCATAGCGACGGGCAATCGCGAGGTTGATACCGCTGCCGCCGCCGGTGACAATCGCATTTTTCCCAGAGAGCAATCGCTGACCGAACACTTCCGCCATACGCGCTCCAGCAGAATGAGTCGCGCACCTGTCGCGCGCGATCCGCAAACCTATCTCTCGTGGCAAAGTGGTGAAAGTGGTAACCCGCGGCTGACTGCGCTACTATCTGATCTCATCGATTCACGCTTGGCTCTCGAATCGGCGGCGCAAAAACCGACCGAAATGAAACGGGTTAACCTCATGAAACGCTCACTTGTCATTTTCGCGTTGAGCGCAATGACGACGAGTTGTGTCGGCGTCGTCGTCAACACCGCTGGTTCCGCGCGCGACACAACTGAGGCTGAACTGATGCAAGCCGACCGCGATTTCGCCGTCGCTACACACGCCAGAGGAATCGATGGCTGGATGTCGTTTTATGCGTCGGACGCAATTCGCATCAGATATCGAGACAACATGGTCAGAGGTCTCAATGAGATCCGACAGTTCGATCTGCCGCGTATCTCCGATACCACGAGCACGCTGAACTGGGAACCGACTGACGCTCGCATCTTTCGTGGTGGCTCGATCGGCTCGACCACCGGGCGATACTGGATCGTGAGTCGAACCGGTGCGGACGCGGGTAAGGAGCTGGGAACCGGACGATACGTCACGATGTGGCGTCGCGAAGGAGGACGCTGGCTGGTGATCATGGACACAGGTTACCCTGATCCGCCACCCGCGCGGTAATGAGCGCCTCTAACAGCCCCCAGCCCTAAGCCGCTCCGCCCACTGCCCCAACGGTAGTCCTCACTTGCCGTTGAACTAAAAAACCCCGTACCCTTTTCGGGGTACGGGGCTGGCTACTGGTGGCCCACCCGTCCTACAAGCTCGACCAGTAGCACTAATCCCGCAGCCGGCGAACAATCCCGGTCCTTTAGCTTCTTAGACTCACCTTACGGCAAAATGGTTTAAAAGATTCTTTTTTGCCCGCCGACTTGCTGTTAAACGCGTGGATCCGCGCCGTCGGAGAGGATCAGGCGTGGCGGCGTTTGCGCGTCGTGGCCAGCGGAATATCCCCGGTTGATGAGAACAGCTGCTCTATCGCCGCTCCGGAGAGCGCTGCAACCGTCTCCCTGCTCAGCGAGAGCTTCGTCGATCCACCGCTTGGCGTTTCGCGGAGAAGTCCCGCTGACCGAAGCGTCTGGACGTGGTGAGTTATCGTAGGCTTTGACACGTTGAGACTCCGCGCGAGCTCCGCCGAGGTAGTCGGTGTGCGGGCAAGTATTGACGCAATGGCGTAGCGCGTCGTGTCGCCAAGGGCGCGAAAAACCGACTCGGCTTTTATTGCGCGATTGCCGTCGCTGATAACCGCTGCGGGCCTCCACTCATCTTCCACAATTGCATTGGGAGTTTCGGGTTCTCTTGTAACGGGCAGGTACAGAATCACCCTTTGCGCATCCGTCGCGTACCTGGCCCACCATCGCCGCGCATTGAATGCGGATGGAATTACGTAACAGCGATCGACACGATCGTAATCGATCGCTGACCCTGTCTTGGGACGAATCTCTCGGGCGTTGTCATCGAAAACCACTGAAAAATTCAGCTCGCGTGCAAGGTCCTCCGGCGAGCTTTCCTCTCGAAGATCCCTCATGCGAAAAGATTCGGCGCGCAGACGCGGCTCTAACGCCGACCAGTCTCGCCGGAAGACTGTTCTCCAGTAACGCTGCAGCACGAGAACCAATTCATCTCGAAAGGCACCCGGCGCGCTGAGCACTTTCGAGAGCGCGCGAGCAGATTCAGACTGCTCGACATACGGCCGCAAGCCAAAAGGCGTAAGCAGCTCTCCGCCCGGGAGCATTTCGTTGGCTAGCACTTGCTTCAGATTCAGCTTGTGCGCAAGGAGCAAGTCGACGGCGTTGCGGTCGTGAAAAATTCCCGAGAGAATATTTTTCTGTAGGTGGTCGACCGGCATTTCACGAAGTGCCGAAAGAAGCTCCTCGAAAGTCACCTCACCCGGTAAACCCTGGATAGCGTCGGCCAGTAATGGCCAGAAGATCGGAAGCGGTGCTACTCGTTTGGCGAGGCGCTCAAAATCTCGCGGTAGTCTGAGAAGTGCCTTCTCCTTCCACGGATCGACCGGAGAGGGAGCGTTGCTCGTAAGCCAGTACAGCGAGTAGAAGACATCGAAGCGCGGGGTGACCGCGAACTCGATCGAGAAGGATGCGGGTCGGGCCATGTTAGCTACCAACCTAACATGTTCCTATTCGGGACGGGGTCTCCTGATGGCGAAAATGCCGTTAGTCATGTCGATTCTCACGATTCCGCTGTTCCAGACATCCCCTCCCAGCACACCATCCAGGGAGGCGAGAACCTGATAGACAGGAGCTCGGACCACGGCGCCCCGGAACATTATCGGGAATCCACGCACCCACACCCGCAGGTCGGGCAATACCGGAGCGCGCAGGGAGATTTCACCGCCCAAGCCGCCCACCCGACGGCTCTCTATGCGCGCGGCCTCCAGCTGCAGCTTGTCGAGCAGAGTTTCGGTCACGAATGTCTGCTGTGCACCGGTGTCGAGAGCGAAATGCAGCGCAATACCCTCACCGCTCTCCAATCGTATCACGGGAAGCCCGACCCAGAACATGTTGCGATCTGACTCTGGTCTCGAGCTCGCGGGATTACGAAGGCGCAGGATGCTTTCGCCATAGTCGACCTCGAGATCGAGCTGCCGAATTATGTCGAATCCGATGATGCCATCGATCTTGACCGGCTGGCTGCGCTCGATTGGCCTAGGCTCGCTCATCCGCATGAGCGTTTCATCGACAATCATCGTCGGAGCATTCTGAACCACCACCTGTGCGATCTGCAGCTGCGGAATCAGCGAAGGCTGTGCTTTCACCCTGCCGGTGCTGGTGACGATCTCGAGCGTATCCGACATGAGAGGCAAAACATTGAGATCGCGCGCGACATCAGAAGCCAACATCGTCAGGCTCGATCCGGTGTCGAGCCAGAAGTTGTAAACTTTTTCGCCGATTCTCACCGGAACGAGCGGCGTTCCCACGGCAGACATCAACATTGGAAGACGCATCGACGACGAACGGAAGGTGAACGTTTTTGCTGGTACGTTTCTGAAGGCCTCGGCCCATAACTCGATACTCGCCTTGTCGGAACGGTCTGCTTTCGGTTCCGAGGGATCCTTTTTCAGCGCCGCCAGCGTCTCCCACTTTTCCTGATACTGAAGCGTCGCGGTATACGTGACTCTCGAAGCTGCACGGATGACGGAGTCCGTTGCCGCGCGACGTAGCTTGTCGAAGCGATGTTCCGCATTCTCCAGGTCACCCGCCATGAGGTTGCCGAGGGCTTCAGCAAACTCCCTTTCGGATTCGGTGCGCGCTGCCGCGATCGCATCTACCGGATGCAGCTCGGCCAGTGCTTCCCAGTAGCTGGCACGATGTGGTGGCCGGAGCGCACGTGAGCTATGGACGCAGGCTGCAAGCGCAAGCGTCAACAGGATGATCGTGCACTGGCGCGACCGGTGCGTGGATCTCAATTGGCGATCCATACGATTAAGCACAAGCTAGGATGCTGCACACCGATAATCCAACACCGCCCTCTTCAGGCGTCCATTTGGGCTGTGCCGGCTGGAGCATACCCCGCGGGCACTCCCGACGTTTCCCAAACGTCGGTACCCACCTTCAGCGATACGCAGCGGTCTTCAACGCCGCCGAGATAAACTCGTGCTTCTATCGGTCCCACCGCTTTACGACTTACGAGCGATGGGCCGCCTCGGTGCCAGAGAATTTCCGCTTCGCGGTGAAACTGCCGAAAGCGATTACCCACGAGGCACGGCTTGTCGACGCGGCTCCCGCACTCGAGCGCTTTCTGGGCGAGACTTCCGGACTCGGTACGAAGCGCGGGCCTGTTCTCATCCAACTTCCGCCCAGCTTTGCGTTCGATCCGGGCCCTGCCGATTCCTTTTTCACGGAGCTCCGCGAGCGTCACGAAGGCGATGTCGTGTTCGAGCCGCGGCACGAAACCTGGTTCACGGACGAAGTTGAATTGCTGCTGCGCGAGTACAGAATCGCACGGGTGGCAGCCGACCCCGTGTGCGTTCCAGCCGCCGCCGAACCTGGTGGGTACGACCGGCTACTTTATCTCAGGCTTCACGGATCGCCCCGGGCCTACTATTCGGCGTACTCTACCGCTACTCTCGAAAGTGTCGCGCGATTCGTCGAAGACAAGGCGATACGGGGAATATCCACTTGGTGCATTTTTGATAATACCGCGCTCGGCGCGGCAACCGGCGATGCATTGACGGTGCAAGCACATCTCTTGTCCAACACTCCGGCGGGTTGACAGCTCAGTCGCTGAGTGACACAATGCGTCCGCTCATTGTCCCGATAACTATCAAAGGAGGAAGTGGTTCATGGCATCGGTGACGGCCCTCGTCGGTCTCGTCGCAGCATCGGTAACATTCGCAACAACTTCAGTCACCAACACGTTCGTAGCGCACGCATCGCACGCAACCTTCACGAAAGCGATCGGCCTGGCTTCCACCGCCAAGGCTCGTGTCGTGCGGGTCACGGGTGAGGATTTCAGGTTCGACGCGCCCGACATTGTCCCCGCTGGTCTCACCGAATTCAGATTCCTGAATAAAGGCCCAGCGCTGCATCACCTCGCGATTCTCAAACTCGCTGGCGGCAAGACGGTCGAGGATCTCCGCGCCGCGCTGGCTAATCCCGGGCCGCCGCCCGCATGGGTGAAGGAGCTCGGTGGACCAAACGCTCCGGCGCCGGGACTCGAGTCTAACGCGACACTGATGCTCGAGCCGGGTAACTACGTTTTGATTTGTTTCGTCGACATCGGAGGTCCACCGCATTTCGCCAAGGGAATGTTGCGCCCGCTTCGCCTCGTTCCAGCGAAGGGCGCGTCCGCTGCCAGGCCAAGAGCGGACGTCACGATGAAGCTCGTCGACTACGACTACGAGTTGAGTTCTCCTATTCGCGCCGGAACTCGGACCATTCGCGTGCAGAATGTCGGCAAGCAACACCACGAGGTTGAGCTGGTACAACTAGCTCCCAATGCGACCGTAGCAGATTTTATGAAGTGGATGGAAAAAATGGAGGGCCCACCGCCCGGAAAGCCGTTGGGCGGAGTAGCCGGGATGGAGCCGGGAATGTCGGAGTATTTCACGACGGACTTTACTCCGGGCAACTACGCTCTGATCTGCTTTCTGCCCGACACGAACGATGGTAAGCCGCACTTCGTCCACGGGATGATCCAGGAGATTACGGTTAAGTAGCGCGCGACATAAGAACTGCAACTGAAGACTACCGGCTTGGGGCCGTGGGCTTGACGGCTGTGGGCTTCGAGCCGGATCAGTGGCGCGTTTTAGCCCGCAGCTCTCAGCCGCCCCGCCCAAAGCCCCTAGCGGGTAGTCTTCAGTTGATTTTTTATGCTTTAAGAAAACTCGTAGGCCGCTACTACGGTGGGGACTGCAAACCCAGCAGAACGGCCGCACTCTCGTTCCCGTTGCGATCAACCGCCGACACTGCGAGCTCGTCAGCCATCGCACCGTTAGCATTTCGCGGAATCATCAGAAAGCGTTGCAGGCCCGGAAAAACTTCGGTGGTCCAGTCCGCTCCGATTCGCGTCCTGACCAACCAAAGCCAGACGGGCTCGGACCCTTGAGGCTGTAGCGATATCGTGCTTGCGCCGGTCGTGGTATCGCGACCGGCGCGTACTATCGGTGAGAGCGGCGGGACGCTGTCGAGCCAGGTCGATGCAGGGACCAGTGTTCTCGATGCGTAAGGTCCGGCGACGAGCTTCTCCGGCAAACTCTCTCTTGCAAACATGAAGCTGCGCATGCTGAAAAAGACGTTACCAGTGGCGCCAGGTTGCGCGCGCGTGGCGGCGATTTGATCGAGCAGCTCCTGCGCCGGCCATCCAGTCGGCGTGCCATTCACTTTGTCCAGATAATTGCCGGGCCAGATGTGTCTGCCTTTGGCGTTCTGCTCGACCCACCACTTCAGTAGAACCGGAAAGCTCAATTCGGGCCGGTCGATCGGCCAATAGAGCTGCGGCGTGAAATAGTCTCCCCACCCATTCAGCACCCACTTTCGCGAATCGCCATACAGCTCGGCGAACGAATCGAAGGCGTTCCCTGAAGTCTCTGGTGGAAATCCCGGACGCCAAACTCCGAACGGACTTATTCCGAATTTCACCCAGGGTTTCGCCGCTTTGATTCCGACATACACCTGATGGATCAGGCTATCAACATTTGCGCGGCGCTAATCATCACGCGATAGTCGTCCGCCAGATCGCACGTACTTCCGCCAGCTCGTTGCGTCGGGAAACTCGATCGTTCTTCCGCGCCGGTCTTTCTCCTTGTACGGATAGAAGTAGTCATCGATGTGCACACCATCGATGTCGTACCGCTGCACCACGTCGAGCACAACTCTGATCGTGTGCTCACGCACCGCCGGCTCGCCCTCCCGTAACGCTTCACCAGCTCCGGATGCGTGACGCTGATGTGATTTGGCGATGGTCGTGATCTTCCCGAGGGATGACGTGCTCGATAGGGATTGAACCACGCGTGCAGCTCGAGTCCACGCTTATGTGCCTCGGTGACGGCGAATTCGAGCGGATCGTACCACGGATTCGGTGCCTTGCCCATTTGGCCAGTCAGGTATTCCGACCACGGTTCATAGGGCGACGCGTACAGCGCGTCGGCAGCAGGACGCACCTGCAGGATGATCGCATTCAGCCAAGCAGCTCGTCTTTCTGTTCCTGCGTCGAAAGTCCGGGCTGCGAGGGCCAGTCGATGTTTTCAACTGATGCTACCCAAACCCCTCGGAATTCGCGGCGAACTGGTGGAGGCTGGGTAAGTTTTTGTACGAAAGTTACCTGATCTTGTCCACATGCCGTGTGCAAACCGGCGAGCACGAAAAGTGAAAGGACCAATGCGCAGAATTTATTTCTCGACATGAAACACAATGTAAGTGAACCCAAGCATGCAGCGGCATGAGGAGTGCGCGTCCGCCACGCTCCGAACGATCCGGCCCTTTGCGCGGAGATGTATGCTCGCTAGTCGTCTACGTCATACGTGGTTACCGTTCGCGCTCTTGAGCCTCGTGTCCGCATGCCACGACGTTCAGGACCAAGCCAGCAAATTGACTGGCGGCGATGTTGAACGAGGCAACGCTTCGATACGGAAGTATGGTTGCGGATCGTGTCACACGATTCCGGGTGTCATCGGTGCGCATTCCAAGGTCGGCCCGGATCTCTCAGGCTTCGCGGGCCGTGCTTATATCGCCGGCGTCCTTACCAACTCGCCCGACAATCTGATAACGTGGATCGAAAATCCTCAGGCGGTTGACGACAAGACCGCAATGCCGAACATGGCCGTGAGTGCGAGGGATGCGCGCGATATCGCCGCGTACCTGTACACGTTGAGGTAGCACATTGCACTCGATTGCCCCCTCGGTCATCCATTGCGCACCGCTGGCATTACGGGCTCAATCGTCGCGCTCGTGATCTGCTGCGCCTG
>QHVA01000067.1:8604-12388 GCA_003223425.1 Gemmatimonadota bacterium
CGTGCCGCGATCATCATTCCCAACGACGAAACGGAAGATGGGCAGTGGACACGCCCGGCAAAGGACTACGCCAGCAGCCGCTACAGCAAGCTGGATCAAATCAACACGACGAACGCTGGCGCACTTCGCGTTGCCTTTACCTTCTCGCTCGGAGTGAATCGGGGACAGGAAGCAGCGCCCCTGGTCGTCGCCAACACCATGTACGTCGTAACAGCGTACCCGAATTATCTCTACGCGCTCGATCTCACCAAGCCGGGCGCGCCAGCCAAGTGGACGTTCAAGCCCTCACCCAAAGCCGCCTCTCAGGGAGTTGCGTGCTGCGACGTCGTCAATCGCGGTGTCGTGTTCACGGACGGCAAGCTCGTTTTCAATACTCTCGACGGTGAAACCATTGCCGTTGACTCGAAAACCGGAAAGTCCGTCTGGCGCACCCAGGTCACCGACATCAATCGCGGCGAAACCCTCACGATGGCGCCGCTTGTCGCGAAAAACAAAGTCTACGTCGGAGTGAGCGGCAGCGAATTTGGAATTCGCGGCAGACTCACCGCGCTGAATCTGAGCGATGGCAAGGTCGCGTGGCGCGCATACCATACCGGGCCTGACGCCGACGTGCTCATCGGCTCGCGCTTCAAGCCGTATTATCCCGCCGAGAAGGGAACAGATCTCGGCGTAAAGAGTTGGCCGGGCGACGCGTGGAAGATCGGCGGCGGGGGAGTCTGGGGTTGGATCTCCTTCGATCCCGCACTCAATCTCATTTACTACGGGACGGCGAACCCCGGCCCTTGGAATGCCGACCAGCGTCCGGGAGACAACAAGTGGACGGCGGGAATTTTTGCGCGCGACGCCGACACCGGTGAAGCTGTCTGGTTCGTACAGACCTCGCCGCATGATCTCTTCGACTACGACAGCGTGAATGAGCTTGTCCTGCTCGACGTTCAGATCGGCGGACAGGTTCGAAAAGTTCTCGTTCGCCCGGAACGCAACGGCTTTCTGTATGTCATCGACCGACAGACCGGTCAGATCCTCTCAGCTGACCCATTCGGGCCGATCACATCGTACACAGGGTTCGACCTGAAGGCAGGGCGACCAATTCCGAATCCGGCGAAGCATCCGGAGACCGGCAAGATCGTCCGAGAGATCTGTCCGGCGGCGCCCGGGATGAAAGACTGGCAGCCGTCAGCGTTCTCGCCGCGTACAGGTCTCCTCTACATCCCGCACCAGCTGCTGTGCATGGACGAAGAGAACGTCGAGGCGAATTACATCGCCGGCACGCCCTACGTCGGGATGACAGCAAAGATGTACGCCGCGCCTCAGGAGGGCGGCTATCGAGGTGAGTTTCTCGCCTGGGACATCGTGAACCGCCGTCCCGCTTGGCAGATCAAGGAAGATTTACCCGTATGGAGCGGAGCGCTCGTCACCGCCGGCGACGTTGCGTTTTACGGAACGATGTACGGCTGGTTCAAAGGCGTGGAAGCGCGGAGCGGAAAGCTACTCTGGTAATTCAAGTGCGGCTCCGGAATCATCGGACAACCGACCACCTACAAAGGTCCTGACGGCAAGCAATACGTCAGCGTTCTCGCGGGAGTTGGCGGTTGGGCCGGTGCGGTCGTAGTCGGCGGACTCGATGTGCGGGACTCCTCGGCGGCGCTCGGCTTCGCCAACGCGGTACGTGATCTTCCCGACAAGACGACGAAGGGCGGAATGCTCTATGTATTTACTCTTCCGTAATCTCGCCGTAGCAGCGCTCACACTGAGCATGGCTCCCAGCACGGCCCCGTCTCAAGCATCCTCGCAGTCGAAGTCCGAAAAAAACGTGCTTCGCGTTTGCGCCGATCCAAACAACCTGCCGTTCTCCAACGAACGTCGTCAGGGATTCGAGAATCGAATTGCCGAGCTCCTCGCACGCGATCTGCACGCGAAGCTCGAGTACACCTGGTGGGCGCAGCGACGCGGGTTCGTGCGGAACACGCTGAAAGCGCATTCCTGCGACGTGATAATGGGCGTGCCAACCGGATTGGGGATGGTGCTTCCGAGCTCACCGTACTATCGCTCTACCTATGTCTTCGTGACGCGCCGCGATGGACACATCAATCCGCGCTCGTTCGATGATCCTGTTTTGCGACGCGTTCGCGTCGGCGTCCAGCTCATTGGAGACGACGGGGCGAATACGCCGCCGGCACATGCACTCTCCAATCGCGGAATCATCTACAACGTCAAAGGCTACGCGGTTTACGGTATCGCGCGCGGCGATATCGATGTGGCGGTCGCGTGGGGCCCAATGGCGGGCTACTGGGCGAAGCGCTCGCGCGTTCCGCTGAAGCTTGTTCCTGTACAGCCTCAGATCGATCTCCCGATTCTTCCGTTCGTCTTCGACATTGGACTCGGAGTGCGCCACGGTGAATCGGCCTTCCGCGCCTCGCTGGACTCGGTTCTAGTACGCAGACGACCGGAGATTCAACGCATTCTAGACGAGTACGGCGTTCCGCAGCTCAAGGTGGGCTCGCCGACGGAGGCGTCTACGTCATGATTGCATCACGATTCGCCACGGCGCGCGCCGTGGCGTCAGTCGCAACGCTTCTCATGACGCTCGCCGGCTGTCAGGATGAAAAGCGAGAATTCCGGGAAATGCCGCCCGCAGGTTCGCCCGTCAGCGCCGTGCGAGAGAGCGAGCTCCAGCCGGGAGGGGCAATTGTCACTGAGAGCACTAAGTCACCCTACGGCAGCAACGCCTACGCACTCTCAGAAGGGAAACGTCTCTTCAATCAAATGAACTGCTCGGGATGCCACTCTCAGGGCGGTGGTGGAATCGGCCCCGCACTGATGGATGACGATTGGATTTACGGAAGTGACCCCTCACAGATCTTCAGCACGATAATCGAGGGAAGTCCGAACGGCATGCCCAGCTATAAAGGGAAAATCGGAAACCAGCAGGCGTGGCAGATCGTAGCGTACGTCCGATCGCTGAGTGGCCTCGAGGGAACGTCGGTTAGCTCAGCACGCGAAGAGCACATCTACGTCGTTCCCGATCTCCAGCTCCGCTCCGCACAAAAACCGAAAAACACAAAGCCGGGCCAGTGAGCTCACGAGCTCCGCTCTCGGCTGCGTTGGTATGCTCAGCGATGGCCTGCACTGGCTACGACCGTCAGTCGGTACTCGATCCAGCCGGGCCACAGGCAACGTCGACACACCAGCTTTTCTATTTCATGATGGCAGTGTCGGTCGTGGTTTACGTCATCGTGATTGGAGCGCTCCTCCTCATCATCCGGAACCGACGGTATGCGGTGGATGATACGGAGTCACCTCCACGAGAGGAGAGAGCCGGACGCGCGGTTAAGCTCGCAGTAGCAGTGGTCATCCCGATTCTGTTCCTGTTTCTCCTTTACGATTTCGCCGTTGCGCGCGGAATTGGCCGGATGCCTGAGTCCTCCATGCTCACAATCGACGTCACCGGGCATCAATGGTGGTGGGAGGTGGCGTACGAGGATCCCATTCCCCACAACATCGTCCGTACCGCCAACGAGATTCACATCCCCGTTGGCCGGCCGGTGATGATCAAGCTCGCATCGCACGATGTGATTCACAGCTTCTGGGTTCCGAACTTGAGCGGCAAGAAAGATCTGATACCGGGACACAAGAACGAGCTCTGGATCCGCGCTGACCACCCCGGTATCTACCGCGGGCAGTGCGCTGAATTCTGCGGACTGGAGCACGCGAAGATGGCTTTACTCGTCGTCGCCGAGCCGGCGGAGGATTTCTCAAGATGGATCATTCACCAGCGAGAGCC
>QHVA01000061.1 GCA_003223425.1 Gemmatimonadota bacterium
ACTCTATGCACTCGCGGCGAAGTTACAATCATTGGCGCCTTCTCATTGCTGCGCCTTGCTCCGGCGCCGAGAACATGGCGCGTGATACTGCGCTGCAGACGCGCGCGGCGCGGACCGGCGAAACAGTCTTCAGCATCTACTCCTGGAGCCGGCCGACACTCTCGTTCGGACGCAATCAGCCGGCATCGGGATTCTATGACGCCGAGAAAATTCGCGCTGCCGGAATTGATGTTGTGCGACGACCCACTGGCGGGCGCGCAATCCTGCACGATCACGAGGTTACGTACAGCGTGACGGCGCCGGTGAGTAATGCCAGTCTTCGCGAGACCTACTCGTGCATCAATCTCATTCTGCAGACCGGCCTCAGTCGCTTAGGGGTTTTCGTGGAGACGGCCTCGCCTGCTCAGCGGCCTCCGCCCGGCGTGGGCAGCTGTTTCGAGATGCCTGGCGAGGGAGAGTTGATCGTTCAGGGATGCAAGTTGGTCGGCAGTGCGCAGTGGCGTGACCAGCGCGCCTTGTTGCAGCACGGCTCGATCCTCGTCGATGATGACCAGTCATCCCTCCCGTTATTTGCCACCAACACGGAGGCAAAGAGCGGATCGTTTCCCGCACCGGCTACGCTACACGCGCTGCTTGGGCGTGCGCCGGATACCACTGAGGTTGCAGCCGCAATGTTCGACGCGGTTCGATCACTCGAGGACGCGAACGCGACGGAGCTGGCTGAAGACGAGATCCGCGAGGAGACACTGAAACACTTTCCACACTTTCTCGATGAGGGTTGGACATGGCGGCGATGAGATATGCCGGGCTTCTTTGCGCACTCTTCGCGTGCGGCTGTGTCGGAACCGAGTCGTCGGCTGGGAACGCTGGCGGCACACTCGCGATCTCCACCGGTGGCGATCCCGATGTGCTGATTCCATCACTGCTCCAAAGCGTTCAGGCGGCGCAGATCGCTGACATGGTTTACGATCGGCTGGCAGACATTGGCGACTCGCTCAATATCCTAAACGACAAGGGATTCACTCCGCGTCTCGCCGATCACTGGATCTGGAGCGCCGATTCCCTCAGCATCGCGTTCCACATCAATCCAAACGCGAAGTGGCATGACGGATTCCCAGTACGCTCCAGCGACGTGCGGTTCACGATTGCGAGCACCAAGGATTCGGCGCTTGGATCACCGGCCGCTCCGCTTTTAACGAATATCGATTCTGTCACCACGCCAGATTCCGCGACAGCGACATACTGGTTCCACGCTCGGTCGCCGCAGCAGTTCTACGATGCTGTGTATCAGCTGCCGATAATGCCGGAACACGTCTGGAAAGACATCGCTCTGACCGGCTGGCGCGCGTCCGACGCGGCGAAGCGTCCGATCGGCTCAGGCCAATACAGGTTCGTGCGCTGGATTCCGGGCGCCGCCGTCGAGCTCGCAGCCGACACGGCAAATTATCGCGGAGCACCAAAAATCAGTCGGCTCATTTGGAGCATCGCTCCCGATTTCAACACCGCGCTGACGAGATTCCTTTCCGGGGAGACGGATTTCTTCGAGCAGCTGCGACCTGAGAACATAGCCGAAGTTCGGAAGCATCCAGAGCTTCGAACCAGGCAGTATCACGCCCTGCTATATCTTTTCGCGCAATTCAACCTCCGCGACCCCGCGAATCGCGCGCGGCCGCATCCGATCTTTGGCAATCGTGAGCTCCGCCGCGCTCTGACGATGGCGACTGATCGCGCGACCATTGTCCGCAGCGTTTACGACACGCTGGCACTTCCCGCTCTCGGACCGACTGTGAGAGCCTATCCGACGACAGACCCGAATCTACGCCAGATTCCCTTTGACCTTCCGGGCGCGCGCAAGCTGCTCGATTCGCTCGGATGGCGCGCCGCGGATACCAACGGCATCCGCTCTCGCAACGGACGTCCGCTCCAATTCACCCTCTCGGTTCCAAGCACGAGCAAGGTGCGCGTTAGGTTGGCCGTTGTCCTCCAGGAAGAGCTGCGAAAGGCCGGCGTCAAGGTCGACGTAGAACAGCTCGATTTCCCGGTGCTGGTTGAGAAAGAGCGAAAGCGCGCATTCGATGCCGCGATTGGACAGTGGAGCACGCAGCCGAGTCCGGGTGCCGTGCGTGGATCGTGGGGGACGGCGGGATCACGCACGGCGAGTGGCAACAATTACGGATCGTACGAGAATCCCGTATTCGATGCCTACGTCGACAGCGCGCTGTCGTCGTTCGACCATGTCCAACGCAAAGCTTATTTCACCAAGGCATACGAGACGATCATACAGGATGCGCCAGCGATCTGGCTGGCCGAACCAATCCCGACGGTCGGATATCATTCGCGCCTTCAGCTCGTGACACTGAGACCAGACGCGTGGTGGGCACACATTCCCGAGTGGTCGATCCCAGCGGACAAGCGGATTCCGCGCGATAAGGCGCCTGCTTCGACGGCCGCGTCGCCCGCTCAGACTCCGGGTCAGAAGACCCAGTAGCGGGTGCTCCGCTACATCGCGCGACGGCTGGCGCAGGCTGCAGTGATCGTCGTCATCGTCGCGACGATCACCTTCGTGTTGATTCATCTCGCGCCGGGCGATCCGTTCAGCGCGGTGATGGACAATCCCAATGTGAGCGAGAAAGTGCGCGAGACATTGCGCGCGCAATACGGTCTGGATCGCCCCGTTCCGGAGCAATTCGTCAAATACGTGAATTCCCTCGCGCATGGTGAGCTCGGTTGGTCCTTTTCGCACGATCGGACCGTGCGCGAGGTTCTGGGTAGGGCGCTTCCGAACACGCTCCTTCTCATGGGCGTTGCGCTCGTCGGAAGCTTCAGCCTCGGCATTCTGATCGCACTGATCCAGGTCGCGCGGCGGGGCTCGATCACCGATCACGCGCTCAGTGGCCTCACTCTCTTTTTTTTCTCGATGCCGGATTTCTGGTTCGCGATCCTCGCGCTTCTCGCTTTCACCTACTGGGTTCCGATCTTTCCCGTTGGAGGCGCCGTCGATCCCGTTATGCACGAGTACATGGGATTCGGCGCACGAATCCTCGATCGCTTGCGGCACCTCGCTCTTCCGGCGATCGCTCTCACACTGCTCGCTTCTGCCTCGGTCGCGCGATACCAGCGAGCGGCATTGCTCGACGTTCTTCCCGCCGACTATATCCGTACCGCGCGTCTCAAGGGTCTCACCGAGCGGGAGATTTTGCGCCGTCACGCGTTGCGTAACGCGCTGCTGCCGATCATCAGCCTGATCGGACTCTCATTCCCGGCACTTCTTACCGGTGCGTTCTTCATCGAGAAGATCTTCGCCTGGCCGGGGATGGGCTATGCCGTCGTCAACGCCATCGCTACCCGCGATTATCCGCTCGTCGTCGGCGGAGTCATCATCGGCAGCATCATGGTCACGGTTGGAAGTCTTCTCGCCGACTTGCTCTATGCCTGGGCAGACCCAAGACTCCGCAGCCACTAGCGTCGCGCGGCCGCGCGAATCGCCGCTCGCGATCGGCGTGCGCCGGATCCTGCGCAAACCGTCCTCGCGGGTGGCGCTCTTCGTGCTGGGCGTCATCGTGCTGGTCGGGATTCTCGCGCCGCTCATCGCGCCCTACGATCCGGCGGCGCAACCCGACATCGTCGCGCTCAAAGATCTTCCTCCCTCTCTCGCGCATCCGTTCGGGACGGATCCTTATAGCAGAGACGTGTTGAGTCGAGTGATCTACGGCGCGCGACTCTCACTCATGATTGGAGTTTTGGCGACCATCGTGAGCCTAACGCTCGGCGTGGCGTACGGTGCAATCTCCGGATACGCGGGCGGTGTGGTCGATGCGCTGATGATGCGACTGCTCGATGCATTTCTGTCAATTCCGCGATTGCTGCTCCTCCTCGGGGTGTTGGTGGCGTGGCCCAGACTATCGATTGGCGCGCTGGTCCTGTTCCTGGGACTTACTGGTTGGTTCGGTCTTAGCCGCATCGTCAGAGGTCAGGTTCTTGCGTTGAAGCACGCGGAATTCGTCACTGCCGCGCGAGCATTGGGCGCGAGCCGGAGACGAATTCTGGGAAGGCACGTGCTTCCCAATCTGGTTTCTCCGATCGTCGTTGCCGCGACGCTCGGGGTCGCGCACGTAATCGTTCTCGAGGCTGGACTTTCGTACCTGGGCATCGGCGTTCCGCAACCGCTCGCGAGCTGGGGAAACATCATTCAGGACGGTTCCGATCAGATTGCAACGCTGTGGTGGATGGCGCTCTTTCCGGGTCTTTTGATGGTCCTCACGGTGATGATGTTGAACATTCTGGGCGAAGCGCTGCGCGACGCATACGAGCGCCGCTGATCAATCGATGACGCCACCTCTGCTTTCGATTCGAGATCTCCGTACCTACTTCTATACAGAAGCAGGAGTAGCTCGGGCCGTGGATGGCGTTTCATTCGATGTCGGTGCGGGTGAAACCGTTGGCATCGTCGGCGAATCAGGTTGCGGAAAATCGGTGACCGCGCTCTCCATCCTGCGACTGATCCAGCCGCCCGGGCGAATCGAGCCGGGCAGTCGCATCGAGTTCGAGGGCAAGGATCTCGTCACGCTGGGCGATGAAGAGATCCGCCACATCCGCGGCAACCGGATCTCTATGATTTTTCAGGAGCCGATGTCGGCCCTCAATCCAGTTTTCACCATAGGAGACCAGGTCGCGGAAGTAGCGCGAATCCACGCTGGACTAAGCAGAAGACAGGCCTGGGATCGCGCCGTCGAGACTCTCGCGCTTACGGGCATGCCCGCGCCGGAAGATCGCGCCAAACAATATCCGCATCAACTCTCGGGCGGTATGCGACAGCGCGTACTGATCGCAATGGCTCTCATCATGAAGCCTGCGCTCGTGATTGCCGACGAACCGACGACCGCGCTCGACGTCACGATTCAGGCGCAGATTCTGGATTTGCTGGTACATCTGCAAAAGGAATTCGGCACCTCGATTCTGATGATCACTCACGATCTCGGAGTGATCGCCGAGACAACTTCCAGAGTCATCGTGATGTACGCCGGCGAGGTCGTCGAGCAGGCGCCCGTCGACGAGCTCTTCGCTCGTCCGCACCATCCTTATACCGAAGGGTTGATGCACTCGATGCCGCACATCGGCCACGATCAGGATCGACTCAACGTCATCCCGGGAACGGTTCCCGCGCCGACCAACTGGCCGCACGGCTGTCGCTTCCGCGAACGGTGTCCGTACTCGTGGGAGCGTCCGGAGCGCGAACATCCGCCGCTCTATGACGTCGGTGCCGCGCACGTATCCCGCTGTCATCTCGCCGTCGAGCCGGAGCGACGAAACAATCCGCACGCTCCTTTAGTGGTGGTGGAGGGTGTGGGAGCAGCATGACTATGAATGTTCCAGTTGCCAATGAAAGTGCGCAGCTGCTCTCGGTGCGCAATCTCCGCAAGGAGTTTCCGATCCGAAAGGGAGTTCTCTCTCGTCAGGTTGGCGCCGTGAAGGCAGTGAACGATGTCTCCTTCGACGTCGCGCGGGGCGAGACTCTCGGAGTAGTCGGCGAATCCGGCTGCGGAAAGACCACCACCGGTCGAACGATTCTCCGTCTCATCGAGCCAACGTCCGGTGAGATCAGATTCGAGGGCCGGGATGTGCGCTCGATGAGCACGTCGCAGCTGCGCAAACTGCGACGCGATATGCAGATCATCTTCCAGGATCCGGTCTCTTCCCTCAACCCGCGTATGACCATCGGCGCGATCATTCGTGAAGGGCTCACGATTCACAAGCTGGCCGAGGGTGCGGCGGCTGACGCGCGCGTGAGCAGACTCTTGCAGGAGGTTGGCCTCCGACCCGAGTACGCCAATCGCTATCCGCACGAATTCTCTGGTGGACAGCGGCAGCGCATCGGCATCGCGCGCGCTCTCTCTGTGGACCCGAAGTTCATCGTCTGCGACGAGCCGGTATCGGCTCTCGACGTATCCGTGCAGGCACAGGTGATCAACCTGCTCGAGGATCTCCAGCGCGAGCACAACCTCACCTACATGTTCATCGCACACGATCTGTCGGTCGTAGAGCACATCGCTGATCGCGTTGCCGTCATGTATCTGGGAAAAGTCGTCGAGCTCGCGACGGCCGAAGATCTCTATCGCGAGCCGCTCATGCCTTACACCCAGGCATTGCTTTCCGCCGTACCAGTCGCCGATCCGAAAGCAAGAAAGGAGCGAATCATCCTGCAGGGCGACGTTCCCTCACCCGCGAATCCGCCGTCGGGGTGCGTCTTCCACCCGCGTTGCCATCATCCCTCCAAAGACGCAGCGTGCACCGCCATCGTTCCACCGCTCGAGGAAAAAACGCCCGGACATTTTGCCGCCTGCATCAAACAGTCGCCGACGACGGTGAGCTGGGAGCAACAAAAGAACGCCGGCGGCGTAAATCCACCTGAGAGATATCTTCCGCTCGCTGCTGTGCACGCTTAACGACCCTTACCCTTCCGACCATGGCCAGAGAATCGCGCGACGTTTTTCAGCAGCCCTCGGCAGGAACAGTAACGCACGACGAGCCGCCACCGGGAATTGCACGCGGCGCGAGCCAGCGGACTTTCTTCGGACATCCCGTAGGTCTCTCCACTCTGTTCTTCACCGAGATGTGGGAGCGTTTCTCGTACTACGGGATACGCCCGCTCCTGGTGTTGTTCATGACGGCCGCGCTGGCGCAGGGCGGATTTGGGTTCGAGCGAACGACGGCGTCATCGATCGTCGGTATCTACGCCGCATGCGTGTACCTCGCTTCGTTGCCCGGTGGCTGGATCGCCGACCGATTGCTCGGACTGCGACGCGCAATCTGGTACGGCGGAATTCTGATCGCGCTCGGACACCTCTCGATTGCGCTGTCGATAATCTTTGCGCACTCGGCGTTCTTCATCGGTCTGATTTTCATCGTACTCGGCACGGGACTGCTCAAGCCGAATATCTCGGCGATCGTCGGTGACCTCTATCCGGAAGGTGGATCCCGACGCGACGCGGGCTTCTCGATCTTCTACATGGGTATCAACATCGGTGCGCTCGTCGCGCCGCTCGTAACGGGTTACCTCGGTGAGCGGGTCGGTTGGCATCTTGGCTTCGGCGCTGCCGGAGTGGGAATGGTGATCGGTCTCATCACTTACCGCCTGCGCGCCGACAAAACGCTCGGCGACGTCGGCACTGTAGCCGCTTCGCGCGACGAACGAGAACATCGACGAGTCAGGATATCGGTCGGCGTCGGCGTTGCCGCCATCGTGCTACTCGTCGCGCTGACGATGAGTGGAGTCCTGCACATCAATCCTGTGTCGATGGCGCAGAAGATGAGCCTCGTCATGGCCGGCCTGGCGTTCGCCTATTTCATCTATCTGTTCGTTGGTGGGGGACTCGACATCGAGGAGAAGAAGCGGGTTGTCATCATCATCCTCCTCTTCATATTCGCGACGATCTTCTGGTCAGCGTTCGAGCAGGCGCCGACATCGCTCAATCTGTTCGCCCGGAACTCGGTTTTCGTCATCGTCCTCGCGCCCGTTTTCGCAGCGCTCTGGATCGGGCTCGGAAGACGCGGAAGAGATCCCTCCAGCGTGGCAAAGTTCGCGTGGGGCTTGTTCTTCGCCGGATTGGGATTCGTAGTGATGCTCGTCGCCTCGAACATTGTGCTCAACGGCGGCGGCAATATTCGTGTGTCTCCCTGGTGGCTCGTGTTCAGCTACTTCCTGCAGACCCTTGGCGAGCTATCGCTGAGTCCTGTGGGTCTCAGCTCGATGACCAAGCTTGCGCCCTTCAAGTTCAAGGGCCAGATGATGGGCGTCTGGTTCATGGCGGCGGCGCTCGGCAATCTGATTGCGGGACTGGTCGGAGGGCACGTCGATCCGGAGAAGCTTCAGGAGATGCCGGCTCTGTTCCGTCAGACTTCGTTGTCGCTGTTCATCGCGGCGGTGGTTTGCGGGTTGCTGGTGTTCCCGGTGCGAAGAATGATGCGAGGAGTGCCGGCGGGGCAACGCTAGACTCGGCGTCGAGACTGGGCCGTTTGCTCGAGCATCCACAGAACTGAAGCGGGGAGCGCTTAGCTCGGCAGCCGGGTAGCCGGTAGCCTTTTCCAGCGGCGTAAGGAGTGCGCAAATCAAGTTTCGAGCTCAGCGTGCAACAAATCATCGCGCGAGCGTCTCAGGGTATTGACGAAGATGAAAGCACGATTCTCCTAACGCGGAGGCAGAGATGTTCAGATCTGTCAGTGCAATCCTGGGCCTGCTGCTCGGCTCGTCTGTAGTCTCTCTTGCCCAGACCCAAGCACCATCGCCCTCGCCGCGAGAACCTGAGATCACGGCTAACGGCCGTGGTGAGGTCCGACTCGCTCCCGACTACGCGTACGTAACTGTTGGCGTCACCACGCAATCTCCGAGCGCTGTAGAAACAGCCTCACAGAATGCCGCGAAGGTTGCGGCGATTATCAGCGCACTCCGCGCGCTCGGATTGACCGAGCAACAGGTGACGACTTCCGGCTATAACCTGACACAGATATATGAGTATCCCAAGAATCAGCAGCCGCGATTGTCGGGATTCACTGCGCGCAACGCGATCCGTGCCGAGGTCCGACACCTCGACGATCTCGGAAAGGTTATCGATGCGGCGATCAACGCGGGCGCAACGGATGTCTCCTCCGTTCAGTTCCTTGCATCGAGCACTGACCAGGCACGGCGCACGGCACTCGCTGACGCAGTGAAGCAGGCGCGGAGTGATGCGGATGTCATGGCACGAGCCGCTGGAGGATCGCTCGGCCGCCTGATTTCCGTAAACACGAGCGGCGTCTCTCAACCGATAGCAATTCGGGGAAACACATTCGAGAGCGTGCAGGTAACCGCGGCCGGTCTATCCGGAGGGATGCCCACTCCTATAGCGCCAGGAGAATTAAATGTTATCGCAATGGTATTCACGCGTTGGGAATTTGTCCCAAGCCTATCTCGCTGAGCGTGATGTAACCGACCCCATTGGAGGCATCCGTACGCCGCCAGAAAAGCTGAATGGCTCTCCGCTGCAAAGCTTCCGGCTCCCCGCTTCAGTTCTGTGGATGCCCGACGGAGCGCCGAGATCTCGACGCCGAGGCTATGGCCAGTTGAAAACCGACGACGGCACCGACCTCTCGCGGTTGTTGAAGATGTCGCGCGGCTCGATGCGAAACGTTCTCGTAAAATCCGTGACGACGAGACGCGCTTCCCAGCCATGACCCCGCGGTCCCCTTACCGGAAACGCGAGGTCCGCCCTGAAAGTTCGATGTGACTGCGGCGGTGAAGCCGCCAACACGCTTGCTCCGATCGACGAGTATATGGGGGTATTCACGCCGAAAGGAGAATCGCCGGCCCACAGCTTTCCTGTTTCGGCAAAGCCCGCCACTGCGATCGTTGCGAATTCGTTGTAGCGCCCAATGAGGTATCGGTCCTCGACATGAGCTACCATCCGTCGAGCTCCGCCGACGTCCGCAAACCTGAACCCGCGCATGCCTCCCTCACGGTCCGCGAAAGTCAGCTGAAAAGGAATCCGCTGCCTCCAGCCGCCACTCCATTTGAGATCGGTGAGTACTGTCTGCCTGTTGAAAGGCTTCATGTATATCGCACCCCGTCCGTGGGCCAGGATTCCGTCCCATCGTCCGTCGGAATCCCGGCGCCCCTCAGCCGCGACATCGAGAGCCGCGTACGATATCGGCGATGCCATCCCGAGGTAGATATCGCTCGAGGCGAACCAGTCGCGTTCCTTGCCACGAAGAATCGTCACCCCTTTTCCGAGTAGCGTCGCGACCTGAACTCCGGTGCGCAGATCCTGCGTTCCTTCGAGCGCATCGAAACCGCTGGCGCGCACGAAGTGCACGTTACGCAATCCCCAAAGCCCGTTCAGCCGCGCGGTTTGATGCTTCGTGTATCGGTTGATGAGCGCCTGACTGGTATCAGGAATTAGCCCGGCATCGGTGACGAGAGTCGGTGTTTTCCCCGGATCTTCGTCCTCGAACGAGACGGATCCGCCGACCAGAGCCAGACGACCAAGCGGCGGACCGATGCGGATCACACCGCCGATGTCGCTGTAGGAGCGTTGCAGTCGTATCGCCGATGGTATAGCCCCTGGTCGGCGAAAGTAGAAGTATCCATTCAGGTTGCCCGCCGTAGTTCGCCACGAGAGCTTTTGCAGATCGGTGAGAAAAGGGTGGCTCAGCTCAGTCGCCCAGTCGCTTCCGAGCTCGCGTCGCCCTCCCTCGGCCAACAGCTGATAAGGGCGCCCGAGAAACTGGTAGTCGATTATTCTGCCGGCGTAGATGTCGCGGAATCGCGCTCCCTTTTTCCACTCCCCCTCAACGTGAAAAGCGCTACCGAGCAGATTGTCCTCGCCAAGCAAAAAGGAGTGAATTGCGGGTGCCCTGCCTCCAATGCCCGCACCCACGAGGAGAGAGACTTCGTCTACTGTCGAGACACTGAGAATGATTCCGCCGTTTCCATCGGCATACGCGAGGACGCTTGCGTCGGCGATGAACGGCTGGGACCGAAGAATGCGCTCCGATTCCGCGCGCCTGAGTTCGGTGCACCGGTCACCCAGCTGGAGCGCGAGATACCGACGAATCACAGCATCTCTCGTCGTTATATGCTGCTTGGCAGCGAACCGAGCTGCTCTGTGCCAAATGGTGTTCCCGGTGATGTGGAAGGGCGGATTCACATCGATGTCGATGCGACTAACGCGCTCCCCCTTGC
>QHVA01000062.1 GCA_003223425.1 Gemmatimonadota bacterium
TTTTTTCCCTGGCCAGATGCACGTCGGGGACGACAAGGTGGCGGTCAGGTCGCCGTCACGTCGTTTTCGATTCTACCCAGCTCCGTCGGTTTCTGGATCGAACGACTGATCAAGAAGAGAGTGGAGTTCGGGCAGCCTGTTGCACGCTACGAGGACGAGCGCGTCATCGCTTTCAAGGATCACGAAGGATTCATGGGTGAGCTCGTGGCTCACCCGGCAGTCGATGTCGAAAGCGGATGGTCTACAGCAGGAGTCCCTGCCGAGCACGCAATCCGCGGCATCTACTCGATCACACTCTGGCTCGACGCGAACGAGCTCACTGGCCAGCTTCTCACCAACACCCTCGGCTTCAAACTCGTCCGGGAACAGGGAAGCATCTTCCGCTACGCCAGCCGAGATGGAGGTCCCGGCACGCTCGTAGATCTACGCTGCGTGCCAGGTATCTGGCGCGGTGTCATGGGAGCCGGGACCGTACACCACGTTGCATTCCGCAGCGCCAGCGAAGTCGAGCAAATGAAGGTTCGCACCGAGCTCACATCGCTTGGCTACAACGTCACCCCACAGCTTGACCGTGATTACTTCAAATCCATTTACTTTCGCGAGCCGGGCGGTGTTCTTTTCGAGATCGCAACCGACGGACCCGGATTCGCAGTCGACGAGCCATTCGATTCGCTCGGTCAATTGCTCAAGCTTCCAGAATGGCTCGAGCCCAGAAGGTTCGAGATCGAAGCGCTTCTCCCCAACGTTCACACGCCACTCGAGCTTCGCGGCCCCAACGCATGACCGAAGATCTCGGATTCATTCATCGCTTTGTGCCCGCGGAGGATTCCAGCTCCGGAGAGACGCTCCTCGTACTGCATGGCACCGGCGGCGACGAGAACGATCTCATTGGCATCGGCCAGGCAATCGCGCCCGGCGCCGCCATATTGAGTCCCCGCGGAAATGTTCTGGAGAATGGAGCGCCACGTTTCTTCAGGAGACTCGCCGAGGGCGTGTTCGATCCGAAGGAAGTGCGCTCGCGCGCCGAGGAGTTGGCGCGGTTCATTCGCGCGGCGGTGATTACCTACCGGCTTGATCCAGATCGTGTCTTCGCACTGGGGTATTCCAATGGTGCCAACGTCGCCTCCACAGCGATGCTCGTAGAGCCCGGAGTCATCCAGGCGGCAATCCTCTTTCGGCCGATGCTCGTCTACGAGCCACCTGAGAGAAACGATCTCGATGGCTCCGCGGTGTTCATTTCGGCTGGACGAATGGATCCGATTGTTCCTACTGCGAGTGTAGAAAGATTGGTTGAGCTTTTCCAATCTGCGCACGCAGATGTCACTCTCCAGTGGCAGCTGGCTGGCCACAGTCTCGTGCCGAGCGAAGTACGCGAAGCGGCAGATTGGCTCGCCCTGCAACGCGCTCGAGTATGAGCTAGCTTCCAAACGAGATTTCACTCAGCCTTCTAATGTCCGATTCACCTGACACCGCGACCGCAACCCGGTCAGCAGCGACAGCATCTTCTTCCCTAGCCCCCGCTGGATCCGGCCAATCGCTGGAAGACCTTTGCATCAACGCGATCAGAGTTCTCGCGATGGACGCCGTTCAGAAAGCGGACTCCGGCCATCCCGGCACACCAATGGCGCTCGCGCCACTCGCATACGTGCTCTGGACCCAGCACCTTCGCTACAATCCGGCCGACCCGAATTGGCTGAACCGCGATCGATTCGTGTTGTCGGCGGGACACGCATCGATGCTGTTGTACAGCGTGCTCTATCTCACCGGCTACGATCTCACGCTCGATGACCTGAAGCAGTTCAGGCAGTGGGAAAGCAGGACACCCGGCCACCCCGAGTACGGCTACGCACCCGGCGTGGAGACCACGACCGGCCCGCTCGGTCAGGGAGTAGGCAACGCCGTCGGCATGGCTGTGGCCGAAGCGCACATGGGCGCGGTGTTCAACCGAGAGCAGAAGATCATCGACCATCACATCTATTTCATCGCCAGCGATGGAGACATGATGGAGGGTGTTTCGCACGAGGCCGCTTCATTTGCGGGACACGCGAAGCTTGGCAAGTTGATCGGTTTCTACGACGACAATCACATCACCATCGAAGGCGACACTGCGCTCACGTTTAGTGACGATACGGGTGCGCGCTTTGAGGCTTATGGCTGGCACGTGCAGCACGTCGCCGATGTCAACGATCTCGCCGCACTGAATCGCGCAATCGACGCAGCAAAGGCCGATACGTCGAGGCCGTCGCTGATCGTCGTTCGATCACACATTGGTTACGGTAGTCCACACAAACACGACACTGCCGAAGCGCACGGATCACCATTAGGTCAGGACGAGATTACTCTCACCAAGCAGGCGCTTGGATATCCATCCCAGGAGCCGTTCTACGTCGCTCCTGAAGCACTCCGCTATTGGCGCGAGGCAGCTAAACGCCGAGCGAAGACGCAAGACGAATGGGAAAAAATCTACGACGCTTACAAAGCTGCTAATTCACGTCTGGAGACGGAGCTTCAGCGCCGCCTGCGCGGTGAGTTGCCTGAAGGATGGGAAGAGGCAATCCCAACCTTCACAGCAAAGGACGGCAACGTTGCGAGTCGAGCCGCGTCGGGCGTTGTCATCAATGCCATCGGCAAGAAGATCCCGGAATTGATGGGAGGTTCGGCCGACCTGGCCAGCTCCACGAACACGATCATCAAGGGTGAGCCCAGCTTCTCCGGCGAGAACCACGCTGGTCGCAACTTCCATTTCGGAATTCGCGAGCACGGCATGGGCTCGATCATGAACGGCATGTCGCTATTCGGCGGGATTATTCCCTACGGTGCGACCTTCCTGATTTTCTCTGACTACATGAGACCGCCGGTAAGATTGGCGTGCATAATGAAGCGGCATGTCATCTACGTCTACACGCATGACTCGATCGGACTCGGCGAGGATGGTCCGACGCATCAGCCAGTCGAGCAGCTCAGCGCGCTGCGTGCGATTCCCGGTATGACTCTCATCAGACCCGCCGATGCTGCTGAGACTGCCGAAGCCTGGAGAGCAGCGCTCAGGCACAAAGATGGACCAGTTGCGCTCGTGCTGACGCGCCAAAAGCTTTCATTCATCGACCGGTCGAAGTATGCGCCAGCCAATGGACTGGCGCGCGGCGCTTATGTGCTCGCCGACGTACCGGGTGGCACCCCTGAAATAGTGTTGATCTCGAGCGGCTCAGAGGTGGCGCTGATTCTTGACGCCCAGAAAAAACTCGAGGCTGATGGTATTCGCGCCCGCGCCGTGAGCATGCCAAGTCACGAGCTCTTCGCAAGGCAGGACAAGACTTATCAGGAAAGCGTGTTGCCTAAGGGTGTGAAGCGGATCGCGATGGAGGCAGCGCATCCGATGTCCTGGTACCGCTGGGTCGGCGATGACGGCGTAATCCTGGGAATCGAGCGCTTCGGTGCGTCTGCACCGGCGGCGACAATCTATACGCATCTTGGCGTCACCGTGGACCACATGGTCGAAACCGCGAAACGACTCGTTGGAAAGAATTAGTTACGAAAGCCGTATGAAAGCTCCCAGCTTCCAAGCTGCAAAGCTCTCAGCTCCCCGCTTCAGTTCTGTGGATGCCGGATCGCGCCGCGATCCACACGCCGAGAGTAGTCAGTGAATGGAAACGAGCCTCTACTCCGCGACATAAGCGTCACTCTCAATCCCGATACGCCTGAGTGGCCGGGCGACACTCCATTCAGTTGCGGGTGGGCTTCTTCAATGGCGGCCGGTGCAAGCGTGAACGTTTCGTCCTTCACATCCAGCCCGCACGTCGGCACTCACGCAGATGCGCCGCTGCATGTTCGCGAAGGATGGTCAGGCTCACACGAGCTTTCTCTCGACATCTTCTTCGGCCCGGCGATAGTCGTCGATGTTTCCAGTCTCAGCAAACAGATCGACATCGAGGAGCTGGAGAAAATTCAATCGCTGCCATTCGTCGAGCGACTGCTGTTACGAACAGGCAGGACCATCGCCAGTGGTGCGTTCCCCGAAGATTGGCCAACACTCTCAGAGTCGTGCGTCCGCACACTGCTCGGGCGTGGCCTCCGCCTCCTTGGCGTCGACGCGCCATCAGTGGATCCGAGAGACAGTAAGAACCTTCCTGTCCACAACATGCTCTTTTCTGGGAACGGCGCCATCCTCGAGAATCTCGATCTAAGAAGGGTTACGCCAACCATGTACGAGCTAATGGCGTTTCCACTGAAACTGATGGCTCTCGACGCCGCGCCGGTGCGCGCAGTTCTTCGACAGATCGTTGCCTGACTACGTGACCCGGGTCAAACAACGATGACGCGCGTACTGAAACGACGCGCCAGACCACGATCATCCCAGCGAAGTTGGTACTGACACTCGCTGCCAGAGCGATCGCTAAACGATGCTTAGACGCACTCTCTTCTTCTCCGTCGTACTGGTATCGTTGGCCTTTTTCATCGAGGCGCAGCAGCATCGCCAGTCGCGCACAAAGAGATCTTCACAAACACAGCGACATCGCCGTCGAGCCAGGTCGCTCAAGCCTCCGGTTACAAGCTTTGTAACTGATTCGGGCGGGCGAGAGCTGATAGTCCGTCTGCTCGACATCGGGCAGGGAGACGCGACTTACATAAGAAACGGTTCGAGCAAAGTGATCATCGACGGTGGCCCGGACACCGCTGCATTCGGTCGATATCTCGATTCACTCAGCCTCAACAACTCTACGATCGACGTTGTGATCCTCTCTCATCAACATCTCGATCACTACAGCGGTCTGCGTGAGCTGTTCAAGACCTCGAGGCATATCCGCGTCCAATATTTTTTCGAGAACAAGGATCCTGCGCCGGCTGTTACACTCGCCGAGCTTCGTGACTCGATCCTGTCACGAATGGATCGGGACAGCTTGATCTATCGCGATACCGACGATCCCTGCTCCAACGGCCGCCCGATTTGCACGATTACAATGACCGGTGGAGCGAAGCTGCATCTCCTTGCGCCACTGCCCAATGGTGATGGACCGAACAATCGGTCGGCAGCAGTGAAATTGATCGGACCTGATTCAGCATCCTTTACAATGTGGCTCGCTGGAGACGCCGAGCACGATGAGATCAACTGGTTCGACGCCACCGGCTACAACCGAAATCCTGGAATACGAGTGAACGTACTCAAGGCCGATCATCACGGCAGCTGCAACGGCGTTACGCCGAGGTACCTCGAGCTTACACATCCGCAGTGGGTCGTTGCGTCGCTGGGTGCGCGCAATGATTACGGACATATGCACACCCAGGCGAAAGCGATATACCGCACTGCTGGTGTGCCGTGGTATCGCACTGATCAGAACGGCACGATTACCATTCGCGCGTCAGGAAAGCCCGGCGGAGGATTCACGATTACCCCCGACCGGCCAGGAACCGATCTCGATGGTCCCAGCGATCGGACATCACAACAAGGCGCATGCACGATGGGAATGAAATAAGGCGACAAGCTCAGAGCTGAATGTCTCCGGCTCGATCGTTCTTGGACTTTCTCCCAACCTGCTTCGCCGATCGATCGAGAGCTTTCTTCTTTGCCTCGAGATCAGTTTCAATCAGTAGCGCGGATTTGCCTTCCCGCCTGTCGTGCGTGACCGACAACACATCGCCTTCCTTCACTCCCTGCGGCAGTAGCCACTCGGGAATCGGCGTCACCGTACGACCATCAACTTCTATCGAGGCTGAGCCATCTTCGATCACATCGACGATCCACGTATGCTTGGAATGTTTGCTCATGACTCATTCTCCACCGTAGTTGCTGCGCGAAATGGCACACTCTTTCTAGAGTAGCACATGGCATGTCGTATGCGCCATTGCGCTCCCCCGGATCAGCACGACTCGCACCATTCAACGGACTAGATCATCTATGCAGAGCGACTCCGGTCACACCACCTCTGTCTGGATGGACACCACCGAAGTACCCCAATTTCAATCGCTCACCCAGGATCTGCGCGCCAACGTCTGCGTCGTAGGCGCCGGGATCGCAGGCATGACTACCGCCTATCTGCTCGCACGCGCTGGCCGCGCCGTCGTATTGATAGATGACGGACCAATTGGCGGCGGCGAGACTAGCCGCACCACTGCTCACCTCACATCGGCACTCGACGATCGCTACTACGAAATCGAGAAGATGCACGGCGAGGAGGGCGCCAGGATCGCAGCTGAGAGCCACATGTCGGCGATCAATCGAATTGAAACGATTGCATCGATGGAAGACATCGACTGCGATTTCGAACGGGTCGAAGGCTTTCTTTTTCTTGGGGGCAGTGAGACACGCGAGGATCTGGAACGTGAGCTGGAAGCTACGCACCGCGCCGGAATCACCGACACTCAGCTAGTCGATCGCATCCCTTTCAGTTTCTGGGACAGCGGACCAGCGCTTCGCTTTCCCCGACAGGCCACTTTTCACCCACTCAAGTATCTGAAAGGTCTGGCCCGCGCGATTCTTCGCGACGGAGGCAAGATCTACACTGGCGTCCACGCCGAAAAAATCGAGGATGGCGAGCCGGCACGCGTGACGGCGAGTGACGGACACGTCATCAGCGCCGACAACGTAGTCGTTTGCACGAATACACCCGTAAACGACTGGCTCATCATCCACAGCAAACAGGCTGCGTATCGCACCTACGTCATCGGCGCGCGCGTTCCCAAGGGAGCGATCCCCCATGGGTTGTACTGGGACACACCGCGTCCCTATCACTACATTCGGCTCCAGTCCGGCGAGGACAAAGCGGGCCGCGAGCTCGATTACGAGATTCTGATCGTCGGCGGCGAAGATCACAAGACGGGG
>QHVA01000063.1 GCA_003223425.1 Gemmatimonadota bacterium
TCGCAGCTGTAGCCGCCGCAAACGCGATCGTCGTTTCAGCCGACGGAAACGAGCCGAAATCATCGTTGCCGAATCCTTTACCGGAATGGAAATCGCGAGGATCAGTAGGACTGACTGACGGGCGCGCACGGCCGAACGAGCCTTTCATGACCTCGCTTATCACGCCACCCAAAACGATCGCTTCTCCAGCGTGCATGCCGAGAGACGCGACTGGCAGCGAATGTTTGTCGAGCCCCAGAAAATAGGTTGCCGCGCTGAAGACTAGTACGCCTGGATCGGCAACCGCGTCAAAGACGTTCGCCGCATCTTTCAGAGTGCTATTGGACTGAACGCTCGATCGCTGGAACGCAGCTGCAATCGATCGGTCATTGGGCATTAGCGCTAGAACGACTGCTGATACCGCCAGCAGGCCAGCGGCGTCAGTGCGTGTCAACATTGGCACGCGCTGTTGGGCTGAATCGAAGGAAGCAGGTATGCCAGAGGAGATGCTCTGCGCTTCGAGTTGGGGCGTCGCGAGCAGTAGCGTGGCAGCCACGGCTGCATGGATCGCCTTTGATTTTGACATCATGCGGCGTGTTGTTCGTGCTGCTTGCGCCACCCGTACTTTGTCATACCACGCGGCTTGTACACACCCAGCACCGTTGCCACGAGCAGCAGCAACAGAGCGGCGGTGGAATGGAGCACAGGCGAAGGGTCTCGCAATCCACCCAGGTCAGCGCCCGGGAACTTCGCCTCTGACGCTTGGCCCGCGAGGTAACTGAGTGTCGGCATGTACATCAGCAAGACGATGTTGGCGAAGACGTTTATTAAAAGCTTTGCCAGAACCCAGTAGTGTCGGAACAAACCCCACTTCGTGCCCAGCGCCTGAATAAGCCCAGTCAGCAGCGAGGCGAAGCTCAATGGGACGATGACGAACCAGCCGGTCAGATCCATCGCGAGGTAAGCACCACGCACGATCTGAGCATCCTGGCTGGTCAGACCGGCGATGGCGAGAGCCAGAAATGCAGCGACCGCGCCGAGCCAACCGACCGAGGCAGTGACGTGTGCAGTGAGCGCGAGCTTGCGAACGTCCGGTGACATGATCACGGCGGCTGCACCTCGTGTTGTACAGGCTGAGTGCGGCCCCGAGACATGTGGCGACCTGGACCGTGCGATCCGGGAGCAAGAAGCAAGACGACAAACAGAAGCACGACAACCAGAGCGATGATTCCAAACACCTTCACCCAGCGCGGCGTGGTGTGAGGCTCAGAGGCAGGGTACTGAGGTGGGTCAGCCATGCGCATCTCCTCGGCTAAGGTGCTACATCAATCAGTAAAGCCAATCCGCCTGCACCTCGCTCTTCGACATTGTTGTTGATCATGGGGAAATCCCGGTTAGCAAGCCTGTCACGAGTAAGATCAGGAAGCCGACGGCGAGCTCTGTCCCTGCAGATTTCCGAAGGCGCGCGACTCCTTCTTCTTTTACGAGCTGCGGCTGAACACGTCGGAAATTGTACGCGCCAATTATCAGAATGCATCCGACAAGCAGAAGCTTCAGGAGGAGAGTCTTACCGTAGTTCGTCGTCCAGAACGAGGAGAGATGCTCGAGGTGTATCCAGGAGGCGAGTATGCCGCTGGCGACCACAAGCGTCGCCGAGCCCAGCGCGACCGGCGAAAATGAATTGACCAGCGACGCAATATTTCCCCAGCGGTCGCCCCCCTCCGTCGTCAGTGCCATCGGCACGCCGATCAGCATCACGCAAAATAGGCTGCCCAACCAGCTTGCCCCTCCAAGTACGTGCAGAAAATCAGCGCTTATCAGCAACGATGTAAATCGTGGACTTGACGCAGCGTGCCCACCAAGCGCCGGTGTGATGGCGAGTACAGCGGCCGAGATTGTTGCGATTGTCCATCCAATTCGCATCCCTCGCACAGCGAGTGAAAAGGCCACGAGTGCGAGGACTGCGGCAGCGACTTGAATCATGAATGCATACCCCCAAAGCGTCTGCATTACGATCTGATTCAGACTCGGGCCTGGCATCCCTGGCATGGCACCCATCATTCGTGCCTCGAGGTACAGCCTCACAAGGGAGACAAAAATGACGACGCCGCTGGCGAGTAGTCCAAAAGCAGCAGCTCGCCGAGCAATCTTCTGACACAGCTCTGAGCTGACCGTACGCGCGCGAGGAAGGACGAGTACGCGAAAGGCAACAACCCCTATTACGGCGAGAAGCGCGGTAAAGAGCAGTGCTCGCGCCAGCGAATTAGCCGGTGATGCAGCGTCCTCTTCTTCTTCGCCGACCCCGGTCTGGCTTCGAGATGTTTGCTTTTGGCCGTTGCCTTCGCTGCCACGAACTGCGATCGGCGATGTCGATGCGCTTCCGAGCGGCGTTACGGCAGCCTCACCTACAACCGTGAAACCGAAGCTGCCCCGCGATGGATGGCCATCGGAGGCGGCGGTACGCCACGCCAATACGTAACGTCCGGGCAAAAGTGGCGCAGAGAGCCGAAAGTGGATTTCGTTGTCGCCGGGCCGACCGGCTTCCGGCAACATCATCACAACTTCATTCCCGTCGGCATCCTTCAGTGAGGCTGAGCTCATTGAAAGCTCTGGTCTTTCGGTGAACCAGAGCCGGATGGCAAGCAGCAAGCTGCTTACTCGCGAGTCGGCCGCGGGATCGCTCCGCTTCAAATGAGCGTGCGCCCATGCTCGCGAAGGCGCCAGCAACAGCGCGATCACCAGCGCTGACTGAAAAATCTTCCTCACGGCTGATTATGCATTTCGCCCATGCCTTTCATGTCACTCATTGCCGTCTTTCCAACATGAAAAGGTCGCAATCGTAAAAAGACAAATGTGCCGACGGGAGTCCGCGAGCCGTAATATGGCTCCAGTGAATTCGGTAGGAAGTTGAGGGTTACAGCTCCGCCAAGTCCGATCGTAGCGAAGCGAAGTCTCGCAAGCTCTCTGATGTAACCGAGCTGCGCAGTTCCGAGGTTGAACTGTTGCGTCGCCGGAAACCCCGGAAGGGGCACGCCGCTGCGTGTAACTACGGGATTGTCAACGACGAGGTCCTCGGCACTTTTCTTCACTAGCTCAGTTCGGCCAAAGAATGTACTGCTCCGGTCGAGAATCGCTTCACTCTCAAAAAGGAAGCTGTTTGAAAAACTGGGCTCGGCGCTGTGCTTGTTCGCGCCCCAGATGAGCGCGCTCGACCACTGCCCATCCGTTCCGAGCCGAGCGCCGTACAACAGTGAGGCGGTCACACGATGCATGGACTCGGCAGGGTTGAGCGCCTCGGGACTTTTCAGAAAACCATACCCAGCCGCAAAGCTCCAGTGTGCCGTCGGGTTGATAGTTAAGCGTCCCGAATACGAATCCAGTTTGATCGTATCGAAGTTCCAGCGGTTGTCATCCGGTTCACGACCGTTGAAGAATGACCCCTCCACCTGCCATTGCCTTGAAAAGATCCCAGCAGTGATGACACCAAAGCTTACGTGGGTCGCATCCTGCCAGTGATGAGCGATCGGCGCGGCGGTATTGTCCATCGCCGACGGGCGATGCATAAACGCCACCGGACCAAGAGCAGGCTCGCCTGAGGGCGCGGCGTAAACGCTCCATCCGACCTTCTTATTGATTTCCCGCTGATAGAGCGCACCCAGCTCCATCCAGAAGTCGTGGGGATGTTGTCGATCATGCAGCGGGTCTCCACGATAGGCTTCGCCGGTCTGCAGCAGCAGTGGGTAACCTCGCTTCGTCACGGTGAATGGATCGAGACTGAGCATCGTCCGCGCCTGAAACCGGCCGCCGGCAAAGTCGCGCGTTGCCATCAGCATTGCCCAGTTCAGCGATCCCCACTGCTCGTTGCCGCGCTCAGCACTCTGGTGATCGTATTGACCGAACACAAATCCGTGCGCCATGAGCATCCAGTCGCCGAGCATACGGCGGCGCGAAGGCAGTGTTACCGCATCGGGAATCCAGGTCGTGCCCGATCCCATTCTCTCCATGCTGATTCCCAGCGGTCCGATCATCATGTCTTCTGCTGATCGCGTGCGCATTCTGGGCATCTGCATACCAGCCGGCATTCTCGGCAGTTGCCCAGCCGGTGGCATACCTGGCATCGGCATACCCGGAGGCATCGCTCTCATTGAATCGGCATGGCCTGCTCCAGGCTCCATGCCGGGCATATTCTGGTGCGAGGTGTCAGCTGCTTTCGTTGCGGCCTTGCTCGCAGTCGTCCTTTTCTTCGTCGCGCTCTTGGCCGCAGGTTTTTTGCTCTGTTTCTTCTTGGTCGCAGCGCCCATTGGCATCTTCATGGGCATCTTCTTGGCCGAATCCTGTGCGGCGTGCTCCGTGTGTTGAGCAGTCGCAGGAAAGGGAGCAGTGGTAAAGCAGACCGTTATGGCCAGCCCGATGCACACCATGCCACGTTTGGGAAACGAGAACATTTCTCATCCGAAGTTGTATTGTTGCGCGTCGTTATCGCACGAGCACGCGCTTTGGGGCCACACGGAAGGACGCGCCGTGCGACCGCGAACACCGATTAGAGGTGTTCTACGCCTTCGGAGGAGGGGGCTCGGGAGCCGCTATGCGGCTGGTCGGAATCCGGAGAGTGTACGGAGTGACGATTGCTATGTCGTGCTGGGACAGGATCGACGTCGAAGTCGCGCTCGAGAGGAGGGTGCCGCCGCAGGAAATCATTGCCTGGCAACACTCGGTGCGCACCGGAGTCTCGCAGGGCGCCTCGCTATGCTCGGCTTCCTGCGAGCGGGCAGCCACGTGATGATGATCAGGTACTGTCTTGGTGTGTCTCGGCGCCGAACTCTTCGCATGTGAGGAGTTCGTGGAACAGGCTGCAGCAACCGATTGAATGTTGAGCTGCAGCACAAGCACTGCGATCAGAAGCCCACCGACACGGCGAAACATCACATCGCTAAGTCTATGTCGGCGTTACCTCAAATGGAATCAACCTACGCGTAGTAACTTTTGCTTTCGGAAGCTCACGTCTACTGCACACTACTTCCACTCATTGCTGCGTCCCGATTTCACACCGCTTTAGAGCAGGGCGACACTGTAACTATCAGGCAACTGCTCTCGGCAGATTTGCATGTGCTCGAAGGCGGAGCGGTAGAGACGAGAGCTGAATACCTCGCCCACCATCTCGCGGCCGACATCGAGTTTGCAAAATCTGTTCGGTCCGAGAGCCAACTCACCACCTACGCTCGCGAGGGTTCAGTCGCGTGGCTGGTCTCCACTTCTTCCGCACGTGGAACCTTTAGGGGGCGCTCGGTAGATAGCGTTGGAGCGGAGCTCATGGTCCTGAGCAAAACGGGGCTGGGCTGGCAGATCCGCGCGGTCCATTGGTCATCCGGCCGTCGCTCATCCTGATCGGCTAAGACACACCAAATTGCTGGTTGAAGGCAGAAAAGGCTACACTACTCTACATTATCGCGCGTGATGCGCCGACTTCTCGCCGCTAAGCTGCTCTTCGCCCTCCTCGCCCCTTGGTTCCTAAGCCAAGGTGCTGGACTTCGCGCTGTCGTTCCATGTCCGATGCACAGTGGACGCACGCTCGCGAATCACTCACCCTCGGGTAAACCGGGCACATCACCTCATGGCATGTCGCGTCATGACGACGGAAGTTCGCATCACGGAACTACCGCCAAAGGCTGCAATTGCGCCGGTGACTGTGGACGCACTATCACGCACATTGCCTTTCCCGCAACGCAAAATGCGCGCGTCTGGATTGTCGACTTTACGCGGATTGACACGCGCCGTCAGCAGACCTTCCACACAGCGGCGGCCTACAACGTACCCTTCGCAACCGGCCCGCCACAGCGTCTCCTCTCCTAACACACGCTGAGCTTCCGCCTGCAATCAGCAGGCGGTCCATCACACAACTGGAGACGCTTCATGTACAGTTCGAGCACACGCCGCTCGATGCTGCACGATTGCTCGCACGGCAGAGCGTTCGTTCTTCTGGTCGCACTCCTGATTCCCTGCGCGGTGCTTCGCGGTCAGGAGCACGACGACGATCACGAGCATGCACACCTGCATTTTTCACATCCACTCGTGACAGAATCGCCGAGCCCCGACACCAAGATTCGGTTGGACTACATCGCGGCACGAACAAGCGATGCTACTGGAGTCCATGAAAACACAGTTCGCCTCGAGGGCGAGTATTCGTTCACTCACAGTGTCAGCCTGTCAATCGTCACACCTTTCATTTGGAGAACTGCCCCTGCGCTCGAACGTGCCAGCGGTCTGGGAAATATTGAGCTGTCGCTGAAGGCAGCGAGCCTGGCGTTTGGTGAGCGTGGACTTTTATTCGGGGGCGGACTCTCAGCTGGCCTTCCAACAGGGAGCGATAAGAAGGGGCTCGGAAGTGATCACCTGGTTGAGCTCGAGCCTTTTCTAGATGCTGGATACAAACGCAATACGCTCGAGCTCGTTGGACTCACTATGTTGTCGTCCACCTTTCGTCGGCGGGCCGGCGAAGAAGCGGAACGGAACCTCACCTTCGACTTCTCCGCTCTATATAGAGTTCAATCACGCCTGGAAGGTTTGCTCGAGGTTTCGACGGCACGTGGTTTAGTGGGTCCCGAATCCGGATCCCAACAAACCTTCATCGCGCCGGGACTAAAGCTGTATCCATTCGCCAACAGAAAGTTCATGGTTGGAGCAAGCTTGGAGCTTGGGACGGGCATTGTTCGTCACACCTACGCATTACTCCTGTCGGGCTTCTACCATTTCTAAAGCGCGTTGCGTTGAGCCGAGCGGGGGTGGATGTCAACTCTTAGAAGGACTGCAACAGTCCCATATTGACGCAACAATTTATTTTGATATATTAGACTTATGGCAGTAGCGACTCACTCAAGGACCGAGCGGGCGATCGAGCTCTTTCACGCCCTCTCCGACGAGACCAGACTGGAGATCATCGAGCTGCTTCGCAAAGGAGAGCGGTGCGTTTGCGAGCTCACCGATACGCTCGACGCGGCACAGTCGCGTTTGTCGTTCCATCTTCGCGTTCTCAAGGACGCCGGCATTGTCCGGGATCGGAAGGACGGACGCTGGGTCCATTACGAGCTCGACCCCGATGCGTTCGAAGAGATCGAGACTCTCGTAACTGATCTGAAACCGCGCGTGGATCGTCGCCCCCAGCCCTGCTGCTGATTTTTTTTCACCGATACATCAACAAATCTTGTTCGGAGGCAATATGGTAGGTGATT
>QHVA01000064.1 GCA_003223425.1 Gemmatimonadota bacterium
TAACGCGCAAAGTGCTGATGCGATTATCGATCGCGCGGTCGCTGCTTACGCGCGACTCAGCAGTATGCGCGCCGAATTTCGGCAGACGCTGACCAATCCCCTCACAGGGAGTACGCAGACCACCAGCGGCGTCATTCTGCGCAAAAGGCCAAACTTTCTGAGCATCAATTTCGACAGCGGCGATCGTGTTACAGCAGACGGATCGACGCTCTGGCTATACCTACCGAGTAGCGCGCCGGGTCAGGTCGTACGAATGCCATACACCCGCGGCAGCGCCAGCGGCGTCGATCCAGCCGACCAGTTTCTGAATTCGCCACGGACGCGCTTCACTGTAACGTCGTCAGGGACTGCCGCTGTTGGAGGTCGCGCGGCTCACATCGTCACGCTCGTTCCGAAGCGATCCAACACCGAATTCACCAGCGCAAAGGTCTGGATCGACGACAACGACTCCAGCATCAGACAGTTCGATGTCGAGTCGGCGAATGGACTGCGACGCCACGTCGTCGTTACGAGATTCACGGCGAATCCGCCGTTGAACAGGTCTAGTTTTCGATTCACGGTCCCGAAGGGGGCCAAAATTGTTGACCAGCCTTCAGGGGCGACGTTCTAGCGAGATTTAAGGGCATACGGCTTCGGCAGCATCCACAAAACAGAAGCGGGGAGCGGAGAGCTTTGCAGCAGCTAAGCTCGGAGCTTTTCGGGTCTTCGGATGTTGAGTGGCGGTCCCGCTTGTGTAAAGCGAGTTACTGACGAAGTCGCTCGGTTGGCAGCATCGAATCCTAACGCCAGCATGAAGCTCCCAGCTATACGGCTGCGACGCTAACCGCTCCCCGCTTTTGTTTTGTGGATGCAGCAGACCGCACAGCGATCTTTACCGGTTCCGGCCTAGTGACCGCTCCTGACCAACCCCGCGAGCGCGGCCAGCTTTTTCGAGTCGACGCCACGCCACCCCGCGATCTCTATCGCGGCTAAACTGAGAGCCCGGTAGACCGCCGACGCTGCCGGGTGCCCGTGCAAAGCGCGCAGGTGCTTCCCTACCGTCTCCGCATCGCCGCGCACGATTGGACCGGTCAGCGCATCGTCGGGCAGCGCTTGCCTCATGTTGGCGAGCGCTCCGCTCATCAAGCTCTCGACTGCCTGATATGCGCTCGCGTCGGGAATTCCGATGTCGTGCAGCAGGTGCCCCGCGACAGACGCGAGAACAACGGGAAAGTTGGAAGAGATAACGGCTGCCGCGTGGTACGCCGGCTTTCTCCCAGGCGGAATCTCGAGCACGCGCGCGCCGAGATGACCAGCGAGACGGCGAGATGCATTTTTCGCGGCATTATCGCCGTCAACCCCAACCCATCCCCTTCGCAGCAGCTCGGCGGAAACCTCTGGGTCGCTGAATGGGACGAGTGGATGGAAAGTTCCGCTCGGGAATCCCGCTTGCGTCAGCGCAGTGAGACCCGCGGGCTCCGCTATCGCCGAGGTGTGCAGAATGACGGTTCCTCGCGCGATGCGACCGTCTGTTGCGGCAACGGTGACTTCTTCTATAGTCTGGTCGAGCTGCGCGTCGCGCACGCATACGATCACAACATTCGCTCGCGATGCGTCGTGAGGGATGTTTCCGGTCGAGGTCGCCACGCCTGACGGTCGTTTACCGTGAAGTCCTACGACCTCGACCCCTGATGCGCGAAAGGCGCGGAAGAGTCCGCGCCCTACGTGACCGGGACCGATGATGAAGACACGTTCGCTCACTGACCTCCTCCATCGCCATCGTCGAGAGTATCGGTAGCGGCCGCCTGTGCCATTGCCCTTCGCAGCAGGTCGTGCTCTGACTTCGCTCCACGCGCGAGCTCGAGCGCTTTTTGCAGCGGTTTATCCACCGAAGCACGGCGACGGAACTCCGCTTCGGTTCCGAATACGTAGCGCGCGATATCGAAGCCGATCAGACGGGAAACGAGCGGCTCGGCATCGTCGTAGATGCCGCGAGGAATATCGATGCCACGCGCCTTCATCCTGTTCCAGACCTCCTCGCGCATTGCTGGCGTAACGACGAAGTCAGGCGCGGTCACGCCGTGCGTCGCTTTCAGAAACAGCGCGTAATCTGTAAGCGCGTCTCTGAAATGCGCCGCGTCTGCGCCGAGGGCGCGGAGAAAGTTCCCTTCAGCGATTGGTGTCGTGCTATCGCCGGCGATAACGTCCGGAGTAATGCCGCCCCCGCCATAAACGACACGACCAGCATCGGTATGGAATTTTTCGCGTTTGGGGGGAGGCGCCTCTTCCGAGTCATCATCGCTGGGAAAGCGCCGCGTGATCGAGCGGCCAGCCGGCGTGAACCAGCGCGCCGTAGTGATCTTGAGCCCACCTTGATCGCCGAACGAGACGACGCTCTGTGCACTTCCCTTTCCGTAAGTCGGAGTACCGATCAGCACGGCACGATCGTGGTCCTGTAGCGCGCCAGCCACGATCTCGGCCGCGCTGGCACTACGTCCGTCGACGAGCACCATGAGCGGAAGCTGCGGCCAGCGCTGCGTCGCCGTGTCGGCGTACTCCCGATTTGACTCCGGCAACCGCCCACGCATGCTCACTATCTTCTGGCCGGAGTTGAGAAACAGGTCGGACACCCTCACACCCTGAGTCAACAGACCGCCGGGATTCGTGCGCAGATCTAGCACAAGCGTCTTCATTCCGCGGGATAGGAGACCAGCAATGGCGCCGTTCAGCTCCTTAGCGGTGGAATCGCTGAATGCCTTTAGATCGATGTATCCGATTCCTTCGTTCAGCATCGACGCCCTGCGAACCGCGCTCTGATGAATCGTCGTGCGCTGAAGTGTGAGCGCAATTGGTTCAGTAATTCCGGGACGCTCGATCGTAAGAGTGACGGAGCTGCCCGGCTTCCCACGCAAGACCCGCGATGCTTCCTCGTTCGTCCAGCCTTTGGTCGGCTTCCCCGCGATCTCGGTGATGCGATCCCCCGGCTGGAGGCCGGCGCGCTCGGCTGGACCGCCCGGAAGTGGAGCAACCACGATCAGCCAACCGTCACGGATGTCTACCTCGACTCCAAGTCCGGCGTAGTTACCCGAAGTACTCTCGTTGAGCCGGGCAAACCGGTCGGGCGGAAGGAATGTGGAGTACGGATCCCTGAGCTCATAGAGCACTCCGTCCACTGACTTGCGGTATAGCGCAGAGTCTGTGACCGGGTCGACGTAATCGTTCTCGACGCGCCGGAAAACGCTCTCGAATAACTGCGCTCCTTCGTACGCGGTGAACGTGCCAGTGCGAGCCCCCCGCTGGAGTAGCCAGCCGCCCGTCACCAGAGAGCCCAGCAGGGTACCAGCAACTACGACAGTACGCGTGCGCGCAGAGGAGCTCCAGAGTTTCAGTTTCATGCGGTTCTTGAAGTTTTGATCCTGCCGAAAGTCTCCGGGAACGTTGCGGCGAGCGCGGAGCTGACTCGCGAGTGCACAGTCATCTCGTCATCCGTTCCATCTATCAACTTGATGGGTCCGCACTCAGGATGGGAGTGCTGCCACGCCGGATCCGCAAATTGACGAAAGGCACTGCTCACCCGCTGATGGAACTCGTCGCCGGTTCGCTCGATTCTGTCCCGCGCGCCACGAGCATCGGCGCGGCCCAGTCCTTCGTGCGCCTGGACGTCGAGCAGTAAAGTCAGATCAGGAACGATACCTCCAGTCGCCAAACGATTCGCGGCTCGTACCTCGGGCTCCGATAGGCCGCGCCCCACGATCTGATAGGCATAGGTCGAGAGGAAAAACCGATCGACCAGAACCACCGTACCCTCGGCAACAGCGGGCAGAATTTCTCGCCCAACCAGCTCCGCGCGCGAGGCCATGAAAAGAAGAGCCTCGGTGGCAGCGGTGATCTCTTTTTCAGGGTGAAGCAAAATCTCTCTGATTGCGTCGCCAACGGGAGTGCCACCCGGCTCTCGCACCGCCACGCACGACACTCCGACCGCGCCCAGACGCTCAGCGAGCAACCGGATCTGGGTCGTCTTGCCCGCCCCTTCAGCACCTTCGAAGACTATTAGTTTTCCGCGCGCCCGTCCCATGCTCAGGAAAGCGTGATGATTGGGCTCGCCGCGCCCTTTTTCATGCCATCCATTATCCACTGATTCACGCGCAGCATCAGCTTGTCGAAATTTTCCTGAGCGACGACAGCGCGCTGATAGGCGGGCTGCGCCTGGATTTTCTCGAGCAAGTTGTCGAGCTGTTGCTCCATCTCCGGCGTGGGATTCTCGCCGCGCTGGATCAGTTGCTGTGCCTCTCCGCGCAACTTTTCCATCCGCTGGAGGAGAGCCACGGCTTCACGATCGTCATTCAGCGCCTCGCTCGAGCGCTTGAGCGTCTGGTACTCGGAGCTCTGCCCGATCAGCCGGCCAAGTTCCTTGCCTTTCTCCTCCAGCATCACTTCTCCTTTCTGGTCGTGAAGCTATACGCGCCGCGCGAAGACAAACCTCTCGCGCCCCGTGAGGTCGAGCAGTACTTCGATCTCGGCGTATCGCTCATCGACTGCGATCATCTCTGCCACGGTTCCCGCCCGCCGGGCATCCACCTCGAGCGCAAGAAATCCACCCGACGAGAGCACCTGAGGGGCTTGGCCGACAAGCGAACGTGTGACCGACAATCCGTCCTGCGGACAGAGCAGCGCGAGAGCGGGCTCCCAGTCGCGGACATCCGCCGGAAGATCTTCGATCTCGGCAAAGCTGACGTACGGCGGATTGCACACGATCGCATCGAGTTTTTCATCGGCGAGCGGGGCAAGCAACGAGCCGTGGCGGAAATGGACCGGCGACTTCAATGACTTCGCCAGCGATTGCGCGTTGGCTGCCGCAACATCGATAGCGTCGAGTGAGATGTCGGTGGCGAAGACCCGCGCGAATTCTCCCTCGAATGCCAGCGAAAGAGCAATCGCTCCGGATCCTGTTCCGATATCAGCGATCGCTCGCGTCGTTGCGGTAGCCCGCTCCAGCACGCGCTCGACCAGAAGCTCGGTCTCGACCCGCGGAATCAGAACGCGTTCGTCAACCTGGAGGGTCAGATGCCTGAAAGACGCGCGTCCGACAGCGTATGCGAGCGGCGCTCCGCTCGCGCGTTTCATGGCGGCGCGAATCACTGCTCTGGCGACCTGGGGTGATGCGTCAGCGACTGTGTTCGCGGCGGCCCAGAATTTCGGCACGTCGAGCACGGCAGCGACAATCTCACGCGCTTCGCGCTCCGGTTCGGGCAAGCCTTCTGCCTCCAACATCGAGGTGCATCCGGCGAGCAAATCGCCAATCGTGCCGATCGGCAGTGTCGTCGGAAAATACGAGCCGCCGCTACTGCTCACCGAGCCTCTCCTCGACGTCGGCGACTTTGAGAGCCTCGATGAAGGGGTCTATCTCTCCGTTCAAAACTTTCGTCAGCTCGTGAAGGGTCAAATTGATCCGATGGTCGGTGACCCGATTCTGCGGGTAATTGTAAGTCCTGATTTTGGCCGAGCGGTCGCCCGTGCCGACCTGCGTCTTGCGCATCCGCGCGCGAGCAGCTTCCTGCTCCGCGATTCTCGCATCCAGCAAGCGGGCGCGCAGAACTTCCATCGCCTTCAGCTTGTTCTGCAGTTGTGATTTCTGATCCTGCTGGCTGACGACGATTCCGCTCGGCGTGTGCGTGATACGAACCGCGGAATCGGTAGTGTTCACGCTCTGGCCACCAGGACCAGAGGAGCGAAAAACGTCGATGCGCAAATCCTTGTCTTCGATCTTTAGATCGATCTCCTCCGCCTCGGGAAGCACGGCGACTGTCGCTGCAGAAGTATGAATGCGGCCCTGGCTCTCGGTGACTGGAACGCGCTGCACGCGATGCACTCCGGACTCCCAGCGCATGGCACCGTAGGCGCCTTCGCCCTTGACCTTGAATATCGCCTCCTTCATTCCGCCCAGCGTTCCGTCGGACTGCGATATCATCTCGATGCGCCAGCGGCGGCCCTCGGCGAAGCGGGTGTACATTCGAAATAGATCGGCGGCAAAGATCGCAGCTTCGTCGCCGCCGGTACCCCCTCGTATCTCGACGATTGCGGGTCGGTCGTCGAGTGGATCGTGTGGAATGAGCGCGGGCTTTATCTGTTCGAGCAGTGCGGCGATGGATTTCTCCAGACGCGCTACTTCCGCTTTGGCTTCCTGCGCCATCTCGGGGTCGTCAGAGTCGGCGAGCTCGCGCGTCTCGGCGAGCTCCTGCTCGTATCTCTGCAGCTTGTTCCCCATTTCGACCAGTGGCTGGAGATGGCGGTGCTCACGACCCAGCGCAGCCATCCGCTGCTGGTCCTTTACGGTCTTTGGATCGGAGAGCTCTCGCTCTACCTCAGAGGCACGCTCAATGGCGTCCCTCAGCCGGTCGTGGAGACTCAGCTTTCGCTGCTAGAGCCAGCGGCTTGCTTGCCGTACTTCTGACGGAAGCGCTCGACGCGTCCGGCGGTATCGACGAGCTTCTGCTTGCCCGTGAAAAAAGGGTGGCATTGGGCGCAGATGTCGGTATGAATCTCCGCCTGGGTAGATCTGGTCTGGTATGTATTACCGCAAGCGCACCTGACGGTGGCCGTAGCGTAAACTGGATGAATATCGGGCTTCATTTGACTGTCTCTTGAGGTTTCTTCTGTAGCTAACAAGTATAGCTAAATCGGACTCCTTAAACAAGTTAAGACCTCGGCTCCGGATCAGCTGCAGCGCGAGAGGCTCGTCTGCAAGGCTGACTCAGCATTGCCCAAAAACTACAAACTGATTTGCCGAAATGACGAGCTTGGGTGGTATGCGCATTGCGGCATTTTCTTGGTCTATCATACGGGGAAAAACCTCAACCATAGGAGACGAAAATGTTATACGGAATGACGACATCGCCCATTTTCGGGCTCCGGCGGGAGATTGACCGGCTGTTCGACGACACGTTTACGCGCGACGGCTTCAACTGGACTCCCGCCGTCGACATCAAGGAAAATGACAGCGAAATCCGCTTGGATCTGGAGCTGCCCGGCCTCAAACCGGAGGATGTCGAGCTCACCGCCGAGAACGGCGTGTTGACGGTCCGCGGCGAGAAAAAGACCGAGAGAAAAGAAGGCGAGGAAAATCGCTATCACGTTGTAGAGCGCACTTATGGCTCGTTTTTCCGGACCTTCCAGCTGCCTCAAGGAATCGACGAGGAGCAAGTCAAGGCTGAGTTCGAGAACGGCATTCTGTCAATCCACATTCCCAAGGCGGCGCTGCCACAGCCGAAGCGTATTCAGATCGGTGGCGCAATGCAGCAGAAACAGCAAGCCGCGGTGGGAAGCGGGAATGTTTCGAATCAGCAAATGACCGGAAAAACTTCCGGCCACAAAT
>QHVA01000123.1 GCA_003223425.1 Gemmatimonadota bacterium
ACGCCTCGAGCGTGCCGCCGCGGTGGAGGATGTACGGCAAGACAGTCGCGCGGCCGGCATCACCACCCTGCCAGGCTGGACCCGCGTCGAGGAGAACCCAGTGACCGGCGTTTGTTCGAAGCAGGATCGCGTCGCCTTGACCGACGTCGAGCACATGCAGCTCGACCTGACCGTTTGGTGAAGACGGAAACGCCGGAAGCACCACCATAGCGGCGAGTGCGGCCAATCCGGTGATCGCTGGACGAGCTGGAAAGCGACCCGCGCATGCGACCACCAGAGACACCGCTGCCACCGCTGCGAGTATCGCGGTTGTCAACGTTGTTGCTACGGTTATTGCCGCCCCCGGAGTTGATGCCGCGGCCCATGCCACCCAGTCAAACGCGAAAAGAAGCGGATGGACGGCCTGGGCGAAGAAATGGGCAAGGGCTGTGATCGGAGCAGCGAGCAGCGCAAGAAACAACACTGGCTGGGCCAACGTGATGATCGGAGCAGCGATCAGGTTGGACAACGGCGCGATGAGGCTCACCCGACCGAAAACCCAAGCGACGAGCGGTGCGGTCACCGCGCATGCGATGAGAGAGGTGACGAGCTCCCGGCCGACTTTTCCCTTCCATCCTCCCAGCCGATTCGCGAGATGTCGTCGCCACACGACACCGGCGGCGACGAGAGCACACATCCCAAGCACGCTGAGCTGATAGCCGACATCCAATGCCGTGCGCGGCTGGTACAGTGGCACGAACGCGCCAATCGCCCACGCCGCCCAGGGCGACGTTGGTCTCTGCCAAATTCGCGAGGCCATCGCTGCGCCCAGCATCGCGCTCGATCGCAACGCCGGCGGCGGTGCTCCAATAATAGCGACATAGATGGCCGTAACGATGAAGGCGCCGTACAGCGAAACTCGACGCGACATCCGCGCGACTTGAAAGAACAGCTCTATCGCCGCAGCGATCACAGCGACGTGGAGTCCAGATATCGAGAGCATGTGAATCAGTCCGGCGGCGGCGTACCGATCCCGCATCTCGGTGGGGATCTGCCGCTGGTCAGCAATGAGGAGTGCCCGCGCGAGCGGGGCGTCGTCGCCGAAGGTGGCGTCGATCGAACGACCCGCTCTCGCTCTGACCCGAGATAGGATGTCCGAGGGAGCATCCTGCCTTCCGGCATGAGCAGTTGGACGCTCCGGTGGCGCGGTTGAGACCGCTATCATTGCGGCAGCGGCGAAGACGAGCGCGAGCCCACCGTACTCCTGTCGGCGGCGAGCAAGCGCAATTGCGGCAGCGATTGCGCTACAAGCAACAGCCATCCACGCAAACCCGCCGAATCCAGCGAGGAGTCCGCCAAGGTAGGCGAGGTATGCGGCTGTAATGAGTGGCAGCTGGACTCCGATTGCCTGCTGCCGAACCTTAGATCGCCAGCGCGACTCCTACGGAATCATTCTCCGGATCACGCAATTCAAACCTCGCGCAATGGTCGAAGGTCGGACTGGCTCGAAGGCAGGTTTATCGAGATTAGACCGCGAGGTTTTATCGAGATTAAACCGCGAGTGGGAGCGCTATGCGCTGCGGTACGACTTTGCCAATGAAAGTTGAGCCTGTAGTACCGGTGAGCTCGACGGAGAGGTATCTACCAATCGAGGAAACATCACCCGGGATCATGACCGTCTTGAAGTCACGCGTGCGTGACTGCAACAGTCCTCCTCGGCGCGCTGATTTCTCGACGAGCACTTCGCGTCGCTCGCCGAGGAGCTTGAGGTTTCGCTCCCGACTGCCCGCCCGAACAGTGGCGATAAGTCTCGCCAGCCTGTCGCTCGCGATCTCGTCAGAAACCGTATCCGATGGTGGAAAGCGCGTCGCGGGCGTCCCGTCGCGGAGTGAGAACTTGAACGTATAGGCGTCGTCGAATCCAACGAGCTCCACCGCACTGAGAGTCTCCTCGAAGTCGGCTTCGCTCTCACCGGGAAAACCAACGATTACGTCGGTCGTGAGAGCGAGATTGGGAATCGCCTTACGTAGCTTGTCCACGCACTCGAGGTAGCGCTCGCGGGTGTAGCGACGCAGCATGCGCTTGAGCGTGCGGGTCGATCCCGACTGCATCGGAAGATGCACGTGCTCGCAGCAAGCCTCTGTTTCCGCCATCGCCCGGATAACCGCAGCGCTGAAATCGTTCGGGTGGGGGCTGGTGAAGCGTAGGCGCCTCACGCCCTTAACATTGCCGATGGCGCGCAGGAGGTCCGCAAAATCGTGCTGGCCGTCGAAGTATGAATTCACGGTTTGGCCCAGCAGGACGACCTCCGAAATTCCCGACGAAACTACCGATTCAGTTTCACGAACGACTTCGGCAAGCTGGCGACTTCGTTCGGGGCCACGCGTTGTCGGAACGATGCAGTAGGTACACCTGTAATCACAGCCACGCTGCACGGGAATCCACGCTTTCACCCCGTCGAAGCGGCGAGGAGTGAAATCCTCGTAGTGCTCCTCGAGATCGAACTCCGTTGCGGTAGTGCGAATTCCGCTGCGTGCGCTCTCGATCAACAAGGGCAAATCGCGGTAGCTGTCGGGTCCGATCACAAGGCTCACGTGCCTGGCTCGATCGAGGAGCTGCGACCCGAGTCTTTGTGCCATGCAGCCCGTAACTCCAAGGACGGCGTCGCGCTTCATGCGACTCTTCATTTCGCCGAGGCGACCGATCACGCGTTGTTCTGCGTGATCGCGGATCGCACAGGTATTAATGAGGATCACGTCAGCGCCATCCGGCTGTTCAACTGATTCGTAGCCGGATTCCGTCAGCTTCCCGAGCATCAGCTCGGTATCGCTGACGTTCATCTGGCAACCGTACGTCTCTATGTAGACCGTCGGGCGAGGGCTCTGCAGCATTGGCGAAAGATAAATTAGCGGGCGGAGGCAGAACCTGTTGCCGCGGCATGTTGCACTCCGCTTGCCTGGCTCTCCATTGCAGCGGGATCAGAGGGCAGCTCGATGTAGAATGAGCTGCCCTTGCCCTCGGCGCTCTTGACCCAGATGCGGCCGCGATGTCGCTCGACGACGAGCTTGCAGAACGTGAGACCGAGACCCGAGCTCCGAGTCCGTGGAGTTCGAGGCATCTCCACCTGACCAAACTTCCGGAATATCACCTCGTGATACTCCGGGGGAATTCCCGGTCCGTTGTCGCTAACGGTGAACAGGACGCCGTGGCCCGCGCGCCGTGCGTTGAGCTCGAGGTGAATAGGACGAGCCGAGTGCGTGACTGCGTTCTGGATCAGGTTGGAGAAGACGCGTTTGATCAAGCCCTTGTCGCCGCTGAAAACTGGCGCATCGTCGCCAACCGACACCGAGACCGTAGTGCGCTCCTGCTGGAAGCGGTGTCCCCACTCGTGAACCAGCTCCGCGAGCAGTGCGCCTGGAGCCATTGGCGCGAGACTGAGTGTGATATTCGCCTCTTCGATCCGCGCGACCTCGAGGATGTCATCGATCAGTGCCAGCAAATCTTCCGATTTGGATTCGGCATCACCGATTGCGGCCTTTTGCGAAGTCGAAACCTGTCCAAAGTCTCCGTCGGCCAGCATCTCCAGCGTGGCCAACACGGAGGTGAGTGGGGTCTTCAAATCGTGTACGATCATTTTCATCAGGTCGTCGCGCACCCTTTCCAGCTCGCGCAGTTTGCGGAGGCTGTCCTCGAGGGCGTCGGTCGCGGCCTTGAGCTTGAGCAGACTCCGCACACGGGCCCCGAGGATATGCCGGTTGTGAGGCTTGGTCAGGAAATCATCGCCTCCCGCTTCGATCGCCCGCACACGGTCGGTCGTATCGTTAAGCGCAGTAACGAAAATCACCGGAATTCGCGAGGTCCGAGGGTCGCGCTTGATGCGGCGACACACCTCGAAGCCTGTCGAGCGGTCGTCGACGCCGAGGTCACCAGCCGGCATGGACACGTCGAGGATGCAGAGATCGGGATGTTGCTCGAACGCGGCGGTTACAGCCGACGGACCATCTACGGCGGTGATCGTGTCGTAACCCAGACTGTGCAGCTGGTCCAGCAATAACTCGACGTTGGCGGGGATGTCGTCAGCGACGAGAATGACTTCGGGCTTGGAGTGGCCCGCGTCAGCCATGTTCAGGGGGAAACTCTCAGCCCGAAGCTGAGAATGAATCCGCGCTCTTTGATGTCGGACCCCGCGGTTCGGCTCGCGCGCTGAATCGCGAAATCGAGACTGGCACGGTCGCGCGTGAGCGGTGCGCCGAATCCGGCGGCGAAAGATGTCTCAGACACTTTCTGACCGTTCACCCCGAAGGGGAGTGTTCGGAATCTCGCACCCGCGCGCATCGTGATGATCCGCTGGATGAGGCGCGGACCGCTCACTTCGACGCCGACCCCAGTGTCCCAGCCATCGAAAGCCTGAATGCCGGACGACGAAAGCGAGCTGAGAGAGCTCCAGGCATCGTGGGCAACCCGCGCGGAAATGGCAGCCCCGGTGATGCCTTCATAAGTCAGCGACGCTGAGTAGTGATCGGGTAGACGTGCGCTGCCAACCGCGGTGTCACCGGACTCCGCGCGAAGGTCTCCACCCTTGCGGCCCGAGACAGCAAACCCGATCGCTCGCGATGGATGGTACTCAACGCCGAGCGAGCCGGCGAAACCGGCGTAGCTGATGCGGCCCGATTGCGCGCTGCTTATGTAGCGCGCGCTGTCGGGAAAGAGCCGCGAGAAGAGGATGCGGTTGCTCCCGGTAAAGACGTGCGCGCCAACGCCGACTCGAAACACGGGACTCCCTGACCAAGCCAATGCCAGTCGCACGTCGTTGATCGCACCAAGTACCTTGTTGCGCTCGGTGAGAGAAACGGTGTCGGTCGAGTCGCCGACAACCTGTTTGCGGACGAGACTCGTCTCGGACGAGCGGTCCAGAAACGTCGAGGAGCTGAATCCCAGTGTCCACGCCTGTCCCATGGGGAGCACGCCGGCAACGAGCGGAAAGCGAGCAGTCGTAGTCTTCGCGGTTCCGGAGGCGGTCGTCACGCGGCGGAACTCAGGCGAGTACTGAAAGAAAAGCGCCGATGATCCAACGCCCGCGAGTGATGCAGGCGTGACCAGACTCAGCGCGTCGAAGTCCGCAACGCCAGCGCCTGTTCCCTCCGCGCGCGCGCTCAACTGGCCGGTAGGGTAACCGAGTCCCTGAAGGCTCAGTGCGCCCTGCGCCCCAAGTCCCGAAACGAAGCAGATGGTGAAGAGCGCGGCTGTAGCAAGTGGCGATTTGCGCATCACGGTAACCCCAACGGGACGCGAGAAGTGTAACTGATTCTCAGGCGCGGGCGCAGTGCAGCGACGTCCTCACTCGAGGAAAACCGGATTTCGAGCGGCGAATTCCCTTCCGACAATGACCTGAGAACAATCGCCCGAGGAAGAGTATCCGGCTTCTGCGTGCGCCAGAGCGTAAACGCGCGCGCGAGCTCGACGTTTGTCAGTCCCGAATCGCCGGGCTTCAGCTTCAGTGTGTCGACGCTGACGCTGGCAATAATCTGAGCGGCTTTTGTCGGATCCGTTACTACCCTTCCGGCGAGAACCACTTGCGGCAAGATCTCAACCGTGTCCGTTGGGTCGAGCCCGGTATTCGGCAATTGGTTGAGCAGCAAAGTCGCGCGTACGACTGTCGCCGAATCGATGATGCTGGACGGAATGTCGAAGCGAAGGTAGACGCGTCGCGCAGGCAGGCCACCGGCAGCGAGCAGCCCCGGCGGTGCCTCAGGCGGCGCCTTAGCTACAACGGTGTAATCGGTCAGATGCCCGGCGGCGATGGACTCTCCTGCCGGCGTTCTGGAAAACGGAACCACCACCAGCGGCTTCGTCGTGGTGTCGGGGGTTGCGCGAAAGTAAATCAGCGGACCAGATCCGCCTTCCGTGGAAATGATCCGCAGTTGCGACGATCCGGGGCCCGTCGCGCGCAAGCCAATGCGCAGCGGAAGAGTGTCTTGAATCCTGGCGAGGAGAGCCGAATTCGAGATGTAATACTTCAGCGTATCGGTCAGCTCAGCGCGAGCGAAAGTCTGCGAAGAGATGAACCGATCCGGCCGGAACAGTGCAAGGATGGCCGCGCTCGAAGTGTCATTCGCAGTGGTGTCGACGTCGTAAGCTTCAATTGTGACCGGCTCCGCGCCCTTGATCGACAGCGTATCAATGCGAAGCTGGATATAGGCGCTGTCTACACTCTTGATTAGCTGGGAAGTGTCGCCCGTGGGGACGAACCTTACGGGCAACGAGTCGAAGCGGATAACGACGCGGGTATCGAGAGTGTCGCCGCGCGCCGCCAGCAAAAGCCCCGGCTCAGTGCCCAGTCCTGAAAGCGACTGGACGGTCGTGTCGAGAACAACAGCATCGAGCGTGATGTTCTGCACGTCGCCACCAACGGGCGGGCAGAGTACCGAGCAGACTCCCGAGCTATCGAGATTTTCCGAGCACGAAGATATCGAAACGAACAACGCCGCGGTCGCGAGCAATCGCGGCAGGGATAACGAAAGCTTCAC
>QHVA01000127.1 GCA_003223425.1 Gemmatimonadota bacterium
TTCGATCGCGGACAGCTTGCTCGAAAGATCATCGGCGACGCGTGAGAACGCAGCAGTCCGCTCGCCAGTCATTTTCTTGGCGCGGTCGGCAAGCTGTGCCTTCACGTTGCGAATCGTTTTCACCGCATCGTTTGCCTGGCTCGTCTTGTCGCGAATTCGCATCAGGAAGTCGAGCTGCTCCTTGAGGTCGGCGTCGGTCGCACTGCTGCGCGGATCTTTCACGATTGTAACTGGTTGCGTGTAGTGCTGACCACCTACGTTGAGGCGGACGGCGTAGGTGCCCGGAAGAACGACGGGGCCCGAGACATTTCCTGCCCAGAAAATCATGCTCTCGAAGACTGATGCGTCCGGATACCGCAGATTCCAGGCAAACATGTTGAGCCCGGCTTTGTTGGCGACCCTCGGCGGAGGCGGCCTGCGAAAAGGCCCTTCTTCTCCGGGCGTCGTCTCTTCGCTCCTTGCCTCAGCGCGCAGGGTCGTATCGGGAGTCGCGCCCGCCCGTCGCAAGCTGTCGTTGCGAGCGGCACGGATGCTGTCGGCGCGAATTGAATCGGCCGCAACGGTCGGGTCCTGCTGGCTGGTGAAGCTGCGAATGATTTTTCCCTGCGAGTCTAGAAAATCCATCGTCACAAGCTGGCGCGGCTGCGCGAGCCAGTAGTAAACGACTGCGCCTGGCGGAGGATTGGCGCCAGTAGGATGTCCGCCCGCCGCGCCGGTTCCTCCGCCGCCGCCAAATCCTGCGCGATAAGCCTTGCGCGGTCTGAATAGATGTGCAGACCCGCCTGGGATATTTGGATTGAGTTGGCGGAGCGCTGATAGATCGTCGAGAATCCAGAACGACCGGCCGTGCGTGGCCGCGATCAGGTCGCCTTCTTTCACCGCGAGATCATGAATGGGGACGATTGGCAGATTTCGACGCAGAGATTGCCAGCTGCCGCCATCGTTGAACGACACCCACACCCCTCTTTCGGTTCCGGCGTAAAGCAGTCCCGCGCGCTCCGGGTCCTCGCGGAGAACGCGAGTGAACTCGTTTGTAGGAATTCCGGTCGTGATCAGCGTCCATGTCGCGCCGTAGTCGTTCGTCTTGTACAGATAAGGCTTCATGTCATCCAACTGATATCGATTGGCAGCGAGATAGGCTGTTCCAGTCGTAAAATTCGACGGCTCGATCATGGAGATGCGCGCCCATTCCGGGAGCCCAGCCGGTGTGACGTTCTTCCAGGTCTTGCCGCCATCGCGGGTGATGTGAACGAGCCCATCGTCAGAGCCAGCCCAAATAACTCCTGAAGTGCGTGGCGACTCGGCGATCGTGAAAACCGTGGCGTAATACTCGACGGATGTCTGATCCTTGGTGATGGGACCGCCGGAAGAGCCAAGCGTGCGCGGGTCGTGCCTGGTGAGATCGGGACTGATGGCCTTGAACGTCTGGCCTTCGTCGTCAGTCTCGAAGATCACGCTGCTGCCAACGTACATTCGCGACGGATTATGCGGCGAGATCACGATGGGGAACGTCCACTGGAATCGATACTTTGCATCGGCGGCATCGTGGCCCATTGGATTGTTCGGCCACGGGTTGACGTCGCGCTCGAAGCCGGTCTTGATGTCTTTCCTGGTGAGATAGCCACCGTACGATCCGGCGAACACGATGTCGGGGGTATCGGGTCGCACCGCGATATAGCCGCTCTCACCACCGCCGACATCGTACCAGTCTCTGATGTCGATTCCGCCGCTCTTCCGGCTTGGACCGCACAGTGTCGAGTTGTCCTGTTGGGCGCCGCACACTCGATAGGGAAAGTGAGTCGTGGTGGTGACGTGGTAGAATTGCGCTGTCGCCTGATCCTGCTCGGTCCACGATCGTCCGCCATTGAACGAGACATTGGCGCCGCCGTCGTTGCTCTCGATCATGCGCTGCGCGTCGTTGAGAGCAATCCAGAGATCGTGATTATCGCCGTGCGGAACCTGTATGCTCCGAAAAGTTTTCCCGTTATCAGTTGACCGGTACATACCGGTGTTCAGCACGTAAATCGAATTCTCATCCTTGGGATCCGCGAAAATGCGGGTGTAGTACCACGCGCGCTGACGAAGTCTCCGATCGCTGTTCGTGCGCATCCACGTGGCGCCACCGTCGGTGGACCGGAACACGCCTCCAGAATCGGCCTCGACTATCGCCCAGATCTTGTTGGAATTCGTTGGTGAGACCGCCAGGCCGATGTTGCCGATGACGCCCGTCGGCAAACCCGGATTGCGCGTCAGCTCGGTCCAGCGTTCACCGCCATCCGTGGATTTGAAAATTCCGCTTGCCGCTCCGCCTGATACCAGCTGCCACGGAGTCCGCCACGCCTGCCAGAACGCAGCGTAAATGATTTCCGGATTATTGGGATCGAGAACGAGATCAGTGATGCCGGTGGAGTCGTTGCGATAAAGAATCTTTCTCCAGGTCTTTCCCCCGTCCGTCGTCTTGTACACACCGCGCTCGGAGCTCGGACCGAACACATGTCCTTGCGCGCCCACGTAAACGATGTCCGGGTTCGTCGGGTGAACGCGTACACGCGAGATCTGTCTCGTGTCGGTGAGGCCGACGGAGCTCCACGTTTTGCCGCCGTCGCTGGTGCGCCAGACACCATCGCCATGCGAAACATTACCGCGAATCGGATACTCGCCCGTACCGACGTAAACAACGTCCGGATTCGACTCGCTGATGCCGATCGCGCCAACGGTACCGCCGAAGTATTTGTCGGTAACGCCTGCCCAGGTGATTCCGCCGTCGGTCGATTTGAAAACACCGCCGCCAGTCGTTCCGAAATAGTATTCGTTGGGACGCTTGCTCGACCCTGCGACCGCGACTGACCGTCCGCCTCGGAATGGGCCGATCTCTCGCCAACGAAGCGCGGCGAACACGCTGCTGTCGTACGTCCCCTGTAATGTGGGGACGGTGGGGATTGGACTTGGCGGACCCGGAAGTGACGGACGCTGTGAAGCGGCGGTCGAGGAAAGTAGCAATGTTGCTGCAAGCACTGCCGCGGCCAAAGCGCAATACGCGCGAGATCTCACGAATCGGTTCTCCAGGCGGGTGGGTTCAGTGGCGCTAGTATGTAGCAGCCGCTCCAACCGCGAGGCAAGTAGCAACGCCCTCGACGCAAGCATCCGAATGTCGCAGCTTTCACGCCGCTATCACGGGACTTGCAGTTTAAGGCAGCAACCCTGAGACGATGGAGGCTGGATGACGCAGGAATCCTTTGAGGAGCAGCAGGAGGATCTCGATCCGCATCGACGCGAAGAGAGGGACGCCGCTGCGCTCGAGAACGCCGGACGCATTCGGCAAAGAGGCGTGCTCCTCACTGGGCGCGAGACTAGCGGCCAGCTCGACGATCTGATGACTGCCATTGAGCGCTTCGAGGCGGCCGTCGAGGCTCGGGGAGGAGATCTTTTCGTGAACACGCCATTCTCGGACCGGCCTGAGAAACCCGAGTTCGTCGTTCCCCAGCGCATTCCCGGTGAGGATCCCGAAGCATACGCGGCGAGAATCAATGCGGCTGCAGAGCAGTTGGAGAAAGCCGACCTTTAAAGAAAGCCGCCGTTGTGAATAGCGCGACGAGCCGAAGCATTCGCTGGGCGCAGGCGGGGCTTCTGGTGAATGCGCTACTCGTGCTGGTCAAATTCATTGCTGGCATCGTCGGACACGCCAACGCGCTCGTGGCCGATGCCGTTGAATCGTCGGCGGATATTTTCTCTTCGCTGATCGTGTGGATGGGCCTGAGCATCGCTGCCCGACCTGCCGACGAGGATCATCCATACGGTCATGGTAAAGCGGAGCCAATCGCCGCCGCCGTGGTGTCGCTGATGCTGCTCGGCGCCGCGGTGGGAATCTCGATCATGGCCATTCGCGAGATTCTCAATCCGCATCACCTTCCAGCGCCATTCACGCTTTTCGTCGCTGCCGGCGTAATCATCATCAAGGAAATTCTCTATCAGAGAGTGTCCCGCGTCGGCAGAGACGTTGGCAGCACTGTCATCGCCGCCGATGCCTGGCATCACCGCGCGGACGCGACCAGCTCGTTGGCGGCCTTCATCGGAATCAGCATCGCGTTATGGGGCGGTCACGGCTGGGAGGCTGCCGACGACTGGGCGGCCCTCGTCGCCGCGATACTCGTGGCGGTCAATGGCGTTCGAACGTTGCGACCAGCGATCTCGGGATTGATGGATGAGGCACCCGACCGCGCAGTCTGGGACCGTGCGCTGCGCGCGGCATGCGAAGTCGATGGCGTTCGGAAAGTAGAGAGCCTGAACGTGCGCCGATCTGGGCTTGGTCTCTACATGGACCTTCACGTGCAGGCCGATCCGGCGATCTCACTCGAAGACGCGCACGAGATCGCGGCGAGGGTCAAGTACGCGATTCGCGCCGCGATTCCGAACGTGGTAAGCGTGCTCGTTCACATGGAACCATATCGGGAGAGCGGGAAACTGTCAGAGAACGCAGTATTGAGTCTGCCGCCGATATGATTCGTTGCTACTCTCGCTTCCAATCGCCGCTCTTGCCGCCCCGCTTCTCGGTGAGTCGGACATCGGAAATCGCCATGGTCCGATCGAGCGACTTGGCCATGTCGTAGATGGTAAGTAGAGCGACGGTGACTGCAGTGAGGGCTTCCATCTCTACTCCCGTCCTTCCGTAAGTCGACGCCCACGCAGTCACCCGAATACCAGGCAGCGATTGAACCGGCTCGAGATCAACTCCGACGTCGGTCAAAGCTAGCGGGTGACAGAGCGGAATAAGCTCGAATGTCCGCTTCGCCGCCATGATGCCGGCGATGCGCGCAGCTGCGATCGCATCACCTTTCGACAGCGCACTGTGCTCGATCGCCTTCAGGGTCTCGAGAGTCATGGTTATCGAGCCTGTCGCGTACGCGACGCGCGCGGTCTCCGATTTTCCTCCCACGTCCACCATCCGGGCACGACCATCTGAATCGAGATGAGTAAGCTCGCTCATCGCAAGGTTGCCGAAAGATCGCGAATCAGCTTCGACGCGATGAGTTGTGGACTCACATTACTACTGGCGTAGGTCTGCGCCTGTAACACTGCGTCCACCGCCTTCGCAGCCGAGGCGGCGCCAGCGGTATCATTGCTGTGCAACGCGTCTCGAGCGCGTTCACCCAGAAGCTCCACCAACGCGTCGAGTGTGTCGGCAAACGTTCCACGGGCGCCCATCGATCCCTGGGCGAGGGCCGCGGTGTGAATCATTGCGGGACGAGCACTCGTCGCGGCATCCACCATTCTGCGGGCGTTGATCGTCGCTCTCGCATCTGTCTCACCAGACAAGAGTCGTCCTGGCGCGCCTGCCGCGACTCGGACGCGCTCCGCGGCGGTCGCCTTTGCGTTGTTGTCGAGAACTTTCTTGACAGTCGGATTCTCGACGAAGGCGCGAACAGCCTTGTCCTGAACCAGCGGCACGCGCACTACCGCCACGCGCGACCGAATGGTGGGCAGTAGCGCACCCGGTTCACTCGATGTCAGAATGATTGTCGTGTCGGCTGGCGGCTCCTCCAGCAGCTTGAGAAATGCGTTTGCCGCCATGTCAGCACCTTCCTGCGGAACCATTCGTTCGGCGTCGCCGATGATGAAAACTTTTCGATTACCCATTGCGGGTGCGATCGCAGCCCGCTGGACGAGGGACCGCACAGTGGCGACATAAATTCCTTCGCTTCCGGAGGGCGGGGCATAGAGTCCGTTTGCCGCGGCGCGCTCCGCTGTGGCTTCAGCGTAGTCATCCCGGACTTGCTCGAGGTCCGGGTCGGAATCCTTGAGCCTTGGGCGCGGAAAAACCCAGTGAACATCCGGATGCGTCAGATCAGCGACGTAGCGACAACTCGTGCACGATCCGCACGGAGGTTTCGTCCCCGTGCAGAGGAGGCGCTGGGCCAGCCAAAGAGCGAGACGCTGCTTGCCGACGCCGCGGGGCCCCTGCAGCAGCAGGCTGGCCGGCAGCGTACCAGCGCTAATGCTTTCGGCGAGGCGCTCGCGAAGCTGTCCGTGTCCGTAAAGGTCGACAATAGGCACGTCGAAATATGATCATCACGGGCTCGCCGGTCAGGTGTCTTGCTACGTTCGGCGCTGGCACATTTTCTGACCTGAAATTACGGATCGAGCGACACAAATCGGGAAAGGAGATTTCCATGTCCAGCCAGCTCACGGGGCGCAAAGTTGCGTTCCTCGCCACCGACGGCGTCGAACAGGTGGAGCTCACCGCACCCTGGAACGCGCTAAAACAGGCGGGAGCTGACGTTGTGCTCGTCTCCGACAAGCCGGGCGAGATCCAGGCCGTGAACCACGATGCCAAGGGAGAAAAGTTTCACGTGGACGCCGAGGTCTCCAAGGTGACGGCGCGGGATTTCGACGCTCTGGTATTGCCTGGTGGAGTTGCGAACCCGGACAAGCTCCGCACCAACAAAGATGCGGTGAAGTTCGTCCGCGAGTTTATGGAGCTGGACAAGCCGGTCGCGGCGATATGTCATGGACCCTGGCTATTGGTCGAAGCCGACGCGGTTCGTGGACGGACGATCACGTCCTGGCCGAGTCTGGAGACAGACGTCAAGAACGCCGGGGGAGCCTGGGTCGACAAGCAGGTACAGCTCGATCAGAAGCTTCTCACGAGTCGCAAACCCGACGATTTGCCGGCGTTCTGCGCGCGGCTCGTGGAACTCCTCGCCAACGCCATCGACGAGCGTCGGCTCGACAAGATGGTCGAGCAGAGCTTTCCCGCCAGCGACCCGTTGCCCGGACCGATCGCTCTGGGGTAAAAGGGAACGGAGTACCATTAATCCCAGCGGCAGCTTTGTAACGCAAAGTACTTGACAGTCGTCAATACAGCACCTAACTTCGCCTAAAATGGCATCAGTCACACCACTTCATCGCGCTCCAGCGCCCGAACCGCCCGCGCTCCACGTCCGCGCGATGGACAACCTCGCCTTCATCCGCAATACGATGGAGGCTGCTGGCTCGTTCACCGCCGTCTCAGGCTGGGGAATGGTTGCCGTCGGAATCATCGCCACCATTGCCGCGACGATCGCGTCCGCCCAGCACTCGGTGCTGCGCTCAATTTACGTCTGGGTGGCGGCGGCCGTTCTGGCGCCATGCGTGATGCTTTGGGCAATCGTACGGAAGGCTCGGAGAGCGCACGTGCCCCTGCTTTCCGGACCCGGCCGAAAATTTCTTCTCAGCTTCTCTCCGCCGATGCTCGTCGGCGCTCTGCTCACGATCGTGCTCTACCGCGGCGGACTCGTCGAAACCATTCCCGGCATGTGGCTCCTTCTCTACGGCACTGCAGTCGTAGCCGGC
>QHVA01000128.1 GCA_003223425.1 Gemmatimonadota bacterium
TCCCGCACGCAATTCTCTAAGTGGAAGCGTCTCAAGCAGTTGCGGATCTATAATCACTGCGGCAGCTGGATGGAAAACACCTACGAGGTTCTTTCCGGCGAAGGTGTCCACCCCGGTCTTTCCACCGATAGAAGCATCGACCATTGCGACCAGCGTGCTGGGCACCTGGACGACAGGAATGCCCCGCATAAAAGTGGCGGCAACGAACCCAGCCAGGTCACCGATAACCCCACCTCCGAGCGCGATGACCGTGGAATCCCGGCCATACCTTTTGGCGAGCATCTGGTCGGTCAGACGGGCCCAGGTTTCCCGGGTCTTGTTCGACTCTCCAGCCGGAATCATCAGAACCTCGAGGCTGTCCTTTTCGAACTGAGCCTTGACCTTTTCGTCGTACAGAGGCCCCACGTTGGAATCAGTGATCAGGGCGTAGCGGTGGGCTGGGGCAACCTCCTCGGCAATCGCGCAGACCTGGGACAGGATTCCGGGGGCGATCCGGATCGATGACCGCCCGAGCTGGATGGTGCGAGGGGCTACCAGGTTACCTCACCCACGCCCGTTCGCACATTGGCGACACGCGCGAGCATGAAAAGGAGGTCCGATAACCGGTTCAGGTAGATCACGACGAGCGACGGGATCTCAACTTCTCGCTGAAGGCGGACGACCCGCCGCTCGGCTCGGCGGCAGACGGTGCGGGCGACATGGAGGACTGCTCCTTTGCGGCTCCCGCCGGGGATGATGAATGCCTTGAGTGGCTCCAGCTCCCTTTCGCAGTCATCGATCGCGTGCTCCAGATCCCTGATTCTTCGCTCATCGATGTTCGCTTTGGAGAGATGACCGTGCATCTTCTCGAGGTCCGGAGTGGCGAGAAGCGCGCCGATGCTGAAGAGATCGCGCTGCATCGGGACCAGTACCTCGTCGATGCGGGGGAGGGGTTCCACTGCGCGCGCCATGCCGATTACAGCGTTGAGCTCGTCGACGTCGCCGTAAGCCTCGACGCGCGCGTCGTCCTTTGGAACCCGTCCCCCGCCGAACAATCCCGTGTCCCCGGCATCGCCCGTCCTGGTGTAGATCTTCATCGGCTTGAATGTAATGCTGCCAGTTGAGCCCGGTCATTCGCCGGTGATTGCGGCGCCCGCCAGCCGGGATAGAATTCGATTGACATCGCAAAGGGAGTTTCTATGCCGATCAATCGGACGCTTGCCGGCTTTGTGCTCGCGGGCCTGGCGCTTTCCGGCTGTCAGGGCGTATCCACACGATTGGCCGATGCCGATCGCGATGCTATTCACATGGCGGTTGATAACTTCACCAAGGCGATGCTCGCCGGCGACTTTGCGACTGCAGCAGCCTACTACACGGAGGACGGGATGATGCTGCCGCCGAATGCACCGGTAATTCAGGGGCGCGCCGCAATCCAGAGCTTCCTCGCCGGTTATCCGAGGATCACGGCGTTCAACCAGGACATCGCCGAGCTGGAAGCCAATGGCAATCTAGGGTACGCACGATTGACCTACACGCTGACGATGCATCCACCAGGTGCTAGAGCGCCCCTCAACGATAACGGCAAGATCATCATCATCATGCGAAAGCAGACAAATGGTACCTGGCTAACCACTCGGGGAATCTGGAATTCGGACCTCACAGGCAGAACCGTAATCTCTTCACGTGGTGGTTGACTTGTTGACAATCCCATGAGGCTACCCGATTGGCTCGACCCACTCGAGCAAGATTTTCCGCTCGGCGACGGAACAGCCGAGACGGAGGCGACGGTCTACTGCCCGTACTGCAATGAAACCGTCGAGATCGCGCTCGATCCGGGCAGTGGATCGGCGCAGGAGTACGTTGAGGATTGCGAGGTGTGCTGTCAGCCGTGGACCGTGAGCGTGCGTTATCGCCAAGACGGGACGGCGAGAGTCAACGTGACGGCACTGGACCAGTAGCGCGCCGCGACGAGCATCCACAAAACTGAAGCGGGGAGCGGTTAGCGAGACAGCTTCTCAGCTGGGAGCTATTCCTTACACCCGACGGCCGGAGCGAGCGGCTCGCCATTCCGGCTCCAGGATCGAATAGCGAGCCAGGGACTCGTAACGATCCCATTTGATCACCCAATCGCGCTCTACTCCTTCCGGTTGCATCCCGACCTTCTCCATCACTCTTCCGGAGGCAGGATTGCGAAGAAAGTGACGGGCTTCAATTCGGTGCAGACCGAGGACCTCGAAGCCGAAGTCGACGAGGCGCTGGCTCGCCTCGGTTGCGTAACCACGATTCCAGCAATCGAGAGCAATCCAGTACCCTAGCTCGGCGCGCCTGTGCTCGCGCTTGATCATAAGACTGATTGCCCCTACAAGCGCACCGGTTTTCCTGCCGACAATTGCGAACGTGGCACTGGTTCCGTTTTCCCAGGCCGGCCCATGAAGTCGGATCCAGCTGGCGGCGCCGCCGTGCGGATATGGGTGGGGGATGTTGAGCGTGGTGTCGGCGATTTCGCGCATGCCGGCGAGCCGCTCGACGTCGAAAGCGTCGTCCGCTTTGAAAGGGCGCAGCGTGAGACGCTCGGTGGTGAGGGTTGGCTGTTGGTTCGCGACGTGGGCGTCTATAAGAGTCCGCATAACCGAGGAGTCTAGGTTACGTCAGCGGGCGTCGCCAGAAGGCTGCGAACTTCGGGGACCTGTCTTTCCGCTACTATATATTTCGCAGTATAGATGACTCACGAGATAACAGACATCACCATTATCGGCGGCGGTCCAACCGGACTGTTCGCCGCTTTTTACACTGGGATGCGCGGGGCAACGGCGCGCATTGTCGACGCCTTGCCTCAGCTGGGCGGTCAGCTCACGGCGCTGTACCCCGAGAAATACATCTTCGATGTCGGCGGCTTCACCAAGATTCTGGCCAAGGACATGGTGAACGCGCTCGTCGAACAAGCAGCGCAGTTCCATTTCAAGTCGCACCTCAATCAGAACGTGATCGCACTCGAGCGGAACGAGGACCACTTCATTCTGGTTACAGAGACCGATCGCTTTCCGGGGCGCGCGATTGTCATTGCCGGCGGTATTGGGGCCTTCTCGCCGCGACGTCTGCCACAGGCTTGCGCGGAACCCTGGTACGGACGAGGGATCTTTGATCGCGTCTCCGATCCGGAGGAATTCCGCGGTCAAAGTATCGTCATTATTGGAGGCGGAGACTCTGCATTCGACTGGGCGCAGCAGCTCCGCGAACGCGCGAAAGCAGTGACGCTAGTCCATCGGAGCGACAGATACCGCGCGCACGGCGCAACCGTGGCCGACGTTCAAGCAGCCGCGACGACGGGGGGCGGGCGCACCACCCTACTACCATTTCACGAGCTGCACGACGTGCTGTCGCGCGACGACAAGCTCACTGGTGTGACGTTGCGGGATGTGAAATCAAAAGCGACTCGCGACGTCGATGCAGACGCGGTATTGCCGATGCTCGGCTTCCACAGTGACATCGGTGCTCTGGCCGAGTGGGGCCTGAACTGCGAGAACGACGAGATCATCGTCAACAGCCTGATGGAGACGGGGCGGCCGGGAATCTACGCCGCCGGTGACATCACTGCATATCCCGGAAAGCTGAAGCTGATCGCGACCGGATTTGGAGAAGCTGCCACCGCCGTGAATCAGGCAGTCCACTGGATTTATCCGGGGAAGAAGGTGGATCCGGGACACAGCTCCAACATGGCAATCTTTGGCCAGAAGGACGACTAGCTGGGCTCGTCGAAAGCTCTCGTAGTAGCGAGCGCGTGAGCGCGACGCTCCTCGGTTGCTGCCCGAACACAAAGGATCCAGGTAAGCATCGCGGTTCCGAGAGTCACCGCGAGGTCGGCAAGATTGAAGGTCCAGAAGCGATGAGTGCCGATTCCGATATCGATGAAGTCGACCACTCCGCGTGCCGAGCGAACGCGGTCGAGGAGATTGCCGACGGCGCCTCCACAAATGAGAGCGATGGAGGCGATCTGCATTCGGTCTTCACGAGGGGTTTGTCGGTACATGTAGGCGAGAACGAACAACGTACCGAGCGAGAGCACGACGAACCACCAGCGTGACGATGGACCAAGAGAGAAACTCATCGCTCCGTCGGGGTTGTAGGCGAGCGTGAAGCGAAGGACATCATCGATGATGTCGTGCGGCAGGTAAGGCGGGGATAGCAGGCTTACGGCGAAGCGCTTGCTCGCGACATCGGCAAGGACGGTCGTGAGAAAGATCGTCCAGAATCTATCGGCTCGTTGCGACATGAATCTCTTTAGGGTGTTTCATCCCTACGGCGTCGAGCATGGATGCGTTTCGCCGCAGAGTTGGACCGAAGATCGGGATTCCGTAAGAGCATTATAGATTCCAGTACCCCGAACCCCAATCGAAAGACGACGAGGCGGAATGGCGCGAAACCCCGACCAGCGGAGAAGGACCTCTCTTCACTATCACCTCATCGGAATTGGTGGTACGGCGATGGCTTCGCTGGCGGGACTTCTCAAAGCGGCGGGCCACACGGTTACCGGCTCGGACGAGAACGTATACCCGCCAATGTCGACCGGGCTCCAGCAGATGGGGATTGCTTATCGCCAGGGGTATCGCCCGGAGAATCTCGAGCCGCGGCCGGACATCGTCATCGTCGGGAACGCGATCTCGCGCGGAAATCCGGAGCTCGAGGCGGTGCTGATTCAGAAGCTTCGCTACACTTCCGCGGCCGCTACCATAAAAGAGGAGTTCATCTGGGGCCATCAGTCGATGGCCGTCGCCGGTACTCACGGAAAGACGACGACGACCTCGCTGCTGGCGTGGGCGCTCGAGTCAGCCGGGCTGAATCCCAGCTTCCTGATCGGAGGAGTCGCCGAGAATTTTGGGACCTCATTCAGATTGACTGATTCGAAGTATTTCGTGATCGAGGCCGACGAGTACGACACGGCATACTTCGACAAAGGTCCGAAGATGTGGCACTACCTGCCGGATACGGCGATCGTCAACAACATCGAGTTCGATCACGCCGACATCTATCGGGATGAGGAAGCGTACGAGTTCGCTTTCGCGCGCTTCATCAATCTCATCCCGAAGAATGGGACGCTAATCGCTGGCTGGGACTCGCCGATCGTGCGTGAGCTGGCGGCGAAGTCCTTTGCGCCGGTCGAGTCTTTCGGCTTTGGCGGCGAAACGACGCTGGCTTCCGATCAGCCGCTCTGGCACGCGCGCGACGTCGAATTCAGCGAACGCGGAACCCGATTTCGCGCGTTCCGGTCCGACGAGGAATGGGGAGTAGTCGAGACGCCTTTAGCCGGCGCCTTCAATGTGAGGAACGCTTTGGCGGTGATCGCCGCGGCGGAAGCGGTGAAGGCCGATCGCGATGGGGTGGGTGAAGGGCTTCGCACTTTCACCAGCGTCAAACGTCGGATGGAAGTGCGCGGCGAAATTCGCGGCGTCGCGGTGATCGACGATTTCGCGCATCATCCGACGGCGATTCGCGAGACGATCGACGCGATCAGACAGAAGTACAAGGGCAGGCGAATCATCGCGGTATACGAGCCGCGCAGCTACACCGCGCAGCGCCATGAATTTCAGCAGGATTACGTGAGAGCTTTTCGCGACGCGGACGAGGTAGTTTTCGCGGCCCTCTACCGTCCGGACCGGTACACGAAGGAAACTGCTCTGGATCTGGGGAAGCTGGTACACGATCTCGCTTCGAACGGCAAAGGTGCGAAGCAGCTCAAGGATGCCGACGCCATCGTCGCGGATTTATCGCCGCGTTTGAAGGACAGAGACGTTGTCTTGATAATGTCCAATGGGGGATTTGGGGGAATACACGAAAAACTGCTCACGGCGTTGGGGAAATAGCTGCGGACTGCGGACCAACGGCATTGCGGACTGCTGACTAACTGCGAATTGGGGGACTAACTGCGCACTGCGGACTGCCCTCAGCGCGAGCTGTTTGTCCGCAGTTCGAAGTTCGCAGCCGTTAGTTTCGCAGTCCGCAGTAGGTGTCCCAATCCGCAATTAGTCAGCAGTCCGCAATGCACTTGGTCCGCAATCCGAAGTCTAGATCCTCCGTCTTGGCGCGACGGGAGTGAGCTTTGCTGACCCCGTCTTCGCGATGATCCCCAGTTTAAGTACGGTGTTCCAGTTGCGACCCGTCGCTCGGCCGAGGCGCTTCTCGATCATTCCGTGGGTCAGCTTCGAGCGACCCATTCCGTTCGGATAGAAAATGTAAGCCTGCTTCCCTTTTGCTTTGGCGGTTTCGGGGCCTTTGATGTCTGCCTGCAGGGCCGCGATATTGTCCGCTTCCGCGGCGCTTTTCAGAAAGACAACGCAGAGGCGTGCTGGATCGCGCTCCGCTTCCTTACGGAAAGGATTCTGGCGGATCAGGCTCTTCCACTCTTCGGGAGTGCGGACGAAGATATCCACCTCGAGGGACAATCGCTCCAGTGCTTCAGTCTCCAAAAACCGCTCGAGCTCCGCGCCCGTTCGCACCTTGCTGCTGAAAATGAGATTGCCGCTCTGAAGTAGCGAGCGTACGTCGTCGAGCCCGAGTTGCGTGAGAAAATTGCGCAGGTCGGTCATGCCGACCTGGCGATGGCCGCCGACGTTGATGCCGCGGATGAGGGCGATATGCGTTGTCAGGGGGAGCCGTCAACCGTGATCGACACGCCAACAACCTAGCTCAGGCCGACTGCTCCCGCGAGCGCGCGCGACCACCATTTCCGCGTCTCGTCGCGCGACGCGGGTGCTCCCAGTCTCGCAAGTGATCGAGCAAGTAGTCGAGCGAGAAAATGTGGCGCGAGTTGTCGGCCTTGCGTCGGAAGATCACGCGTGACCAGCCACGCATTCCCGTTGGAGTGTACCACTCGCCGTCCATGTGCAGCTTGTCGCCGGAGATCGCACGTATCAGAACTCGCTCGTACTGCGAGCGGGGAAGGATGCGCTCGGGGAAGAGATTGTCCCACGTGCACAGTCGGCCAACGTCCTCGTAGCCCGCCGGACGATCGTCGAGATCGAGCAGCGAAGGTGCGCGTCCCTTCATCACCGAGCCGATGAGACGAAGCGTGAACGGATCCGAATA
>QHVA01000129.1 GCA_003223425.1 Gemmatimonadota bacterium
TTACTCCGGTGGACATGGATTTCACCTACGCCGAGGCGTTCGGAAACGAGGCACACCCGGCGTACGAGACGCTGCTGCTCGATTGCATGATCGGCGATCCAACGCTGTTCACGCGCAGCGACGAAGTCGAGATGGCGTGGACGATCATCGACCCAGTGCTCGAGTACTGGGAGAAGCATCCCGCAACCACGCTTCCAACCTATCCCTCGGGTAGCTGGGGACCCGAGGAGGCGAACAAGATTCTCGACGGAGATCACACACGTTGGCGCTAGCTCCGCTTCTCCTGCCGCTTGTTGCGGTCGCCCTTTCGTCGACCGCCTGTCAAAATCCAAAACCCAGCCACACGGACTCAGCCGCCGTACTCGCGGGAGATACGACACAGCACGTGCTCTCGGCGGAAGACCGAGCGCTCGTGCTTCACGCGCGGGAGCTGGATCGTGCCGACAGTCTCGAGGCCGCGCGCTCCGAGTACGAGCAGGCCGCCCAGAAAATCCCGCAGCTCTCCGATTGGCTTTACTTGAGGGCAGCCGGCGTCACGGCGGACAGCCTGGCGAGAGCAGCGTATTACTCAAAGCTGCGAACGGATGTTGCGCGCGATCGCATCCGTTGGACCGATGCGATCGCCAGGGAGCGAACACGCGATTTTGCCGGCGCCATCCGCGCGTACGTTGCGTTGGGGGCCAGGCTGGACGCCTTGAGGCTCCGCATCAACCCTCCGGCTGACGATGCGTCCAGGTCAGCCGCGCGCGGCGAGCTGCTTTCGTACGTCTCCAGCTCTGGCAATTCCGCGGACACCCGCGAAGCCATCGATCTCTTCGACAAGGTCTTCACGACAACAACTGCATCCGAGGAACTAGTCATTGCGCGCGCCGCAGCCAAGTCGGGATTACCTGATCGTGCGGCAACCGCGTACGCAAAAGCTCTCGCTGCCGGCCTGGGCGACGCCACCGACAATATCGGATATGGATCGGTGCTCTTCCGCTTACGACGATACGCGGATGCAGCATCTCAGTTTGCAAAAGTCCGCGCTCCGCCCAACCTTGCCGCCGCGGCGCAATACCAGCGCGCGAGAGCTCAGATTGCGCTCGGCAACACGGAAGCGGGGCGGACAACTCTGCGTGCGATTACGACTGCCTATGCGAGAGACACGAGCGCGGCATCGGCACTACTGCTGCTCGCTGATCTGGCGACGGACGACAATCGGGATCAGGATGCCCGGCAAGCGCTGACCGCACTGCTCAAGCGCTTTCCCTCCGGGCGCCACGCGACGAATGCCCGCTTCAGAGTCGGGTTGATCTCCTACATTCAGGGCGACAAGCGAGCTGCTGCAGCGGAGTTCGACTCGCTCGTTGCCCGCGACTCGAACAGTACCGAGGCGCTCGCCGCCGCCTATTGGGCGGGGCGTGCCTACGCGTTACTTGGCGACAAAACCCGAAGCAAAGCGAGATGGAGATCCATAATCGCCAAAGAACCGCTCAGCTATTACGCGGTCATGGCGGCAAAGCGCCTCGACACCACCCTCGTCACCTCTGATCGTTCGCCGCCGAACTACGGAAAGATTCCCGCTGTCGACAGCGCGGTTGGCCGCGTGGTTGCGCTCAAGGATGTGGGAATGGATGTTGAAGCCGGCTTCGAGAACGACAAGCTGTTTCGCGAGGCACTGGCAAGCCAAGCGCGATTGGTCGCGACTGCGCATGTTCTTGCCGGAGGCGATCAGGCATCCCGTTCGATCGCGCTTGGACGACGCGCTTTGGACGAGATCGGCCGCAGCGCGGAAAATTACCGACTTTACTTTCCTGTACTCGAGCGAGAAACGCTAATCTCCAGCTCGAGGGAGAATGGCCTCGACCCGATCCTCGTCGCCGCTCTGATTCGCCAGGAATCAAACTTCAATCCGCTGGCGACATCACCTGCTGGTGCGAGAGGACTCATGCAGCTAATGCCAGCTGTGGGCAAATCGCTCGCCGAAAGCAAAGGCATCGGACCGTGGGATCCGGATCTCCTCTATCAGCCGGCGACCAACATCAAGCTTGGGACCGCCCATCTGAGCGGTCTCGTACACAAGTATCCGGAAGTAGTGAAGGTTCTCGCCGCGTATAACGCCGGCGAGTCACGCGTCGAGAAATGGTCCAGCAAAACCGGCGCTAGCGATCCGGAGCTGTTCACGGAGCGGATTCCCTTTGTCGAGACGCGTGACTACGTGCGCACTGTCCTGCGAAACCGCGCCTATTACCAGGCGCTTTATTCCTGGTAGCGCTCGGTCTCTGAGACCTCTTCCAGCTCGCCTTTTCTCCTCTTGCGCCAGTCGAGGAGCCACGTCCCGGGAATGATGAACAGCGGTGTGAGGAAGATTCCGAGCAGCGAGTTCAGCCAGATCAACGCGATGTAGAATGCGACAAGCCCGAACGATACCCAGAGCGTGCCGAGCGGACCGTGCGTTTCCAAGCGGAACTCCCCCGTGAATAGGTAGATTAAAAGTATCATGACGACTGCCGCGGTTGAAGGATTTGAAGTAGCGAGCGCGGTCGAGTCGGCCCTGGAGAGCTGCGAACGCGCTGTCCTCGCGGTGTCGGGCGGCCTCGATTCAATGGTTTTGCTCACGGTCGCATCGCGGCTTCCCGTACGCACGCGCCGAAAAATCATGGTCGCAACATTTGACCACGGCACAGGCAGAGCCGCAGGACGCGCGACTGCGCTTGTTGCACGCCAGGCGTTGCGCTGCGGGTTTCTCTGTGTCAGTGGTCGTGCATCAACAGTCGGCACGCGGGAAGAAGAATGGCGTCGCACTCGCTGGCAGTTCCTCGAGCAGGTCTCATCGAAGCGCGGAGCCAGCATCGTCACCGCCCACACACTCGACGACCAGATCGAAACCGTCTTCATGCGGATTCTCCGCGACGCTGGACCGCGCGGCATTGCCGGCCTTTATGCCGAATCCGAGATCATTCGGCCTTTCCTGAACATCCGTCGCGCGACGCTGGCAAGCTATGCGGAGCAGCATCGGGTGGCTTTCGTTCAGGATCCCTCCAACTTTGATCGGAAGCATCTGCGTAATCGCATTCGCCTGGAGATTCTGCCATGCATCGTCGCTCAGCATCCTGACTTCCCCGCCGAGCTTCTTTCGCTGGCGCGTAATGCCGCGGAATGGCGGCGCTCACTTGAGGACCTCGTCGGTAGCGTCGAGGCGGAAACCGGACAGGATGGTACGCTTCGCGTCAGCCGGTCGAGTCTCGAAGGATATGACGCCGACTCACTCAGAGTGGTCTGGCCCGCGTTAGCTGCCCGCGCGAGCGTCGTGATGGATCGTCGAGGAACCCACCGCGCCGCGGAGTTTACTATTAGAGGAGCAACTGGAGGCGCAATTCAGCTCTCTGGGGGTGTCGAAATCCTGATGCGACGCGATCACATGTTGTTGCGTCGCTGGCGGGCGGCCGCGGGCGGGGAGCGTAGGGGGCCGGAGGCGCGGAGATGACCAGTACGGTCAGACCGCTCGGGTTGAATTCCGATCCACGCCTTTCCGGGCGAGCCATCAAACGAGTCGCGTTCGATGAAGCTGCGATCGCGAAGCGAGTCACCGAGCTCGGCAGAGAGATCACCGCCGCTTATCCTGACGGCGATCTTCTGGTGCTGGGTTTGCTCAAAGGAAGCTTCATATTTTTGAGCGATCTCGTGCGGCAGATCACTCGCCCGCTCCAGGTCGATTTTCTGGTGGCGGCGAGTTACGGCGAAGGTATGGTCTCCACCGGATCCGTAAACCTGGTCTACGATCCGGAGACCAGGCTCGAGGGGAAAGACATCCTGTTGGTGGAGGATATTGTTGATTCCGGCCGCACGTTGAATCGTCTCGTGACTATACTGAAGGAGCGCAAGCCAAGATCATTGGAGATATGCGCTTTGCTCCACAAACGAATCGCCGACGGTCTGAAGTACGATACGAAGTTCGTTGGTTTCGATGCACCGAATGAGTTTTTGGTTGGATATGGGTTGGATCACGCGGAGAACTTCCGCCACTTGCCGTACATAGCGAGCTTGCAGTAATGCCGATACAAATGCCTAACAAAACGCCCAAGAAGCCTACGAACTGGAGCAAGGTCTCGAAGCAGCTCTCGTTCTGGGTTTTTGTCATACTCGTGCCCGTCGCGATCATCCAGTTCTCAGGGAAGGGATCGGAGTCCGCGCCCGAGATCTCTTACACTCCGCAGTACGATCAGGAGCTGCAGAAGAACAACATTGATAAGGTTACCATCCAGGCCGGCCGACTTCTCACTGGGGAGTTCAAGCAGAAGGTACCGGTGAAGGGGCGCCTCGTCTCGAAATTCAAGGTTCTTCTGCCGACGGAAAACTCGAGCGATGAAGTCACGCGACTTCGCGACCACGGCGTCCAGATCCAGGCCGAGGATGCTCGCCCTTCGTTCACCACGATCCTGATCAGCCTCTTCCCATATCTGCTCATCTTCGGAATCTGGTTCTTCTTGTTCCGATCAATGCAGGCGGGCGGAGCGAAGGCCTTCAGCTTCGGTAAGTCGAAGGCAAAGCTTCTCACGGGGGACACGCCCAAAGTCACGTTCGACGACGTCGCTGGCGCTGACGAGGCGAAGGGCGAGCTGCAGGAGATCATCGAGTTCCTGAAAGATCCGCAGAAGTTCACCAAACTCGGTGGGCGGCTGCCGAAGGGTGCACTGCTGGTCGGCCCTCCCGGCACGGGGAAAACCCTTCTCGCCCGGGCCGTCGCTGGTGAAGCGGGCCGGCCCTTCTTCTCGATGTCGGGATCCGATTTTGTCGAGATGTTCGTCGGAGTCGGCGCGAGCAGAGTGCGTGATCTGTTCGAGCAGGGGAAGGCGCACGCTCCGTGCATCATCTTCATCGACGAAATCGACGCCGTCGGTCGTCACCGCGGCGCTGGACTCGGCGGCGGTCATGACGAGCGTGAGCAGACCCTGAATCAGCTGCTCGTCGAGATGGACGGCTTCGAGTCCAACGAGGGCGTGATCCTCATTGCCGCGACAAACCGCCCAGACGTACTCGACCCCGCGCTCATGCGTCCAGGTCGCTTCGATCGCCAGATCGTCGTTGATTCGCCCGACCTCCGCGGCCGCGAGGGAATCCTTCGCGTGCACATCCGGAACAAGCCAATGGCTGAGGATGTGGACGTGACACTGCTCGCCCGTGGAACTCCGGGAATGGCGGGAGCCGATCTCGCCAATCTGGTGAACGAAGGCGCTCTTCTCGCCGCCCGTCGCAACCACGACAAGGTCTACATGGCCGACCTCGAGGACGCGAAGGACAAGGTAATGATGGGTGCCGAGCGGAAGTCGATGGTGATGAAGGACGAGGAGCGGAAGCTCACCGCCTATCACGAGGGCGGTCACGCCATCTGCGCGATCAAGGTGAAGGGCAACGATCCGCTGCACAAAGTCACGATCGTTCCTCGTGGACGCACTCTCGGTGTTGCCTGGACGTTACCGGAGGATGACCGCGTTTCAGTGACGCGTGAGCAGCTCGAGGCCAATCTCGTGAAGGCGTACGGTGGCCGTGTGGCTGAGGAGCTCGTGTTTGGGCGCGATCGCGTGACGACAGGCGCAGCCAGCGACATCCAGCAGGCAACGGGTCTCGCTCGCAGGTACGTGTCGCAGTGGGGACTGTCGGACGAGATTGGTCCGGTCCTCGTCGGCGACAACGAACAGGAGCTTTTCCTGGGACGCGAGCTGCAGACCCGGCGCGAGGTTTCAGAGCGCACGGCGCAACTGGTGGATTCAGAAGTGTCGCGCGTGATCAAGGAGGCGTACATGCGCGCGACGCAGGTCCTCCAGGAACACATGGAGCTGCTTCACAGGGTTGCGGCCGCACTGCTCGATCGCGAGACCCTGACCGGTGACGAAGTGGCTGCCCTCGCTCGCGGTGAAACATTGCCGCCGCGTCCGATCAGTCCGCCCCCGTCAGCCCCGGCTCTTGCGCAACCTGTAATGCACCCCAAGCCCTCCAAGCCGCCTCTCTTCGGAGGACCGGAGGTAGCCCCGGCGTGACCTTCGCCTGGCCGTCAAAGTCACAGCGGCCAACCATCTTCGGAATTCTGAACGTTACCCCCGACAGCTTCAGCGACGGGGGTAACTTTTTTTCGAGCGAAGCTGCGATCGCTCAAGCCGATCGAATGATCTCCGAAGGGGCCGACGCGATCGACGTCGGCGGAGAATCAACCCGGCCAGGCGCAACGCCGGTATCGGCGCGGGAAGAGTTGAAACGTGTGCTACCGGCCATCCGCGGCATCCGGTCTCGCTGGAGCGACATTTCGATCTCCATCGATACGGTGAAGGCCGAGGTCGCAAATGCGGCGCTGGCTGAAGGAGCGTCGATAGTGAACGACGTGTCGGGAATGTCCCTCGATCCGGAAATGCCACGCGTGTGCGCCGAAGCAGGCTGCAGCGTGGTGTTGATGCATTCGCGCGGAACGGTTGGAG
>QHVA01000039.1 GCA_003223425.1 Gemmatimonadota bacterium
AGTATCACGCGCCATGTTCTCGGCGCCGGAGCAAGGCGCAGCAATGAGAAGGCGCCAATGATTGTAACTTCGCCGCGAGTGCATAGAGTGTTAAATTGTCACTCCTATGAGTACCACAATCAAGCACGTTCAAGGTGCTATTCCTACCGCTGAATCCTTCGTTCCCCGACATGTAGGACCCGACGAGCGAGACGTGGCCGAGATGCTCAAGACTCTTGGCTTCCCGTCGCTCGATGCGCTGATCGACGCGACCGTTCCTCGAAAGATTCGTCTGCGTGAGGGTCTGAGTTTGCCAAAGGGGCTGACCGAGCTCGAGGTTCTCACTTATTTCCGTGCTCTCGCGACGAAAAATCAGGTCTTTCGTTCCTTCATCGGTATGGGATACTCGGATTGCGTGATTCCGCCGGTGATTCAGCGAAACATCCTCGAGAATCCGGGCTGGTACACGGCCTACACGCCCTACCAGGCGGAGATAGCCCAAGGACGGCTCGAGGCGCTGCTCAACTTCCAGACGATGGTCATCGATCTCACCGCACTCGAGATCGCGAACGCTTCACTCCTCGACGAAGCGACGGCCGCCGCCGAAGCGATGACGATGAGCTACGCGCTGAGGGGGAGGCAGGGCAAGGAAGTCTTCCTCGTTGCGTCAGAGTGCCATCCGCAGACGATCGACGTGGTGAAAACCCGCGCCAGCGTGCGCGGCATTGAGGTGCGCGTGTCGAGTTACGCCGATTTCGAGATCGGGCCCGAAGTCTTCGGCGGACTCGTGCAGTACCCGGCGACTGACGGCGCCGTGATCGATTACACCAAAACAGTCGATCAGCTGCACGCCGCCGACGCGCTGGTGACGGTTGCCGCCGATCTTCTCAGTCTCGTCCTGCTCACACCTCCGGGAGAGTGGGGCGCCGACATCGCCGTCGGAAATACCCAGCGGTTCGGTGTTCCGCTCGGCTACGGCGGGCCGCACGCTGCGTACTTCGCGACGAAGGACGAATTCAAGCGGCACCTTCCCGGACGCATAATCGGCGTTTCGCGCGACGCCGATGGAAAGCCTGCTTTGCGGATGGCACTGCAGACGCGAGAGCAGCACATCCGCCGCGAAAAGGCGACGAGCAACGTCTGCACGGCGCAGGTGCTGCTGGCCGTAGTGGCGAGCATGTATGCCGTCTACCACGGGCCGAAAGGACTCACGCAAATTGCGCGGCGCGTGCACGCTTTCGCCGGCGCGCTCACCGAGGGTCTGCGCCGACTCGGCTACAGCGTCGTCCACGAGGATTACTTCGACACGATCCGGGTCGCGCTTGGCAAGAGAAACGGGCAGGCCATCGTCGATGAGGCGCGGAGCCGTCGGATCAACATGCGGTTCATGGACGACAGAAGCATCGCGATCGCTCTCGATGAAACCGTCACCAACGACGACATCACGAACCTTCTTGTTGCGTTCAACCTCGGGAAGGATCCCGACTTTGGCGTCGAGGACCTCGCTCTGGGAGCGGACACGCGTTACGACGAGCGTTTCAACCGGACGACGCCCTTCCTAACGCACCCCGTCTTCAACAAGCACCACGCGGAGACAGAAATGCTCCGCTACATGAACAAGCTTCAGTCGCGCGACCTCTCGCTCGTACACTCCATGATTCCACTGGGCTCGTGCACGATGAAGTTGAACGCGACCGCCGAGATGATGCCGATTACGTGGCCGGGTTTCGCAAAAATTCATCCATTCGCGCCGCTCGATCAGACCGACGGGTATCGGCAGCTGTTCGACGAGCTGGAAAGCGCACTGGCCGAGATCACGGGATTCGCGGCGATCTCACTTCAGCCCAACGCCGGCTCGCAGGGAGAGTTTGCCGGGCTACTCGTGATCCATGCCTACCATGCGTCACGCAACCAAGGGCATCGCAACATCTGCCTGATTCCGCAATCCGCGCACGGGACAAATCCCGCGAGCGCGGTCATGGCTGGAATGCAGGTCGTGGTGGTGAAGACGGACGAGCGTGGCAACATCGACGTCGCTGACCTCCGCAAGAAAGCGGAGGAGCACGGCCTTCACCTAGCCGCGCTGATGATCACGTATCCGTCTACTCACGGGGTGTTCGAGGAATCGATCGTCGAGATCTGCCAGATCGTCCACAAGTACGGCGGCCAGGTGTACATGGACGGCGCGAACATGAATGCGATGGTCGGATTGTGCCGGCCGGCGGACATTGGCGCCGACGTCTGCCATTTGAACCTTCACAAGACGTTCTGTATTCCGCACGGCGGCGGTGGCCCGGGAATGGGGCCAATCGGTGTGGCGAAGCATCTCGTTCGCTTCCTTCCGGGACATCCGGTGGTCCGCCTCGATGGACGGGATGAAGTCGGGGCAGTGTCAGCGGCGCCGTGGGGGAGCGCGAGCATTCTGCCAATCTCGCACTCTTACATCAAGCTGATGGGCGGCGATGGACTGGAGTACGCGTCGAAGATCGCGATTCTCAGCGCGAACTACATCGCGAGGCGTCTCGAGCCGCATTTCCCCGTTCTGTACAAAGGCGCGCATGGAACTATCGCTCACGAGTGCATCGTCGACACGCGAGTGGTCAAACAGGCGACCGGCGTCGACGTCGAGGACATCGCGAAGCGACTGATGGACTACGGTTTTCATGCACCGACGGTGTCGTTTCCTGTGCCCGGAACGCTGATGATCGAGCCGACTGAGAGTGAGCCGAAGGAAGAGCTCGACAGGTTCTGCGACGCAATGATCTCGATCCGCGACGAGATCAGGGAGATCGAAAGTGGGTCAGCCGACAGGCAGGACAACGTTCTCAAGAATTCGCCCCACACCGTGAGTCGCGTGACATCGAGCACCTGGACGCATCCATATACGAGAGAGCGCGCGGCGTTTCCGGCCGTGTGGACGCGGGACTTCAAGTTCTGGCCGGCGGTGGCGCGAGTCGATAGCGCCTATGGAGACCGGAATCTTATTTGTTCGTGCCCGCCGACTGATTCGTACGTAGAGGCGGAAGTCGGAACGAGCTGACCGAATGTACGTAGCCGATCCGGGCCAGGTTCCGTCGACGGTTTTCATGTACACGCTGCATCCGACGCGACTGGCGATGCTCACCGAAGGGCCAACCGACGCCGAGCGCGCAGCTGCCGCGGAGCACTGGACCTACTCGCAAAAGCTGCTCGAAGATGGAGTAATCGTATTCGGCGGCCGGACGCTGGAGCGCACCAGCGCTGGATCCTTTGCGATTGCCGTGATTCGCGCCGACTCGGAGCAGGAAGCGCGACAGATCATGGAGGCTGATCCAGCCGTGAAGGCCGGCGTTTTTCGCGCGCGGCTGTTTCCGTTTCAACCGATGTTAATGGGAGACTGGCCGTCAGAAGCGGTCACCGTCCCCGTGCGCCTGGATAAGCCTAGCTCGCAGCCCCGAGCCGCTCCGCCCAAAGCCCCCGGCGGGTAGTCTTCAGTTGCAGTTTCTTACTGTCCGATGTGCTTGGTGTAGGCTTCGGACTTCAGCAGCGCATCAATCTCTGACGGATTACTCGGCTTGATCTTGATCATCCAGCCGGCGCCGTAGGGGTCGCTGTTCACCAGCGCCGGCTCCTTGTCGAGACGCTCGTTGATCGCGACTACTTCGCCGCCAATCGGCGCAAACAGCTCCGACACCGCCTTCACCGCTTCGATAGTCCCGAACACGTCGTGCTTGCCGAATTTCGTTCCGATTTTCGGCAGCTCGATGTAGACGATGTCGCCGAGCTCGCCCTGAGCATAGTCGGTGATTCCGATCTCCGCGACGCCGTCCCTACCCCTACGGACGTACTCGTGCTCCTCCGTGTACTGGAGATCGGTCGGAATGTTCGCCAATGGTGCTCCGCTTAAATGATGCGCGAGGATAGTCGGGCGCGAAGTCTATTCGCGCCTCAAAAGAGAGTCAAGAAACGCTGACTTCGCTCTCGATACCGCGGACCTCGCTCGCGATAATGCCGATCTCGCCCTGCCGCTCCATTTTGGACGCAGCTCGCTGAAGGGAGCTCCAGAGCGCGTCGACATCGCGCTCCAGATCTTCGAGCGATCCGATGTTGTCGATGCAGTAATCGGCGCGCGCTCTCTTCAGCTCTGCCGGCATCTGAGCGGCAATCATGTTCATCGCGTCGGTTTCCTCAAGACCGCGCGACGCTACCATTCGCTCGAGTCTCAGCGGGCGCGGCGCATCGACGAGAACGATCGCATCGAATTCTCCAACGAGGTTCCTCTCGAATAAAAGAGGGATTACGCAGACTACGATCTGATCGCCGCGCTCGCGCGCTCTGGCAATCTCCCGGTCGCGCAGGCGCGTCACCCCGGGGTGCACGATTCTGTTGAGCGCGTCGAGCTCGTATTGATCGGCGAACACGATCTGGCGCAGCGCCGTACGATCGAGGCTGCCGTCATTCTTGAGAACATCTTTGCCCCAGCGCTTGACGATGTCTCTCAGCGCCTGAGTATCGGGGCGCACCGCTTCACGAGCGAGGACGTCGGCGTCGATGACGGTGGCGCCGTGATCGGCCAACATTCTGGCGACTTCTGATTTTCCGCTGGCGATGTTTCCTGTCAGTCCGATGAGGAGCATCTGTCAATGGATTGAGGTGGAATTCAGCCGCCGTGCGTCGCCAAGATAGAAGGTTCTTCCATCTCTGTCACGCATAAACAGCTGCTTGTAATCGACTACCTCAGCAGCCTGTGCGCTGCTTAGAGAAGCGGGACTTGAGCCGCGTCGCCCGCCGGAACGGTGTGACACATTCTGCAGCGCGCCTCGTACGACTCCGTGCCACCGACCATGATCTGCGGCGAGTTGTACGGTGCAGGCCGGCCTCCGATCAGCCTTTGATTGCGGCTGGCGGGGCCTCCGCATAGAACGCAAATCGCGTGCAGCTTGTCGACAACCTCGGCAATAGCCATTAGCTCCGGCATCGGGCCAAAGGGCTCGCCACGGAAGTCGGTATCCGTTCCCGCCACGATCACCCGCCGGCCCCGACTGGCGAGAGAAGTGACCAGCGGGACGATCCCCTCATCCATGAATTGGGCTTCGTCGATGGCAATAACGTGGGCAATTGGATCGATCTGCTGGCCGATCTGGGCGGCGGAATCGGCTGGAACTGCCTCGACGGTGCGACCGTCGTGGCTCGAGATCGAGTAAATACCCCCGTACCTGGCGTCGAGGTGCGACTTGAATACCTGGACCCTCTTTCGCGCGATGACGGCGCGCCGGACGCGGCGGATAAGCTCCTCGCTCTTGCCGCTAAACATTACCCCGGCAATGACTTCAATCCATCCACCACTTTGGTGGAATGGTCCGCTCGGCCCGCTCACGGACGGCCGCGATCTCTACGAGGCGAGCCCCCCGCTCCGCGAGGTGGTCTGTCGGGTGGCCCGCCGCGACCAGGGGGACGACCGCGCTCCCCCCGAGGACCGTGCGAACGGTCCACGTCCGCAGGACGCGGCCGCGCCACCGCCGATTGATTTGCCTCAGCCAGGCGTCGCTGCGCTCTCTCCCGCTCGAGCAGGTGCAAAGCAGCAGCGGCGAGCTCGGTTCCGTCGAACTCCCGCAGAAGTGTTTCGAGCGAGATGACCTCGCGCGAGGGAACTCCCCGTGCCAGCACAGCACGCAATTCCTGTCGAACTGCCTCTTCGCGATCGTGCGCCCGCCGCTCTGGCCCGTGAAGATTGAGCGGGGCCAGCCTTCCACACGCCAGCTCTCTGAGCCAGGCAACCTCACCGGGCGCAGCGAGCGCAACAACCTGAACGGGCTTTGCCTGCGAGACGCGCTGCAGTTCCGCGGGAGTCACTGGCGGCTGGTAAAAAATCACGGTGTGTGCGGCGAGGCTACCGATTTCGCCACGAGTCACATTGATGGACTTGTCGTCCTCGTGATAGCCGAGCGTTCTCAGAACGCCCGTGGCCTCGGCCGCGGCGGCCTCGTCGCGTGCGACTATGACAGCCGATGGCGGATCCAGATCATCGAGTAGTTTGCGCAGCGCGCTGCCCCGCGCGCTTCCCGCTACAGTGACGTACTTGATTATCGGCAGCTCGTAATCCGGCGGCAGTTGCGGGGCTTCGGTCTCGGCCGCTCCGACACGGCGAGCGCGGCGGGCGTAGCGCTCAATCAGGTTCTCGATCGGCGGAGTGATCTTGCGGGTGACGATGATCCGTGCGGCGTTAGTGACTTCGCCGAGTAGCGCTTCCAGAGCGCGAACGGGATCGGGACCTTCATCGAGAATGTCGTCGGCCCAGGCTAGGGCTACAGTGCGGACCTTATCGAGCTTGAGGAGTGACGCCTGAACCAGCGCTTCCAGCTCCTTCGCTGGTCCGGCCACGGCAAAAACGGGTCGGCTCCTGAAGATGCGGCCGGCTCGTGACGCACTCGTAATAGGAACGACCTCGATTCCGGCTGGCCCGGAGAGACGCAGTGTCGTCTCTGAAATCGTGAGGGCGGTTTCTGCATCGCGAGTGACGACGACGACCTGGGTCCCTCCCGTGCCGAGATCGATCCGGGCGAGGATTGGAGTCAGAAATTCCGCGATTGACTCGGTGGAATGCGGAAGGGTGTAGACCAGATTCTGACTGCGCGCGACCTGTCCCGCGGCATGCTCTGCGACTTCCTCCAGTTCCCGCATCCTAAACCTCTATTTTTCGCGACGTGGCGTAGTTTCCGCCCCGCCGGTATCGTTATATGTCTTCCCACCGCGCGGCCTCGCCGCTCACCAAAGATAGCAGCATTGGGGCACCCATGATTACCGCCATCGTACTGATCAAGGCCGAGCCGAAGCGAATCGCCGAGTGCGCGACGAAGCTGGCGGGAATCGATGGCGTCTCCCAGGTCTATTCGGTCTCCGGCGAGTGGGATCTCGTGGCAATGGTGGAAGTCGCGGAGCATGACGCGATTGCCCGAATCGTGACAGAGGAAGTGACCGTGGTTCCCGGTATCAAGTCGACGCACACCCTTACAGCGTTCAGAGCGTACTCGAAAAAGGATCTCGAGCAGGCCTGGGACATCGGGCTGGAGTAGGGGCGATGCTGGTGAGCAATTCCGGTCCGGACGCGGCGAGCCGGGCCGCGGTTCGATTGCTGATGCAGCGGCTCCCGAGCCTCAGCCCAGTAGAAGGCGGAGCTTCGGTAGAACCGATCGCGCCGACCGACCCACCCATCCTCCGTTCGGCACAGATCGTTGAAGGAAGTGCCGTGCGTGCGGTGAAAGTTCCCGGCGCTTCCGGAGCGACGACATCAGGGTTTGGCGCATTCCTCGACGGCGCGCAGAAGGTGCAGGTCGTTGCACATGACCGCGGGATGCCCATTGTGATTGGAACCGTCTCGGCAGCCGTTCGAGTTCGCGTCGACAGGCGGATGATCACGTGGGGGCACCAGCCGCCACGCGTCGAGCGCGCTATCTATCTACCGCTTCGTTATCTGCCGACGTTGACCGCCGCGGATGTGAGTACTGTTGCTGCCCAGTCGAGGTGGCGAATTGTGGATACTTCCACCGCCGACAAAAACGGAGAGTATCCAAGCCAGCACCCCGCATTTCTTCTCGATCGTGCGATTCGCGCCGTTGATCAGCAGCGCGAAGAGCTTGAAGATCGCCTCGCTGAGGCGTGGTGCGCGCGCGGCGAAGCGCCACTTTTTATCGACGGTGGAATCAGCCGAACTACGAGCGTGGCGTCTTCCACGTGCGCGATCGGGGTGATCAAGAGCCATCGAACTCTTTACGTGCAGGGAGAAGCGCTGGGGATCGTAATGAGCCTCAGGAAAGGAGAACGTTCTTCGGTTTTCCGCGTCGCCCCGCGTTCCCGGAGCTCGGTATTGAGCTGGTATCTTCGCTTGCGAGCGCCCGACGGTCACGACGCGATGTGGGGCCTGGTGCGTGTCGAAGTCGCTGAATGCGATCGACTGTCCGAGCGCGCGGAGGAGATCTCGAGGTGGGTACTGGCGGAGACGACACCTCTGTCTCTGCCCGACGGACGCTGGGACAAGATGGCCTACGGCGTTCGCGACTGTGAGGAATTTCTGAGAGCGATTTCATGAGCGAAGCGCTTGGCCGAGTAGTCGCAACGGAGCGGAAGCCCAATACGCCGCACGAGTTTCATTTCTGGACGGCGATCGATTCGCCGGTGGGAATCGGAACGATCGTGCGCGTCGATGGCGCACAGCCGATGGACGGACAGATTCCGCACATTTACGGAATCGTCGTCGAGGGCTTCAGCTACACCGATCTGCAGTCGCCGATGCACGACGTGCTTGGCCACGATGGGCTGCCGACGATGGCGGGTTATGCGTCGACCGAGCGCGCCGAAATTCGGCTTTACACCGCCGCCGTACTGAGACAAATCCCGGAGGAGCCGCTTCAGCCGGTTCCGATGGGACAGGTCTTTCTCGCCGAAGAAGCCGACGTGCAAGTGGCGTTGCGGATGGATAGCTACTTACGCGAAGGCGCGAATACTGGAATCCCGGTGGGTGTGTATCGCGCCGGCGGAACCGACGCTGTGATCTACCTCGACGCCGATTTTCTGCTCGGACCCGAAGCGGCGCATCTCAACATCACCGGTGTGTCGGGGCTCGCGACGAAGACCAGCGCCGTCGAGTTCCTACTCGCATCACTGTTCAAGCATTTCCCGCGCGACAAGGGATCGATTGCCGCGGTCTGCTTCAACGTCAAGGGTCCCGATCTCTGCTACCTCGATAAGCCGGGTGAAGTCGAGAAGACGGACGAGGTCCTCTACGAAAAGCTCGGTGTCGAGGCCAAGCCGTTCGAAGGCGTCGAGTATTTCGCGCCCTACACTGCGAAAGGTCTTGTTCTGAACACGTTCCGAAACAACGAAGCGCTGCTCGACAACGTCACACCACTGACCTGGGGTTTGCGCGAGGTTCTGCAGTTCGCCGAAGTCCTGTTGAACAAGGACGACGTCGACGCGAAAGCCGATGCGCTCATCGACTTCATCAAGGAAAACGTAGTCGACAAGGAGTTTCGCGATCCCGTTTTGACCAAGACGCATCGAGTTCAATCATTTGCCGATCTCGATGCGTGGTTCCGCGATGTGCTGCAAGGGATGGAGAAAAAGGATGGAGAGAGCTGGCGCACCCATCACGTTGCCACGATCCGCAAAGTTCGGAATCGTCTCTCCAATATCTCCACTCGCTGTGCGGGACTCGTCACCGACTCGGGCGCGGTGAGCGATCTCCCCTTCGGGAGCTTTACCGACCGGACGGTGTACGTCGTGGATGTCGCCAACCTCGAGGAAGATGCGCAGGACCTCATCTTCGCTCGCATCGTCTCCAAGCTCCGCGAGCATCTGGAGCGGCGGGATCTGGGGGTCAAGCATCTCGTCGTCTTCGTCGACGAGCTCAACAAATACGCACCGGGCGATGGAGCCGACACCTACGTCAGGAAGATGCTGCTCGATATTGCGGAGCGTGGCCGCTACCTCGGCCTCGTTCTGTTCAGTGCGCAGCAATTCCGGTCGCAGGTGCATCGCAGAGTCGTAGGAAATTCCGGAACGGCACTCTTCGGGCGAATGGATGCTGACGAGCTCTCGACTCCGGGTTACGCCGTGCTGAGCCCGGCGACGAGGACCAAGCTCGCGACGCTGGAGAAAGGGCAGTTGATGATTCGACATCCACATTTCACGCAACCGATTTTCGTGCGCTTCCCGCGTCCCGCGGTGATGCAGGGACGCGAAGGCGCGGAGCGCTACCCGCAGGCAAGCGAGATTTCGCTGGAAGCGGCGATTCTGCGCGCGCTCAGGCCGCTCGATCCGACGATCACGCTGCCGTGGGTGCAGGAGATCACCGCGTTGTACTCGGACGAAGAAGTAATTCGAGCCCGCAACGCGACACTTCTCGCCCGTCCTGATAACGTGAAGGCGTACTTCACGGCGCAGTTCCGGAAGATCATCCCCGCGCAGGCGGCGCCGCGGCCAATGGCCGGGAGCATCAAGTCGGCCCCGGAAAATGATCCGTACGGCTTTTAGAAGGATCCGTATGGGTTTTAGAAAAAATCAATTCCGCACCTTCTACCTGCCTCTTCTCGTAGTGGGTTTTCTGGCTCAAGCCGCTCTCGCCCAGCCGGTTCTCCTCCAGATCCGCCCGCACATCGGCGACACCCTACGGATGCACCTCTCGCAGTCAGTCGAAATGACGGGGACCACTAAACACGGTGGTCGCGATTCGACGACGTCGATGACGACTTCGATCGAGGTCTTCACCCGCGCGATCGCGCAGCAATGGACTTCCGGCGGCACGCTGATGCAGGCCATCACTGACTCGGTTGCCATGACCCCAGCCTCGCCGGCTTCGCTTGAAGATCTCAGGCGGCGGACGATGCAGTCGAAGCGTGTCTGGGTCCGCGTATCCACCGATGGGGCAATGGAGATAGTGGATGACGCCGACCCCAACAGCGAGCTGCGACACATTTTCGGAGAGATGCCGGCGATGTTGGCGCGCGAGCCAGTCGCCGTGGGGGGGAAGTGGACGCGAGAGATGCAAATCCCATTGAGCGGCGATCCGGGCACGCTGGGATCGGTGCGCGCCACGTTCCGGCTCGATTCTTTGGGGAAAAATGGCGATGTCGCCTACATCTCGATGCACGGCACGATGTCGCGTATCAACGTTCCCGGCGCGCCTCCGCCGGGCGCCGGCTACGCAACCTCAGGCGTGCTATCCGGCACGATTCAAATCGACCGAAGACTAGGCTGGATAACTGACTCGAAGAGCAGCATCATCGTAAGGTCCACGATCGGAGACTCGGCTCGAAAAGGGGCGGCACAGGGTGCGCCGATGCAGGTGCGGACGAAGATCACGCAATGGATACGGGCGATGCGCACGCGATGAGACTGGTTCACCTCTCGGACATACACCTCGGCTTCAGACAATACCAACGGCAGACACCCGCCGGGATCAACCAGCGCGAGGCGGATGTCGCGACTTCGCTGCGCCGCGTAATCGATGCCGTCATCGAGCTACGTCCAGATCTGGTGCTGATCGCAGGCGACGTGTTTCACACCGTCCGACCGACAAACCCCGCGATTCTGCACGCGTTTCTTCAGTTCTCGCGTCTCGTGCAGATGCTGCCGGATACAACCGTCGTGATGGTCGCGGGTAATCACGACACTCCGCGGACTGCTGAGACCGGCTGCATCCTTCGCTTGTTCAGCCCACTTGGGATCACGGTCGTGGAAGGCGACGCGAAAAGAATGACATTCCACGAGCGCGATCTCTCGATTCTTGCCGTGCCGGATATGGCGCAAGGAAGACCACGCCTCGAGCCGGATCCAACTGCGAAATACAACGTTCTGCTGCTACACGGTGAAATCGAGGGCGTGCTGCCAAAGTACGGTCGCGAGCTCGATCGGTCGCCGATGGAGATCACCCTCGAAGAGCTCGGGGCGCAGCGCTGGGACTATGTCGCACTTGGCCACTATCACGTCTATCGCCCGGTGGCTGAGAACGCCTTCTATTCGGGCTCACTCGACTACACCAGCACGAATCCGTGGGGCGAGCTGATCGAGGAACGTGAAAGTGGAAACGGCGGGAAGGGAATCATCGAGCACGATCTCGCCAACAAGACGCACAAGTTTCATGCGATTCCGCCGGAGAGACGCTGGGTCGATCTGGCACCGCTTTCCGGCGCTGGACTGTCACCCGCTACGCTCGACGAAGCGATCCGTGAGGCACTCGATAATTGCGAGGGAGGGATCGACGAGAAAATCGTGCGACTGGTCGTTCGCGATGTGCCTCGACACATACTGCGCGAGCTCGATCACAGAGCGCTTCGCGAATACAAGCGGCGAGCGCTTCACTTCCATCTCGATACCCGTCGTCCAGAGATCGTTCGTCCCGACAAAGGTCAGGCGGCTCCAGGCCGTCGCGCTTCCCTCGCGGACACCGTGCGTGACAAACTCCGCTCGCGCCTGCTCACTGAAAACATCGACCGCGAAGCCCTCGTCGAATTGGGCTTGCATTACCTTCGCGAGGCGGACCTGGTGGCGGGGCCAGCTGCTGAGGAAGTCGGGGGCGCTGCGTGAAGCTCAATAGCGTCAGGCTCACCAACTTCCGTCAGCATGCGCAGACGGAGATCAGGTTCGGATCGGGTCTGACCGGAATCATCGGACCCAACGGCGCCGGCAAAACCACGATCCTCGAGGCGATCGCCTGGGCGTTGTACGGGAACCCAGCGATTCGTGGAAACCGTGAGTCCATCCGCTTCATGGGAGCGGGAGCTCGTGCCCCGGTTGAAGTCGAGCTCGATTTCGAGCTGGGCTCTCATCGGTATCGCGTCGTTCGTGGATTGACGAGCGCCGAGGTCTATCTCGACGGCTCCGATTCTCCAGTCGCCAATTCGATCACCGCTGTTACCGAGCTGATGCAGCGCCGGCTCGGAATGTCGCTCTCGGAATTCTTTCACACCTATTTCACGGGACAGAAAGAGCTCAGTGTGATGGCGGCGATGACGCCCGCCCGCCGCGGCCAGTTTCTGTCTCGCGTACTCGGCTACGAGAAGCTCCGCATCGCCCAGGACCTGACACGCGAGAAGCGAAACCGGGTGCGGTCCGCGATCGACGGAATGCAGCGCGGGATGCCCGATCCCGAGGCCATCTTGCGCGCGCTCGCCGAAGCCGCGTCTCGTAAGGAAGAAGCAGAAGCGCGCGCGCAGCAGGCCGCGCATCGCGGCGCGGTTCGGCAGCGGGAGATGATGGCAATCGAGCCGCGCTGGGAGATGGTGCAGCGTCAGCGCGAGCAATCGGCGCAGCTTCTCACCCAGATCACGGTTGCCGAAGAGAAGGAAGCCGCTCTGCACCGCGACGCCGAGCGAATTACACGTGAGCTCGAGGGGGTTCAAGCCGCGCGCTCTCAGCTCGATTCACTTCGCGAAGCTATCGAGCCGCTTTTCGCGCTAAACGTCGAGCTCCAGGCGCTCAACACACTCTATCGCGAAGAGGGGCGCCGGAAAACTCTGCTCGAAGCGGACGCAGCGTTGCGCGAGGAGATTGCGCGTCTCGAGGAGCGTCACTCGCGGATCGAGCGCGCTCCCGCTTTGGAAGAGGAAGCGACCCTCGAGCTCGAGAAAAAGCGCGCCGAGCTGGAGGATGCGCAAGGCTTGCTCGAGGCGCGTCGCACCGAGTGGGTGCGCGATCGACAGGAAGCGCAGACGAAGCGCGAGGCACTGCGGCAGCAATACTCGGAGCTCAAACACCAGCGCGATCGTGTCGTCGCGCTCGGTGAAGATGGCGAGTGTCCGACCTGCAGCCGCCCGCTTGGTGGAAGCCTGCACACTGTGGTCGAGCATCTGGACGAGATGGTCGAGACTGTGAACGTCGATGGCAGCTACTACAAGGCTCGCGTCGAACAACTGGAGCAGATGCCGGAAGACGTGCAGCAGCTGGACGAGAAGCGGCGCACTTTGATGCAGGAGGTGGGAACGCTCGAGCGCCGGCTCGCGAAGGTGCAGCTTGCTGTGCAGGAGCTGGGGACGATCGTTCGCGATATTGCCGCGAAGCAGCAGCGTCAGGTACAGATGCAGCGCGACATCGCGCGGATCCCGGCGGGATATGATCCTGCCCGCCACGCCGACGTCATCGCGGAAGTCGATCGACTGACTCCGATGGAAGCGGAGGCGGCGCGATTCCAGGCGATGCTCGAGCGGGAGCCGCAGCTGAAACTCGAGCAGACGCGAATTGCGCAGGAGATCATGCGCGTGCAGTCAACCCTCGGAACGCTGCGCACGCGTCGCGCTCAGATCTCGTTTACCGAAAAGGATTTCAATGAGCTCAAGGCGGATTACGATCGCGTCCGCATGGAGCTCCAGGAGTCCAAGGTTGCCGCCGCTCGGGCGCAGGAGCAGGTGTCGAGCGCGACGGCCGCAATGGCGGCTGCACAGGAAGCGGCCGAGGACTTGAAGAAAAAGGTGGCCGAGCTTGATGTGCTTCAGACCGACCGCCGGTTGCACGACGAGCTCGATCGCGCTTTTTCCGACCTTCGGACCGACCTGAACTATCAGCTTCGGCCGGAGCTGTCGGAGCTCGCCAGCGCGTTCCTAAGTGAGCTTACCGATGCTCGCTACACCGAGATGGAGCTGGACGACCAGTACAACATCGTGATCCTCGAAGATGGAATCCCGAAGCCCGTGTTGTCAGGCGGTGAAGAGGACCTCGCGAATCTCGTGCTGCGGCTCGCGATCTCCCAGATGATCGCTGAGCGCGCCGGTCAGAATTTCTCGCTGCTGATTCTCGACGAAGTGTTCGGCTCGCTCGACGAGGCAAGACGTTTCAACGTCGTCGAGCTGCTGCGCGGACTACAGGATCGGTTCGAGCAGGTAATCCTGATTACACACATCGAGCCGGTGCGCGAAGGGGTGGACCGCGTGATCAGCGTGCGTTACGACGCAGATCGTGGCTGCTCGATAGTGACCGAGAGCGAAGGCGGGGGCGCCGAGATTGGCGTCGGTGAAGAAGTCGAGCCGATGACGGCCGAGCGCGGCGCGCGGGTGCGTTCGCGCGTGCCGGAAGAATCCCTCGAGGCCGGAGCCGCGTGATGGCGTTTGCCCGAAACTGGAGACACGCCTGGGTTTCGGAGACGCCCGAACGCGCCAGCGTCCGCGAGATCCCATCGCTCAACGCGGTTTTCAGCGAGGCGTTCACCGAGCGTTATCGCAAAGATGGAATGGTGGGAGTTCGCGTACCTCACCTGAATCCGTCAGTATGGAAATTCGCCATCACAGATGCCGAAGAAGGCGCGATGATCTGGCGCAATGCGCGCGACGGAATCGCGGCATTCAACATGGTCCATCGCTCTGGGGTCGAGGGCTGGATGGGTCCGCTCGCTGTCCATCCGGATTATCAGGGACAAGGCATCGGCAAAATGATCGTGTCCTCTGGGGTTGAGTGGCTCAAAGCCAAAGGAGCGAAAGTGATTGGGCTCGAGACGATGCCGCGCACGATGGACAACGTCGGCTTCTACTCCACCCTTGGTTTCACTCCAGGTCATTTGACGGTGACGGTGACGCTCGAGTCGGCGCGGGCAGGAATTCAATCGACGACGATGTCGTCGCTGAATCCGCACGAGCGGGAGCTGGCGCTACGGCAGTGCCGCGTTCTGCTCGAGCAGCTCGCGCCCGGCTACGACTACACACGCGAGATCGTTCTCACCGCGCAGCATCAGCTCGGCGACACGGTATTCATGCGAAAGGGCAACGACGTCGTGTCGTTTGCCGTCTGTCATTCGGTGCCGCTTGTGGAAGGCCGGTCGACCGAAGAGATGCGTGTGCTGAAGATGGTGGCGAAGAGCGAGGCGGATTTCGATCAGCTGGTGACACAGCTCTGCGCGTATGCTCGGGTAAAATCAGCGCGTCGTGTTGCGATCAGGATTCAGGGACAGTACAGCGATGTCTATCGCCGTATGATGACTCGTGGCGCGAGAGTGAGGTGGACAGATCTCAGAATGTCGGTGCACGAGTACGCGGAAACGCGGCCGGCGAATGGCGGGGTTGTCCTCTCGAATTGGGAGATTTGAGCGAGCACTGGCGCTCGATTGATGCGGCGAAGCGGCGAGTTTTCCCCGATGCTGCAAAATGTCCGACCCGCATACCGTACTCACGTTCTCAATCGTGGCGGACTCGGGGTCCAGAGTCCGGCGGACAAGTTATGACCCGAATCTCAAGCGGCGATGGAGACGAGGCTGCCCCTGATGGGTCGTACACCTCTCCCGCTAATCAGCGCATTATTAGACTGCGAACGGTTCGCAAGCTTTCACACTCTCCGCGTAAGCCTCATGCGGCATAAGAGTAGTATCCGCCGGACCTTACCGTTCGTTATGTCCACTAGGAGAAATTGCATCACTGCAAAGGGCTTGCAGCCTTTGCGTTTTCTCCGCAGCATAAGTCGGCAGTCTAATTACTAGTTAGGCGGCACAACGCTCCGGATGATGGAGGACGGTGGGATGGTGGATCGAGCGACGCCCAACTTCCCGAGTCGGGACCTGGATGCTACGGCTCGGTTCTACGCTCGATTGGGCTTCGAGGAGAAGTTTCACGACGAGGGCTGGATGATCCTGCACCGCGGGGCGCTCGAGCTCGAGTTTTTCCCCTACCCTCGACTCGACCCGCGTGTGAACATCGCGAGCTGCTGCCTACGGGTCTCCGACGCCCGCGCCCCGCACGCGGCGTTCGCGGGCGCTGGCCTACCCGCGTCACCTCGCTCAACACCTCGGCTCACCTCGCCGGTCGACCAGCCGTGGGGCTTCCGCGAATTCGCGGTCGTCGATCTCGACGGCAACCCGCTGCGTTGCCTGGAGCCGCTCCGCGCGGCGACCGGGGGCGGGGCGGTACACACATAGGCCGTTGGCCTCTGCGCGCCGCCGCCTAACGAACGTTGCAGCTGCCAAGCAGTTTTCGGATGCGGCTACGCCGCAATGGTGGTAGTGTGCTTGCAGCTGAACTAAGGCGTTAGGCAGGCATGGAGGATTCTGTGACCACTAAGGCAGCAATTGTCGCGGGCGCCTTGGCCGGGGCGTTTTTCTTCAGATTTCCGTTCGCGGCCGACATCATGCCTGTCACACCGCGCCCCGCTCCGAGCTGTGCCGGTCCTGTCGTGCCGACGATGGGTGTCATTGCAGATGAGGACGCGGCAGGGCGCCGTCGCCTGGATAGCAGTAAGCCGGTCCCAGCAAAATCCGATATCATCAGCGCGTGGCGGCAGCGTCAGAAGGCGATAAGGTCATTTCGGTTCGCCTGGGTCGAAGAGCAGTGCCATCTGCGAGGCTGGATGCCGAATCCGAGGTATCCCGAGCGCGAGTGGCTGGCGATCCCACCGCTACTTGTGGACCGGAGCTATTCCGTCGCCAAGACTCTTTTGGTGGACGGCACGATGATGCGCTACAGCTTCGAGCTGGATCGGAGAGAGGAGCCGGATGGGATTGACGTCGTTTCGCCTAAAGGCGACAACCGGGGCCTCGGCGTCCGAAGACACTATTCGTACCTGAGCGTATTCGATGGACGACGAGGCGAAACGCGCGTGTCGTCGCTGACAGGCTCTCCCCCCCGGCCATCCGACGGGTCGACGCGCCCGTGGACGCACAGAACCTCGACACGCGGGCGATCCTGCTCGCCTTTCGACCCTTCGATAGCGCGATGGGCCATCTCCTCATCGATCGCGCGATCACCAACGAGCGGCGCGCATTTTACCGGGGCAGGTCCACGTTCCTCCTCGAAGAGCGACACGATCCGTCCGGCTGGAAGACAATGGTATGGATCGAGCCGGAACGGGGTTTCCTCGTGAGCCGGTATGCCGTCTTCTTCGAACAGAAATGGATCGTCGACGTCGACATCGACTACACGCAGGACGCACAATGGGGTTGGATTCCCAGTAGATGGCGAATCACGGAGATGTTGGCTGACGGATCCCGGCGGCTTGTCTCTGCAGCGACCGTCTCGAGCTACAGCATTAATCAGCCAACCAGTATCCAAGATTTCAAATGACTGGCAGGATGGCTAACCCGCTATGCCGCCTAACGAACGTTGCAGCAGACGGGCGCGAAGGAGGCGTTAGGTTGAACGAGATGAAAGTAGAATCGCCCGCAGCTGAACTTGGGCGTTAGGCGGCATCATTACTGAACACGGAGACTCATGACTACAACCAAGACGAAGCCGCGGGTGACATCCCTCGCTCCACAGTTCCTGGTGGATGATCTTGCCCGCTCGATCGTCTACTACCAGAAACTCGGTTTCACATTCGGCGAGCCGTGGGACGGGTTTTACGCGATTGGTCAGCTGGACGGGCTGGAGCTCCACCTGAAGGAAGCGCCCAAGAACGCCGACGAGCGCTGACACCGTCGTGCGAACGAGCACCTCGACGCGGCGGCCGGAGTGGACGGCATCGAGGCGTTCTATGCGCAGTGCGCAGCGAACGGCGCAACGATCATCAAGCCGCTCACGGCGACTCCCTGGGGCACGAAGGACTTCTACGTCGAGGACCCCGATGGCTATGTCGTCTGCTTCGGGGGTCGCCCGGCCGCAGACTGAGCGCATCGGCAGAGCCCCGGCTACCCATCCCGATACCGCGTGATTGCTGGCGTTGAGTGCGACGAGGCGATGACCCTCGCGTGACTACGCCCGTTCATTCACAGCCGCACGATCTCCGACGCGTCATCGGGCTCTCCGGCGGAACGGCGCTTATAGTCGGCATCACAATCGGTAGCGGGATCTTCCGGACACCCCCCACGATCGCCGGGCTCGTCCCAAATCCGCTCGTCATCATGGGACTCTGGACGGCCTTCGGTCTTATCAGCATTTGCGGAGCGCTGGCGGTGGCGGAGCTGAGCACGCTGCTGCCGCGCGCGGGCGGTGTATATGTGTTCTTGCGCGAGGCGTATGGCGATGCCGCGGCGTTCGTGTTTGGCTGGTTGTATGTGCTGGTGACGACACCCACCGCTGTTGCCTCGCTGGCCACTGTCTTCGCGGAATTTCTGCTCAACCTGCTTAGCGTGTCGGCAAATGCCGCGACTGTGCAGATGATCGCGATCGCCGCCATCATCGCCCTTACTTTCGCCAACATTCTTGGGGCGCGAGTGGGCGCAGCCGTGAGCGAGGTGACCACTCTAGTGAAGGTGACGGCGCTGGCGGCGATCATACTCGGCGCGTTTCTGTTGGGGCACGGCAGTCTGTCTCACATCACCGAGGGCGGCGTCGTAAACCGCGGCGGACTGGCACGGGCGGTGGCATCCGTCATATGGACTTACGATGGCTGGGTCGCGGTCAGCATGATCGCGGGCGAGGTCGTGGCACCGGAGCGATTGATGAAGCGAATCATCATCACAGGGATGTTGATCATCGTCACGCTCTACATCGGCGCGAACCTGGCTTACCTATACATGATGCCGGTCAGCATCATGGCGCAGCAAAAGGAAGCAATCGCGCGGACAGTCATGACGGCGATTGCAGGACCTGCGGGTGGCGTCGTCATCATGCTCGCGATCATGACGAGCGTTTTGGGCGCGCTCAACGGCAACTTGCTGGCAAAGCCGAGGGTCGCCTACGCGATGGCGCGCGACGGCCTGATTTTCTCATTTCTCGGTAAAGCCAGTCAGCGCTGGTCGACGCCGTGGGCCGCGGTGCTGATTCAGGGAGTGGTCGCGATCATCATGGTCCTCGTGCTCCGGGATTTCGATACGCTCACGACCTACTTCGTTGTCGTCGAGTGGGCCGCGCTGATTTTTGCCGTGGCGGCGGTATTCGTCCTGCGACGGAAGATGGCTGAAGCGCCGCGGCCGTTTCGGACGCCCGCATATCCGTGGGTGCCGCTACTGTTTGTTGTTGGCACCATCATTGGTTTGTCGGCCATCGTCTGGGGACAGTTCCAGGTTGGCAACTTTTCGCCGATCTATGGACTAGCCATTGCGCTAGCGGGATTCCCCGTTCATCAACTTTGGAAACGATTGAAGAGGAGCCCGTGAGAAACGCAGTTGTGACGGAAAAGGCACCTAAGCCGATTGGTCCTTACTCGCAGGGAGTCATCGAGGGAGATTTCATTTTCGTTGCCGGACAAGGATGCATCAATCCGCTGACCGGAAAGCTGGAGCTCGGGGACGTGCGGTCGGAGACGAAGCGGACGTTCGAGAACCTGCGGGCGATCCTCCAGGCGGCGGGCTCATCGCTCGATCACGTCGTCAAATGCAATGTTTATCTTCGCGACATCAACGATTTCGCCGCCATGAACGAGGTTTACGCGACGTTCTTCGCGGCGCCGTTTCCCGCACGTACCACGATCCAGGCGGGCGCGCTTCCGGGCGGGATCGCCGTCGAGATCGAGTGCATCGCGAAGAAGGTGAGATAATGCGGGCGGTGAAGCCCAATGCGAGGATGACTGGCTTAATGGACGCGGTCGATCTCGATACACCCGCGCTCTACGTGGATCTCGACGCCCTCGAGCGCAACATCGCGCGGATGCAGGAGCAGTGTCGTGGCTGGGGCGTCGAGCTCCGGCCTCATGTGAAGACCCACAAGATCCCCGAGATTGCTCAGATGCAGCTCGATGCCGGTGCAATCGGGATCACGGTCGCCAAAGTTGGTGAGGCAGAGGTGTTGCCCGGTGACGATGTGCTTGTCGCCTATCCGCTCGTGAAGGCGAAGCTGCCGCGTTTGCGAGAGCTGGCGAAGACGCGACGCGTGAAGGTCGCGGTCGACTCGGTCGATGTCGCTCGTGACCTTAAGGGAATCGAAACGCTGGTGGAGATCGATGTCGGCGTTGGCCGCACTGGTGTGCAGTCACCAGACCAAGCGGTCGAGGTCGCGAAGGCGTGCTCGGATTTCCAGGGGATCTTCTATTGGCCGTCGTGGCTCGACGAGTCAGGCTTCCGGGCGGCGTGCGTCAAGATCGACGCCGTTCTTGATGCGCTTTCCGCGGCAGGCTTCGAGGCGAAGATTGTCTCTGGAGGCTCGACGCCAGGTGCCGCGAAAACTCCGCTGATTCCGCAGACAACCGAGATTCGTCCTGGCACCTACGTCTTCTATGACGCGAGCAGTCTCGAGGCCAAGCTGTGCGACGAGGCGGACTGTGCGCTGCGAGTGCTCACCACGGTCGTCAGCACCGCAGTACCCGGCCAGTGCGTGATCGACGCCGGGTCAAAGACTCTCTCGAGTGATCAGACGGTCGGCTCCGGAACGTACGGCCATTTCATCGGGCGCCAATGGACCGTGCGCAAACTGAATGAGGAGCACGGCTACGTGGAGATCCATGGGGCAGCGCGCGTCGGAGAGAAGGTATGGCTGGTGCCGAGCCATGTATGCCCGACTGTCAATCTGCACGACGAAATCTGGTACGGCCGCCGCGGCCGAGTGGAAGGAAGCTGGAAGGTCGCTGCGCGTGGGAAAGTACGCTAGAACCGATGCTCGGACTCTCGCTCGTACTGCAGGCGGCCTGACTCTCGGTGCAGAACACGGCGAATACTATCTACGACCGCGTGATCCTCGGCGGACGCGTGATGGATCCAGAGTCCAAACTCGATGCGGTCCGCAATATCGGGCTACTCGATGGACGAATCACCGTCATCACGACGGAACCCGTACGTGGCCGAGGCACGATCGATGCGCGCGACCTCGTCGTCGCGCCTGGGTTCATTGACCTGCACTCTCATGGAACGACGCCCGAGACGTATCGGCTCCAGTCTCTCGACGGCGTGACGACAACGCTCGAGCTCGAGCTCGGTACGTCCGATGTCGATGCGTGGTACGGCGAGCGAAGTAGCGGGCAGCGAATCAACTACGGCGTCAGCATCGGTCACATCAAGGTCAGGATGTCGGTGACGCAGGATCCCGGCACCTTTATGCCGGTGGGCGACGGAGCCTATCGTGCCTCGACGCCGGCGCTAGTTAGCGAGATCGCGCAGCGCATTGAAATCGGCCTCAGTGAGGGGGCGGTCGATATCGGCGCTGGATTTCCCTACACGCCGGCAGCAACACGAGATGAGCTGCTGGCCGTGTTCCGTGTAGCCGCTGCGACGAAGACACCAATACACGTGCACATTACTCCTGGCGGCGCCGGCCTGAAAGAAGCGCTTTCCCTCGCCAGCGAAACCAATGCTCCGTTGCACGTTGTGCACCTCAATAGTTCTGCCCTTAGCGAAACGCCGGTGATGCTGGAGATGATCAGCGATACGCGAGCTCACGGACACGACGTCACGACGGAGGCGTATCCGTATGCCGCCGGAATGACTGAGATTCAGTCAGCCACCATTCAGGACATTTATAGATCCGTTCCCGAAGAGCGACTCGCCGAGCTGGAATGGCCGCTGACGGGCGAGCGGTTGAATCGGGAAAGTTTTGAGCTGTACACCAAGATCGGCGGACCAATTGTCGTCCATACCAACACCGAGCAGATGGTCGCCGCGGCGATAACCAATCCACTCACCATCATCGCGAGCGACGCATATTGGCAGAACGGCACGGGCCATCCACGGACAACAGGAACTTTCTCGAAGGTGCTTGGTCGCTACGTACGCGAAGCCCACTCACTCTCGTTGATGGAGGCAATCCGCAAAATGACGCTGATGCCGGCGCAGCGACTGGAAGCGCGAGTGCCGGGGATGGGGCAGAAGGGACGCCTGCGTGTTGGCGCAGACGCGGATATCACGATCTTTGACGCAGCGAGAGTGCTGGATCGCTCGACGTACCGGGAGCCATCGCTATCGCCCGTTGGCATCGAGCACGTGATCGTGAATGGTGTGTCAGTGGTCGCGAACGGGCGGGCAGTCGAGGGCGTCGCACCGGGCAAGGCCGTACGGGCACCAATTGACCGTCGCGGAGCTTAGTCCGATGACCGATCCTCGCGACCCGTCTCGCCGCGACTTCCTGGCCGCGTCGGCGATCGGTCTCATCGGGCTCGCGCGTGGCGCGGAGAGTCCGGCGTCGCGCGACGAGGCGCAGACACATGGTGATCTTCTCTACGTTGGGACGTATACCGAGGGTACCCGATCTGAGGGCATCTATCTCCTGCGCATGGACCGGCGCTCCGGAGAACTGCGACGAGTCGG
>QHVA01000124.1 GCA_003223425.1 Gemmatimonadota bacterium
GACAAAGGTCTCGTCGTGGTCGGTGACATCAAGATCAACCTCGCGAACGTAGAGCTGCTTACGATTCAGGTGCGTCTCCTTATCTGCTCCATCGACAAGGCAGAGCAGATCGGAATGGATTGGTGGCGGACGGATCCACGTCTGAGCAGTCAGGCACCGGCCCGCGCTATTCCACAGCCTACACACGCCGCCTCGGCAGCCAGACCACAGGAGTCACGACATGGCAGTTGAACGTTCCCCGAGCGGTAGCTCGCTAATCGATGTTCTCGATCGCGTTCTCGACAAGGGTATCGTCATCGACGCCTGGGTGCGAGTCTCACTGGTTGGTATCGACCTCGTCACCGTCGAAGCGCGTATCGTCGTCGCATCCATCGATACCTATCTCAAATACTCCGAAGCAGTCGGTCTTGCACCGCCGGGATCACGCCCATTGCGCGAGCTTACGCCTGGTGGGTCGGAAGAGCTCGAGCGGATGCGGATAGAAAATGCAGATCTGAAGCGGCGACTTGAGCGACTCGAAGCGTGAGACCCTAGGGGTTGCCGCCAGACAGCAACTCAGTTCCGCGATAGCTCCCAGTCCGCAACTCAGCGGAGAGCGCCTCGCGGAACTCCTCTCTGCAATCTCTGAAGCACCAGACTTTGTGACTGCCGCGAGCGCAATGCTCGCGCAGTTTGCCGACATCGTAGGCGCGCGTCGCGCGCTGGCGGTGACGCTCGACAGCCCGCCTCGACAGTTCGTTCGTACGGCAAACGTCGGATTCGACAGAGATTCAATTCCTAACGTGGCCATTCCTGTCGACGATCTGTCGAACCCTGTAGTCGTATCGGCGCTGTCGCTGCACTCCGTGAGCTGCGACGGCGCCGGTCCTATCCCCGGCCTTCCTTTCGGCGAGTGGACCACGATTCCCTTCCCTCAGCCCCAGTTCCGCGGTGCGCCGGCCCTCCTCAGCGACACCGAGCTTGACCTCGTACAGCTGCAAGGTTGTGAGGTGAGACGCCGGTCCCTGGTCGATCGGCGCAGAAGACTCGGTCACGCACCCGCCGGCGTCGCGCTTCTCGAAGCCAGCGTCGACGACGAGACTCTAGCGGCACTAATGCACGCAGCTTCCCTCGCGGGGCCGGTTTTGGCCCGCATGGCCGCCGTCGAGGAATTCCGTGTCGCCGGAGGCCGCCTCAATCAGCAGAGCGAGATGTTGACCACGATCATGAATTCGCTTCCCGATCCGATCGTGATCATCAACGCCGACCGCAACATCGTAGCTCAAAACAAGCGCGCCGAACACCTGCTCTTGACGACCGACCGGGATTCAGAAGGTAGACGGCGCGCCGTCGAGATCAACAATCTCCTCTTCACGTCTCACCTGTCGAAAGCGGCGATGGGCTCGAAAGAGACGGCCGGCTCGCGCGAGCTGAATCTCGTCGACCCCGATGAAGGCACCGACCTGTTGTTCGAGGTGCTAACCCATTCCCTTGGCCCCGACAACGGAGGACAGGCCGGGTCGACTATCTCGGTCTTGCGCGACGTGACCGATCTTCGCCGCGCGGCCAACGAGCTGGAGCGCCAGGTGCAGCGCGTCAGGCTGGCCGAGATAGATGCGAAGCGCGAGCGCGACAGGCTGAACCTCATCCTGGAAAACGTCGCCGATCCGATTCTCGTTACCGACGACCGCTCCAACATCATCCTGATGAACAAGGAGGCCGAGCAGCTATTCGAGGCCGACGACAGCGCGAGCTGGGATCGGGCTTCGGCGGTTCAGGCCAACGATACCAAATTCACGACTTTCATCTCCAATTTCACAATCAGCCCGTCGCTGGCGCGTCGCGAGCAAATGAAGCTCCACCTTCCAGATACGGACGTCGACCTTCCGGTCGAAGTAGTGTCTGGAAAAATTCTCAATCGTCGCGGAGAGCCGCTGGCGATCGTGTCGGTGTTGCACGACCTCACCGAGCAGGCTGAAAACGAGCGTCTGTACGAAGAGCTCAAGACATTTTCCATCCAGCTCGAGGACCGTATTCAGGCCGCGACGGCGGACCTTGCTGAGCAGAACACGCGGCTCCAGTGGCAGTCGCGCGAGCTGGAAAAAGCGAACCGGCTAAAGTCTGAATTCCTGGCGAGCATGTCCCACGAGCTGAGGACGCCTATCAACGCACTCATCGGATATGCGTCGCTGATGCTCGACCGGATTTACGGCGACCTCACGGCGAGGCAGGAGGAGGGCCTCAAGCGAATCCAGGGCGCAGCTCAACATCTGCTTGCGTTGATCAACGACATTCTCGACCTCGCGAAGATCGAAGCCGGCCGGATGCCGCTGCATCTCGACGACGTGTCGCTCGGCGACATTATGACCGAGATCTCGCAGCAGATCGAGCCTCTCGTAAAGAAGAAGCAACTCACGTTCAAGGTCGAATTGCCGTCGGGCAACCTCACGCTTCACACCGACAGAACGAAGGTCAAGCAGATCCTGCTCAATCTTCTCTCCAATGCAGTGAAGTTCACTCATCACGGAGGAGTCTCGGTGACGGTGTCGAAAGACGAAGAAGATCTGCGCTTCGATGTGCGGGACACCGGTATCGGCATCCGCGAGGGCGACCTCGAGTCAATCTGGGAGGATTTCAGGCAGGTCGATCAGTCCCGGACGCGCGAGTTTGGTGGCACCGGTCTGGGTCTCAGCATCACCCGGAAACTGGTCGACGCGTTGGGGGGCCATGTCTTCGCGGAGAGCACGTTCGGTAAGGGTTCGACATTCACAGTCGTTCTCCCGATCAGGAGCGTGGTCCGGCCGGATGATCCACCGAGGGTCGTCGATGAAGTACCGCCGCCGCCTCCGGTCGAACGTTGACACACTCGCTCCTGGAGGTAGATTGAACCAACGCCCCGAGCCGCTCGGGGCGTTTGCTTTTTGCGTTGCAGGTCTAGCCGTTCCTCCGTTTCCCCGCTCCCCAGACTGAATGTTCGATACAAATACGCGCACCATCGTCGTCGTGGGTGCCCAGTGGGGAGACGAGGGTAAAGGCAAGCTCGTCGATGTCCTCGCGGAGCGCGCTGATTGGGTCGTGCGCTATCAGGGCGGAGCCAACGCCGGGCACACCGTGCAAATCGGCGACAAGTCGTTCGTTCTTCACCAGATTCCGAGCGGAATTCTGCACCCCGGCGTCCGCTGCGCCATTGGCAATGGTGTGGTGCTGGATGTGGAGACGCTTTTCTCGGAAATCGACGAGCTCGTCTCGGATGGAATCGACGTCGAGGGACGTTTGTACGTGAGCGATCGCGCGCACCTCGTCCTTCCTTATCACAAGCTGGTCGACAGCCAGAGCTCGGCCAGCAAAGAGATCGGAACGACCGGTCGCGGAATCGGACCCGCTTATGAGGACAAGTTTGGTCGGCGTGGAATCCGCGTTCTCGACCTCCGGAATCCGGGCCGTCTGCGCAAGCTGGTCGAGCGAGGCGTGGCTCACGCGAACATGCAGCTGGCAATGTCGGGGGCGAAGAGGGCTGACGTGGATTACACGTTTGGCGTGCTGGAGCGCTTCACGAAGCGGTTGCTTCCATTAGCCGAAGATGTCGGGCTCAAGATCCATCGCGCGATCGTCGGGGGCGCTGCGGTTCTACTCGAGGGCGCGCAGGGGTCGCTGCTCGACATCGATCACGGCACTTACCCGTATGTAACGTCTAGCAGCACCACATCGGGGGGAGCCGCCACCGGCGTCGGAATCGCACCGGGCGAGCTCGACTCGGTGATCGGCGTGGTCAAGGCGTACACAACCCGAGTGGGGAATGGACCGCTCCCGACGGAGTTCGAGGAGCCGCTCGCTTCCGAGATTCGACGGCTCGGCAACGAATTTGGCGCGACCACCGGCCGTCCGCGTCGATGCGGCTGGTTTGACGGCGTCGTCGTGCGCTACGCCGCTCGCGTGAATGGTCTGACTGACCTCGCTGTGACTAAGCTCGATGTGCTCGACACACTCGAGCGCATCGGTCTCTGCACCGGATACGAAGCCGATGGCGAGCTCTACGCTGAGTTTCCCGGCGATCTCGATGTGCTCGAGCGGGCTGTGCCGAGGTATGAGTGGTTCGAGGGCTGGAAAATTCCCACGGCGCCGGCGCGAAGTCTCACTGATCTTCCGGTTGAAGCGCGCCGGTACCTCGATCGGATTCAATCCCTCGTCGAGACGCAGATCACCTACGTCAGCGTCGGCACCCGTCGCGATCAGATCATCGGCGTAGAGGGCGCGCTTCCGGCGAGCCCCGTCGGCGTCGCCTGACCAGTCGCTTCAACTGATGGCAAACGACGCGGACCTCGTGATCGTCGGCGCGGGGCCATGCGGTCTCGCCGCCGCTGTCTCGGCGCAACGCGCGGGGATGCGCGCGCAAGTGATCGAGAGCAGCGTCGTGGTGAGCACGATCGCCTCGTATCCGACCTATGTGAGATTCTTTTCGACGGCCGAGAAGCTCACCATCGGCGGACTGCCGTTCGTCATCGCGACCGAGAAACCGACGCGGCGAGACGCCCTCGCGTACTACCGGACGGTAGTCACGTATTTTGGAATTCGGGTACGGCAGCGAGAGCGAGTAACAGCCATTCAAGGAAGGTCAGGTGACTTCACCGTTATCTCGCGCACGACCGCCGGTGAAGAGCGGAGGACGACCGGTGACGCGGTCGTCGTTGCAACCGGATATTTCGGATCTCCCAACCGACTCGGCGTGCCAGGTGAGGATCTTCCGCACGTGACGCACGTCTACCGCGAAGGGCATGAAGCGTTTCTCCAGGATGTCGTGGTTGTCGGCGGAGGCAACTCCGCGGCGGAGGCGGCGCTGGATCTGTGGCGATCAGGAGCGCGAGTGACACTCGTTCACTTAGGCCCGACGTTCGACAAGAAAATCAAACCGTGGGTGCTCCCTGACTTCACCAATCGAGTGAAGGAGGGGCAGATCGCAGTCAAGTGGGACACGCGTGTCTCCGCGATCGAGCTAGGCGAGGTTGTGCTGACCACCAGTGGCAAAGAGAACAGACTGAAAGCCGATCGCGTGTACATCATGACTGGTTTTGCGCCGAGCCTCGATCTGTTGCGCGACACGGGAGTGCCGATAAATCCGACGACGGGGATTCCCGAGCACGACTCCAAAACCCTGGAGACTACGATTCCCGGATTATTCATCGCCGGCGTCGTTGTCGCCGGATATGACGCAAACAAAGTCTTCATCGAAAACGGGCGCTACCACGGCGATCGAATCGTCGCGCGACTGCTGGGACAGCGCGCTCCGGCGGAGCCGAAACTGAGCGCCGAACTGGATGCATAACGCTCGGGCCGACTAGTTTTCCCGGATGCCCAACCACCCTGATGTAATGGAAAAGCTCGTGTCGCTCACAAAGCGGCGCGGATTCATCTTCCAGTCCTCGGAGATCTATGGCGGCACCGGATCGGTGTGGGACTACGGTCCGCTGGGTGTCGAGCTCAAGAAAAATCTGAAGGATCGCTGGTGGCACGCGATGGTTCGCGCCAGGAACGACATCGAGGGCCTCGACGCGGCGATTCTCATGCATCCACGCGTCTGGGAGGCGAGCGGTCACGTCAGCGGATTCGTCGATCCGCTCGTCGATTGCCGAAACTGCAAGAAGCGGTTTCGCGCTGATGATCCAAAGATCAAGGGCACTCCCGGAAAGCCTGACGCCCAGTGTCCGGCGTGCGGGATGAAGGGCACGCTCAGTCAGCCACGCCTGTTCAATCTCATGTTCAAGACGTTCATGGGACCGGTCGAAGACTCGGCGTCGGTTGTCTATCTTCGCCCCGAGACTGCGCAGGGCATATACGTCAACTTCCTCAACGTTCAGCAGTCGACGCGGCAGAAGGTGCCATTCGGCATCGCGCAGATTGGAAAGGCGTTTCGCAACGAGATAACGCCGGGAAACTTCATCTTCCGCACACGCGAGTTCGAGCAGATGGAGATGCAGTTCTTCGTCGAGCCGGGCACCGACATGAAGTGGTTCGATTACTGGAAGCAGCAGCGCATGGACTGGCACCTCGGTCTTGGCCTGGAAGAAAGCCGACTGCGGTTTCACGAACACACGAAAGAGGAGTTGGCGCATTACGCCCGCGCCGCGTTCGATGTGCAATTCGATTTCGGCGGCACCCTCGGGTTTCAGGAGATCGAAGGCGTGCACAACCGCGGGGACTTCGATTTGTCACAGCATCAGCAATTCTCCGGCAAGAAGCTCGAGTACTTCGACCAGCCTAATAATCGCCGCTACATTCCGTTTGTCGTCGAAACCTCGGCTGGCGCGGATAGAAGCGCGCTCGCCGTTCTGGTAAATGGATACCGGGAAGAGGCAGTCGAAGGTGAATCGGAGGGTAGAACCGTACTGGGCTTGCATCCTTCGATCGCGCCAATCAAGGCAGGAGTGTTCCCGCTCGTGAAGAAAGACGGAATGCCGGAGATGGCGCACCGCATCGCCGACGAGCTTCGAGAAACACTTCCGATCTTTTATGACGACAGCGGAGCGATCGGTCGACGTTATCGCCGTCAGGATGAAGTCGGAACACCGTTCGGTATCACCGTCGACGGCG
>QHVA01000125.1 GCA_003223425.1 Gemmatimonadota bacterium
TGGGCTAATCGTCATCGCGCTGGTGTCTCTCGTGCTCTTCGCGCTGATCGAGCGCAACGCCGCGGAGCCGGTTCTGCCGCTGCATCTTTTTCGGCAACAGACGTTCGTGATCACATCCGCCGTCGGTCTGATCGTCGGCTTCGCACTGTTCGGATCGGTCACCTACTTCCCACTCTATCTGCAGGTGGTGAAGGGAGTGAGTCCCACAACCTCGGGCATGCAGATGGTGCCAATGATGGGTGGGATGCTGGTGACATCTATCATGTCCGGACAACTGATAAGTTGGACGGGGCGCTACAAGATCTTTCCGGTGCTCGGTACCGCGGTGATGACTGTGGGATTGTTTCTGTTGTCGCGGCTTACGCCGCAAAGCACCAATGCCGCCGCCTCACTGATCATGCTCGTGCTCGGCATCGGACTTGGGATGGTGATGCAGGTGCTGGTAATCGCGGTGCAGAACGATGTCGAGTACCGCGACCTCGGCGTCGCGACTTCCGGGGCGACGCTATTTCGGTTGATTGGCGGATCTTTAGGCACCGCGATTCTGGGAGCAATCTTCGCAGCTCGATTAGCGGTGAATCTGGCTCGTTTGCTTCCTGTTGGTACTGTAGCAAGTGGAGCAACGCACAACATGAGCGTGCAGGCCCTGCTGCGACTTCCGGCGTCCGCGCGGGGTGCGTACGCGGAAGCATTCACCGAGTCGCTTGGAACGGTATTTCTTGTCGCCACCGTCGTATGCGCGATTGGATTCGTCCTCGTCTGGCTTCTCCCAGAAAGGCCACTTCGAGCGACTGTTGCGGCGAGCGCGCGTGAAGCGGGGAACGAGGCCGGCGAGGCCTTCGCCCGCCCATCGGACGAGGACGCCGTCGTTGCGCATTTGTACGCAACGCTTTCTTCGCTCGCCGATCGCGATGTGCAGCGCGCGCACATCGAGCAAATTGTCGAGCGCGCGGGGGAGTCGCTGAGCCCACTTGCGGCGTGGCTGCTGGTCCAGGTCGAGGAAGAGCCGAAAGTGTCACCTTTCGAGCTTGCACGCCGACGCGGTATCCCTGCTGAACGTGCGCAGGGTGCACTCGAAGAGTTACGGAGGCGCGGGCTAGTGACGATACCGCGGCCAGACAGCTCGACGCACTCGCAGCTTACCGCCAGTGGATGCCAGGTGCTCGAGCGGCTGGTCTCGGCGCGGCGCGCGCATCTGGAGGAGCTGGCGGAGGAATGGGATCCCGAACACGGAGTCGAGGCCGCGAGTTACCTGCGGAACGCGGTGCGGGATCTCGTTCCTGATGTCAGGCGAATCGGCTGATTCGACGGAGTCGACTACAACAACTGCAACTGCAACTGCAACTGAACAAGACGTCAGCCTGAGCTGGCTAGCCGATAGCCATAGACTCAAAACGTCGGGACGCCACCGGTGGCATCACGGCACAGGCAGTCGACTGTGCTCTGATTCGCTCGAGCGCCCATGCGGCGTGTTCGGCGACCAGCGGCTCGGGATCATTGAGCGCGGCAACTAGAGTGGGCGCGTCGTCGACTGTTCCAACGTTGCCGAGTGCTATCGCCGCATTGCGCGCCAGACCGCGCCGCTTGGCGCGTTTCATTGGCGACCCTTTGAAATCCCGGCGGAAGGATTCGTCATCCAAAGCCAGGATTCTTTTCGCAATCGCTCGTGTGTCTCCTACCAGGATATCGCGCGACAAGAACGCGTTCTCAGAAGACTCCTGGGAGAATCGGACATTCCACGGACACACGTCCTGGCAGATGTCGCAGCCGTAAATGAGGCTGCCGATCGACTCGCGTTGGTCCGGAGGAATCGCGCCCTTCGTCTCGATTGTGAGGTAGGAGATGCATTTTGTCGCGTCCAGCACCAGCGGCTCGACGAAAGCATTGGTAGGACACGCATCGAGACAGCGAGTACACGTACCGCAGCGGTCTGCCTCGAACGGTACGTCGGCCTCGAGATCGAGCTCGACAAGCAATATGCCAATGAAGAAAAATGATCCGAGGCGCGGATTGATCAGATTTGTGTTCTTGCCAAACCAGCCCAGTCCTGCGCGACGCGCTAGATCGCGCTCGAGAATTGGGCCCGTGTCGACATAAGCCTTGCCGCTAATCCGGCGGCCAAGCTCGGACTCCAGCCACCGGTGCAATTCTTCGAGCCGCGCCGTCATGAGATCGTGATAATCGTCACCACGCGCGTAACGGGCGATCGGTCCACTTGGGGCGCGACCGCCGTAATTCAAGCCGACAACAATCGCGCTCGTCGTCCCGGGAACAGGAAGTCTCGAATCACGACGCTTCACTGCGTCGCGCGGGAGATATCCCATCTCGCCAGCGTAGCCGCGTTCGATCCAGTCGTCGAACGCATCGGCAGTCTCCATTGGGCCGAGCGAGGTGATTCCCACGAGATCAAAACCCAGCCCGTACGCCTGCGCCTTCAGCAGTTCTTCAAGTGCCAGCTCCCCAGCATCATGAGTCATCACTCGTTTACGCTTGCCCAGCGGGCATAACGCTCGACGTCAGTTGCCGAGGGGACGGCATTGTAGTCACCATAAGCGGTGTACATGCGCCAGCGGAGATAAGTGGGATCGGGCAATGGCAGAAACGGAAACTCTCGGTACCAGGCGTTCGACCTGAATCGCCAGGTAATCCGGATCAAATCCACGGCAAGACGCGGACGGCGTATCGCCCGCAATGCCAGTCTGAGCGCGAGTCGTAGCCACGGCATGACACTCCTAATATATAGAAGGCGTGATGCCACATTCCGACACGCATGTGCTGGGTCTCATCGCCGACACGCACGGACTAATACGTCCGGGTGTGCACGAGGCGCTGACTGGGGTTGAACTCATTCTTCACGCAGGCGATGTGGGCGGGTCCTCCATTCTGGAAGAGCTGCGCATGATTGCGCCGGTGAAGGCGGTTTTCGGCAACACCGATGCGCCCGGCGAGCCGGATCTAACGGAGGAAATCCTGATTGAGGTCAATGGTGTGCGCGTGCACGTAAGTCATGGGCACGAGGTGGGAAGCCCGACGCCGGCGAAGCTGGCGGCTCGGTACGATGCTGACGTCATCATTTACGGCCACACGCATCGGCAACTGGTCGCGCGGTTAGACGGAAGACTGTTCGTGAATCCGGGAGCGGCGGGCCCGAAGAGGTTCAATTTTTCCCCTAGTGTGGGAAGACTGACCATATCGAACGGAAGTGCGGAGGTGGAGATAGTTGACCTCTCTTGAGTTGATGACGGAGGAAGTTCAGGTCTGGGTCGCGTCGCTCGACGTGAGCGACGATCGCTACGAAGCTCTCGCGCGGGTGCTACCGGCCGAAGAGAAAGAACGGGCGATGACCCTGACACCCATTGCTGCACGGCGGTTCATGGTTGCGCGCGGAATCCTGCGCAACCTCCTTTTGGGCTTTACAGGTATTCCGGCGGAGAAGCTACGATTTACGTACGGTAGTTCCGGAAAGCCGGTGCTGGTCGGACACGACGGCATCCAATTCAATATTTCGCACTCTGCCGATCTCGGGCTTTTCGCGTTTGCGCCAGATCGTCCGGTCGGCGTCGATGTAGAGAACGAGCGACCGGTGAGACGCCTGCTCGATGTCGCTCAGCGTTTCATGTCGGAAGATGAGCTGCGCTCGTTGATCGACACATCGCCCGAAGAGCGAAATGCAGCATTTCTGAGATCGTGGGTTGTGCGCGAAGCGCGCCTGAAAGCGGAAGGAAAGGGCGTGTGGTCGGGATCGGAGAATCCGAATCCGCGCACGAATCTCACTCACAGGCTATTCACTCCCCGACCGAGCTATATCGCGGCGGTCGCGGCGCCCGACTCCGATTGGCGACTCTACACATGCGCAATGAAGGACTAGTGGGCGCGACAGGATCGTTCACCTGAGGTAGGGTGTATCTGGCAGGCCGCTGTCATACTGTTACCGACCCCAGGCTTTGCGCTCGTGGTGCACCGGCCTCTTATTACAGGTGACTGGAGAGCGCCACGATAGGGTTGTGACGCAGATCTGGATCTACTCGACGAGGAGGTAGGATGCGGAAGATCGCTGGTTTGTTTGCTGTACTGACTTTCGTGCTTGCAGTGACTTCCTGCGGTGGCGGAGATGCGACCTCTCCTGGTGGAGGCGGCGGAGGTGGAGGAGGCGGTGGCGGTGGTGGTAATTGTCCCGCCAACACGTTCTGCATGGCTTCGGCGACTTATTCGCCCAATAGCCTAACGGTTCCAGCGGGGACGACGGTAACATGGAAGAACGATGTCGGCGTTACTCACAACGTCGTCTGGGACGATGCTACCGGGAGAAATGCCGCGCTCGCTGGGGATGGTACAGGAGACATCGACGCATTTTCCAGCGGTTCCCACACTCGGGTCTTCAATACACCCGGCACATACAAGTTTCACTGCACCTTCCATCCGCCGGGAATGGTCGGCACTCTCGTGGTGCAGTAGCCCCGAGCTAAAGAAACGTTTCGCCATCCAGATTCTTGGGCGGGCTAATGCCGAGCGCAGTTAGGGCGCTTGGCATTACGTCGACGGTGCGCCTTGGCTTGCTTGCGGGCGAGCGGTTCAACAGCAACGGTACGAGCATGTGCTCCCGATGCAGCGCGCCATGCGAAGAAACGTGCGGAATCGGCTCGTACCGGGCGCGGTAATCCCAATCCCTCGCTGCTGAGAGTACGATGTCGCCGCTGCGTGGCGACGAGATCAGATGCGCGATCTGGACGAGGCCATCAGGGTAATCACTTTCGATCGTGGCATCGTAAGCATCACTGTCGTCGAGAGAACTATGCTCTCCGATTCCGAGCGGGTCGCCGGTTATCGGCGTGTACGAATAACTCGACTCCTGCCACGTAAGACTGGCCGAGCCTCGGCCTGGTGCTCGGATCTCGCACGAACGGGAGCTGGTTGGAAGAATCAACAGGTCCACTGACGCACGCTCGAGAAGTTTGTCAGCGAGCTCATTCCATTTTTCACCGAGGGAAGGCCACCAGGGCCTAGTCTTCTGGTCGAGGTCGAGGTAGAGATGCGTCATTGCGTTCCCGCTGACCATTACCGCGACGTCAGCCGATGCGTTGAACGCCCACGGATGGGCGAGCGTGCTGTAGCCCCACTCGGTCAATAGTGCAACGAGGTCCTCGTGTTCGAGGATGCGAGAATGACCGTGATCGCTTCCCACCCAGAGATGCATCCTGTTCCACCTTCCATCCCGCTCGGCGTCGGAGCGAATTTCAGCGACGGTGTCATCGACGATCCGCATTGCGTCGATGACGATCGGTGCGTTGTGACCCTCGGCGTGAGAAGTCTTGTCGATTCCAGTGAGAGCAATGAAGGCAAATCGCATTCGCTCAGTGCGCAGTCGTCGCGCTGCTTCCTCTCCCACCTGACGGTCGATCGCGAGCCAACCGCGCACGTTGCCGCGAAAGTGAGTCGCGGCTGCACGCGCGACGAACGCCGGGCTCTGACCGATGCGCTCGCGACGTCGAAGACCTCGCCCGATAACGCTCAGCGCGCCGACGCTCGGCTTGGCAAGCTCGAAGATTGTCGGAGAAGCGCGATCGATGTCGCGATCCACAAACCGCATCTCGGCGCCTACGTAGCTTCTCGAATGTCCCGGAAGTCGCGCGACGCGCCGAGAGCGGTCGTACCAGCGCAGCCCGGGCAGGCCGACGCTCCCCGGATATCTTCCCATCAGGAACGGCGCGTAGGCGGGACCGGTCACCGACGGAAATGCGGATGTAATGGTCGAGAGCTGTCCTTCGTGGCGTAGTGCGGCGAGCGCAGGCAGCTCACCGCGGTCCATGGAGAGAGCGAGAACATCCGGCCTCACTCCATCGGCTATTATCATCACGACCTGCGTACCATCACCTGGCGGGTTTTGTGCAGACGCACGCAACTTTAGTTTCCCAATGAAGAGAGCGGGCAGCGTCGTTTCTTTGTCGGTTCGAAGATGGTTCGCTGAGGCCCGCAACAGTTGCCAAAAATGAAGAATAGAAAAGATAAAGCTGGCGCCGGACCAACGAGTTCGGGGGGACGTCGCGCAAATTCAATGCGGGGTCGCACTGCCGGCGGAAAGAAACTCAATCCAGAAGTATTAGCGTCAGCAGAGCAAAAAGCTCTGGAGGGACTGAAGCAGCGGACCGAGGAAGGGCACCTCAAAGCGGGAAGAACTCCACCGTCGCAGCAAGGTCC
>QHVA01000126.1 GCA_003223425.1 Gemmatimonadota bacterium
ACGCTGGAGGAGTTCTTCGAGATCTGGACGTGGGGGCAGCTCGGGATGCATCAGAAACCGTGCGGGCTGCTCAACATCGCCGGTTATTTCGATCCATTGCTGGAGTTTCTGGATCGCGCGGTCGAGGAGAAATTCGTGCGCGAAGTGCACCGTGCGATGGTCGTGGTCGAGAGCGACCCGCGCGCGCTGCTCGCTCGCTTTGAAGCCTACGAGCCGCCGCAAGTCGTGAAATGGATCAATGCCGGAACGATCTAGCTTTCTCGCTTCGACTTGCATCTCGGTTCGTGGTCGGTGAGGGTGTCCTCTTCGGCAGCTAGCTCGCTTACACGCTGCGAGCCTCGCTCTGCTGTTAGGCGTGACAGCCCCGCGCGCAATTTGTCGCGAGTCTCTTGCTACGCGAGGCGCTGCCTACGAGGACACCCTCACCTCCCTATAGAGTTTCGCAAGTGCGTGGGAAGTGAGGACTGGATCGCCTGCGTTGATCTTGTCGCAGTCCCGGCCGTGAGAAACGAGATGCCTGACGGGAAGTCGGAGGAGGTCCTCGTAGGCCGCTTCGCAGCCCAGGCGCCGAGCGAAGCCGGCAGCCGTAGCGCGCAGCTTTGCTGCGCGCGGGGCGAGGACGAGCGGCCGAAGAGGATCTCCTCCGACGGACCGGCGCGACGAACTCGAACTAAGCACTCCGGAACTGCGAAAGAGTCAACTCCAGGTGAGCTCGTCGATCGAGCGCGGCCAATCCTGCTTGAGTAGACGCGACAGCGCGCGATCTGCGAGCAGTTTGCCCTCAGTCTGACACCGCGGGCAATAGTTGGTCTCGTTGTCGGCGTAGCGGATTCGCTGAACTGGGGTTCCGCACACCGGGCATGGCTTACCAAACTTTCCGTGCACGGCCATGTCGTCACGGAACGCCGTCACTTTCGCGGGGAAATCGCCTGCCGCTTCCTTGCGCAATCGCTCAGTCCACTCGATCAGCGTCGTGCGCGTTGCGTCGAATAGCCGTTTGATTTCCTCCTCGCTCAGTCGTCTGGTGTGCTTCACCGGGGACAGTCTCGCGCGGTGAAGTATCTCGTCGGAATACGCGTTGCCGATCCCGCTGAACAGCCGAGGATCGGTGAGAGACCTCTTGAGCGTGTGATTCTCTCGAGTGAGTCGCTCGGTGAATTGAGCGAGATCTGCTTCGAGCACCTCGAGCCCGCCCCTCTCGAATTGCTCGAGCGATTCTTCACCTCGCACCAGCCAGAGTGAAGCGCGTCGCTTCGAGCCGGCCTCGGTGAGAATCAGCGTGCCATTCGGGAAATCGAACGCAGCGAGCCCGACTTTTCCCGGCACCTTCGCGCCGGTCGGCACCCAGCGCAGACGTCCGGCAATCATGAGATGAATGACGAGGAAGAGATCGTCCTCGAGCTCCACGACAATACGCTTTCCCATTCTTCGCACGCCGAGCACGCGCTTGCCGGTCGCCGCGCTGATTGGTGGATCGACTGAACGGAGAAGAAAAGGCTTGGCTATGCGGACGCGCTCGAGGGGTTGGCTGACGATGCGCGATTCCAGCGCTGCGATATAGACCGTTATGTCAGGTAGCTCCGGCATTGCTGCTACGCCGCGTCAGCGGCGCGGGTCACCCATCGCAGCCAGCAAGTAGGACAGATTCGCGGTCCCGTCCATGATCGGCTCGTTCGTCGAATAATCTCCGACATCGTCGTGATAGACGATGAAGCCGGTATTGAAAGGCGCGTATTCATCGGGCTCGTGCAGACTGATGCCGAGGAGGTGCTTGTAGATCGATGAATAGACGGGACCATCGAGTAGAGCGCCGGTCAGCTCGACGTGCATCTCTTTCGCGACTACGGAATGGGGATCGTGCGCGAAGACGCCGTCGTGCGGAAGTCCAATCACCATCGAGACTCCCCACGGGTTTGTTCCGAAAAGCCAATCGAGAGCTGCTTGCTCGTACTCACGGAACTGATTATCGCCTGTCATTCTGCGATACAGATATGCCTGCGTCGCAAAGGAGGCCATCAGGTTGTTCGAGCACCAGATGAACGGAATTCCGATTCGGAATCCATTATCAGCTCGGCTGACCACCGCCGCCAAACCTTTCTTGTAATACGCCGCGACAATTCTCCGATCGGCTGCGCTCGCATTGCGCCAGATCTCGTAATGTCCGTTGTTGTGCCACGGATACCACTGATAGTGCTTCGCGGTATCTGCACCCATCCATGGAGTGACGGGCTCTCTCGACGCGTATTCGAGCGCATCGTGGAGATAACTGCGGTCGCGGGTGAGCGCGTAAAGCTCCGCCGCAGCGAGCTCCATGTCGTCGACCCAGTTGTCTTCTTCGTAATAGTACGGCGCTCGGCCCGGTGCACCCTGGCAGACACCGGGAAACTTTTTTCCGATAGCGTATGCTGTGAGAGCTCTCTCGCGCAGCTTGGCGGCGAAAGTCGGATCGCTTTTACCGTAGATCGCTGTGGCAAGCGCAAACGTCGAAGCGTACTTGCCGGCGGTGGATGCAAGTCCGTTCGATCTGTTCTTGTACTTGAAGAGTCCCTGAGGCTTTCCCGTGCACGGGTACACCGGTCGTTCCTTCCCCTTTCCCCAGCCGTAATCAGCTGAATCCGTTGGAGGGAGATCCCAGTAGGTGTGATCGCGATCGTCACCGAGCTGGTTGTACATCTCGGAATCGGTCGGGAACATTCGCGCGAGCCACTCGAGCCCGTGACGCGCTTCGTCGAGGATGTCGGGCACTCCGTTACCGTCCGGGAGTCCACGCGAATCGAAGCGATCGCTAAAGGAAGCGGGATGATCGCGGTAAGCCATCAGCATTACGTAGGTGGCGTTGGCGGAAGTCATCACGTACTGCAGGTAGTCCGATGCGTCTGCCCAGCCGCCTGTTACCGGCACGAATTTACCGTTGCGGGCAGAATCGTCGACGACGATTCCGTCGTGAGTGTGGACGACGGTCTTGAACAGCGGATTGAATCCCGAGCGCTGCTCACGCATGTAGTAAAGGAGAGTGTCGGCGGCACCTGCATAGACATTTCGCCGGATCCGAACGACTGGCGACGTGACGCCGCCCGCAGAAATACGATAGTCCCCGGTTGTTCTGATCGAGGAGAAATCGAGCCGATAGTTAACGACACAAGGGCCGAACGGTTTTGCGATTGATGGCGGGCGCCGGAGAATCTCTTTCCCGGCTGTATCGGCGACGATGAACTCTCGTAGCTCTGTCTTCTCGAGCGCGCAGAATACCGCAAACTTCGGTGCGTCTGGCAGATATCCCAACTGATTTACGCGGATGGCGGCGGTCGTCGTGCCTGAAATGCTGACCTGGAGTAAAGCGAGAATTTGAATTAGCGGCATGGCCGACAAAAAGATTGGATTCTCCCTCGTGAGCGCATCGCTCGGCTGAAGATTATGCGCTACCGAACGTTAGAAACTCGCACCGCCTGAGCATGCCACCAGCGATCAAGCGCGGCTTCATCCGAACCGCTGAGTCCGAGCTGCGTCGGTAGCGCTGCCAATAGAACTTTCGGGTCGCCGTTCAACTGCGCGAGTGAGCGAAGTCCCTCGATGCCTCCACGGCGATACACTGAATCGACGATAAGCGCTCCTGTCGCGTAGAAGGCGTCTGTCATTTCCTCGGCTTGCGCGTCAGGAATGGCGTTGCTGAGGACTTGCCCCAGGGTGAGCGCGGGACGCGCGGTTTGAATCTGACGGAGGCGCGTATACATCTCCTGAGTCGTGCGGCCACGGGAGCCACCGAGCCACGTCGCAACGCCCTCGTTAAAGAGTCGGCTTCGGCCGTTAAATGTTGGACCAAGGATCACGTGGGCCACCTCGTGCACGTAGCCTTCGCCCAGCGCGGGATTGCCGGCCAGGACAATCCCACCGAAAAGAGCTCGTCCCCCACGCCCCCGGTCGGCAGATGCTTCGGGGAAAAAGTCGAGACCGATCGCGCGCTGCGCCTCTTCCATCGACCGGGTGACGTACATGTCGATGTGATTCGGCGGCGGGACGTGAAAAAGAACTGCCACCGAGTCAACGAAGCTCGACGTATGCGAGATCTTTGCAGAATCGGGGTGCTGTCCAGGCGCATACCAGAATGTCACTCGTCCTTTTGTGCGCCGCTCCCACCCGTGCGTCAATCGCGGAAGCGCGCCTGACAACCGGAAACCAAATGGCGCGCCCGATTCTCTAACGGCGAAGAGCCGCTGCAGGGCGAGAGGTGAGATACGGCCACCAGCGCTATCTCCGCGCGCGTAAAGCACCCTGACGACGTAGAGGCTATCGCCCGGTCCGTCTGGCGCGACGCCTACGATTGTCGCGGGGAATCCTTGGTACGCATCCATTGTCAGATCGCCTACCCGCCGGTCGAAATCCGTTGCCGTGCTCCAGAGTCCGCGGCTTCTTGCGGACGAATCGGGTTTGGCGAGATACGCACGCACGAGTCCGACGACTTTTCCGACGTCCGTGAGAGTAGTATCGATGCCGAAGCTCACGCTTACCTTCGGAGGTGCCTCTTGGGCATGCGCCTGGAAGGCAACGGCGGTAACAAATGTTACCGGGATGAGAGCTGCGGCCACGACTCGCAGCCGGATTGAGAGAAGGCTCAGAATAGCGATCACGGATTTCGATAAATGGGTATTCAGTCTTACCTGCCTCACGGAAGCGAATCGAGCACTCGCCGTTTGCCAAACTCGTCGATGTCGAACGCCACCGCTCTCCCCTTGCCCGATATCGCTCCACGCACAGTCGAAAGAGCATCGTAATAATCGAGATAGCGGAATGAAGAGATCCGTCCACCGACAAACTCGTATTTGGTCACGGCTTCTCGCCACTGCGCCATCTCGTCACTGACGCCAACATATATGTAAGGAGAAAACGACTCGGCGTCTTCCCAGTTATCGGCATAGTACACGCCGCGAACCCCTCTATGCGGCGGATGCTGAGTCACGACACCTTCGAGTGATGCGAGAAGCACTGCATCCTGAACGATCAAGCTGGTGTTCGAGTGGTCCTTGTGGATGCTACGCGACCAATGGGTAATGACGTACGTCGGCTTGACGGTGCGGATCACGTCGGCGACGTATCTGCGCACGGCTTCGTCATTCGGGATCTCACCATCGCGATAAGGCGCGAAAATCGTTTCTGCGCCGATGACTGAATCTGCCGCCAAAGCCTCTCGATGCTTCTGGGCACCGTACGCGCTCGGCGACATTCGAGGATTCCCGCCTTCACCAAGCGTCATCTGGAGAATGACGACGCGGTCGCCGAGCTTGCGCTGCTTGATGAGAACGGCACCGGCAGTGAGCTCCATGTCGCCGGCGTGCGCGCCAATGGCGAGAATCGTCCTGGGCGATGCCGACGGCTGTGCGTAAAAATCTCGCGACGTGGAAACCGCGGCGACGATTGCCAACAACGGACTCGCGTATCGTAGTCTCATCGAGCTCAAATGTCGTTGGCTGCGAGTGCCTGCGCAAAGTAGTCCTGGGCCTCTGCGACATGCGATTCCCGCACGTAGCCACTCCCCAGTCGCCGAGCACCAGCGAGTGCTTGCGCCGTGAGCTCGGCGGCGAGTCGGTGTATCTCCGGGTCACGCAAACCGATCCTCCCTGCACGGTCAAGCACGTCCGCGCTGGGGAAGCCCAGTAACTCTGTCGCGCGGCGCGAAGATTCGTTGTCGTACACGATGCCCGTCACGAACACCACTGGTGCAGCGAGTGCACCCGGCTCGATAGTATCTGCCGATCTCAGCTCGAAAAACTCTTTGGGACGCACCTCAGGAAAGAGTGTGGAGAGGTGAAATAACCAATCGTCCATCTTGATCGCAGGCTCACGAGTCCATTCGCGAAAAGGCCGATATCCCAATCCGTCGTCACGGGCGCGCATCGCGATCGCATCGAGCGCGAACTCCAGATACCGCTCGACATAATGGTCTTCGTCGAAAATGATTCCGGTCCGCGAAGGATCGAGAGTTCTCCAGAGCTGAGCGCGGTAGCTGACCCAGTCGGTTGATGTGCCTGCGTACTCCCGCGAATTGGCAAAGAGTGCGACCACGATTGGAGCGAGCGCGTTGAGAAGCCGCCACCTGGATTTTGGATCTTCCCCGCGCTCGAGATTTATCTGTAGCGCCGCAGTCTGGCGCATCATGCGGACACCTGAAGGTCCGATCGAACTGAAGTATCGAGTCATGCCCGTGTAGCGATCGCGGTGGAGCTGGAGCGGTACTGCATTGATGTCGCTGTATGGATCGACGCCGCGCGCGAGCAGGTCGATTCCCGCATCCGACATCGCAGCGCGAAGCGTCACGACGAGACTCTGTGTTGCGTCGATCACCTCGGAGGCGGTCGGATGAGGAGCTGTACTGATCTCCAGCTGTCCGCCAGGCTCGAACGAGATGCGCGCTCCATCGCGCTTTGTCCACGATGGCGGGTCGCCGCTTATCGACTGTTCATTCCAACGCTGGCGGCGTCCAAGTTGCGATAGCACCTGGGACGTCGATGTGCGCGAATCATTTGTTGCGAGCGCGCGAGTGCGGGTCGATCGATGGACCGGAATCAGCTCGAGCTCGAGGCCGATCGCGTGCGGATGGGGCGATCTGGTCGGAGCGAACAATCGCTGTCGGACGTCGTCCAAAAGCTGTGCCTCTGAGAGACTCACGCTGCCGGGTCAGCCCTCCACGCGGGCGAGCGCCAGGGTGAAGGATCCGTCGTCGGCGGGCATCCACTTCTCGATCATCAGACCAGAGGCGGCGAGAATGTCCTCAAGCATTGGGCGGTCGTACTTGTAGCTCAGCTCGGTGCGGATGCTTTCGCCCTTCTCGAGGGATATTTCGCCGATCTCCGGAATCATCACTTTGTGCGCCCTGCGGGCAATGAGGTGCATCTCGACGCGATGATTCTCACTACTATAGAATGCGCGATGCTCGTAGTCGCTCACCGGGAAATCCGCATTGAGCTCGCGGTTGAGCCGCTCCAGCACATTCAGATTGAACGCGGCGGTCACGCCCCTCGAATCGTTGTAAGCACGATTGATGATCTCGGGATCCTCGATTAAGTCGGCGC
>QHVA01000142.1 GCA_003223425.1 Gemmatimonadota bacterium
GCGGGCGCGGCAGAGCAGTACGGTCTGAGGTCTGAAGATCTCGAGGGAATCGCCGAGCATCCGCGCTCGATTGGGGGAACGCGCCTGGCGCTTTTCTTCCGCGATCTCGGCCACGACAAGGTGAAGGTATCGTTTCGCAGCACCGGCGATGTCGATGTGAACAAGTTTGCGAAGAAGTTCGGCGGTGGCGGCCACGCTCGCGCGGCCGGCGCGCTCATTGAAGGAAATCTGGAGTCGGTGCGGCACAAGGTCGTCGCGGCAGCGCGGGAATTTCTTGCCGCGGAGGATAAGGAGGGCGTGGCGTGAGCGCGCAACCCGTAGAAAGTACCCTCTCCGTCATCTAACTTGCGCTCATGAGTGTCCTTCGGCGCAAACGAGCCCGTACCCAGGCAGATGTGGAGCACCACATCCGCCACGAGCTCGCGGCGATCTTACCAATACTGAGAATCGAACAGTGCGCTATAGAGCTGCAGGCGTTCGATCCGGCAACGGGCACTGCGGTCCTTTTCGTCAAGGGCGGCTGCCCTGATTGCGATTGCTCACCCGCCACTTTCATGCAGGGCATCGAGACCCAGCTCAAGCTGAGAGTGGCCGAGCTGAAAACCGTTCTCGCCACCGAAGAATCGACAGGATGACGCCAAATCTCCAGGAGCGCGTAACGGACGCTCTCTCGCGCATCCGCAACAATCGCATCGGCGCCAATGTGCTCGAGGCGGAGATGGTTCGCGACATCGCGACGACCACTGACGGCAAGGTTCGACTGAGCCTTTTCCTATCCGCGGACGACGACGCCACTGTGGTGCGAGAAGTCAGGCAAACTCTGCAACAGGTTCCGGGTGTTACCGACGTCCGGGTCGACGTCAAGGACTCGTCGCAAGCGAAGAACACCTCGGAGGTGAAGAACACCTCGGAGGCGAAGAACACCTCGGAGGTGAAGAACACCTCGGAGGCAAAGAGCACCTCGGAGGCAAAGAACACCTCGGAGGCGAAGAACACCTCGGAGGTGAAGAACACCTCGGAGGCAAAGAGCACCTCGGAGGCAAAGAACACCTCGGAGGCAAAGAACACCTCGCGCACTCTGCCGGTGATGGGACAGGAGCCGCAGTCACGACGCGCCGCCGTTCCAGCGCCGACACCAGTCGCGTACCCGCACCTGGGAAACATCATTGCAATCTCGAGCGGAAAGGGAGGCGTCGGAAAATCCACTGTCGCCGCGAATCTTGCGGTCGCCTTGGCGAAGCAGGGTGCGCGTGTCGGATTGATGGATGCCGACATCTACGGCCCGAACATCCCGCGCATGATGGGTGTCAATGCTCCACCGCCGGTCGAGAACGAGAAAATCATTCCGCTCCAGGCGTACGGAATCAAAATCATGAGTCTGGGATTCATGATCGAGCGCGATCAACCGGCGATCTGGCGCGGACCGATCATCATGAAGATCATCACCCAGTTTTTGCGCGACGTGCAGTGGGGCGAGCTCGATTATTTCCTCGTTGACATGCCGCCCGGCACTGGCGACGCCCAGCTTTCTCTCGTGCAGGCGACGCTGGTGCATGGAGCTATCATCGTGACCACGCCGCAGGAAATCGCATCCGGCGACGCGCTTCGAGGCGCCAAGATGTTCCAGCGCGTTGCTGTTCCGGTGCTGGGGGTCGTTGAAAACATGAGCTATTTCGTTTGCCCGCACTGCAGCCACAGGCACGCAATCTTTGGCAGTGGAGGAGGGAAGCGACTCGCCGACGAGCTCGATGTGCCACTCCTCGGCGAGATTCCGTTTTTCGCCGCGGTGCTGGAAGGCGGAGATCGCGGCGAGCCGATCGTTGTCAGTGAGCCGCACTCGCCGGCGGGCGAGGCGCTATTAGAGCTTGCTGGACGCTTGAGCGGCCTGCTCTCCAGTCGCAATCCGGCCGGCGTAAGCGCTGCGCTTCCCTGAAGCCACCGACTCCGTTCCGTGATGTAGCTCCGGCCGGCTACTACACTGCTACTGCGTTCTTCTTGGCCCGCGTTCTCCACCACGAGAGAATGACTGCACCGAACCCCGTTGCTACCGCGACAAGCGTTACCGAAAAAGCGAACATGCGAAGTATGGCGCCAAGAATCGGGAACCAGGTGAACGCCGCGGCGACGATCCACAGAGCGCTGAACGCGAGTATTCCCGTGTAAAGGAACTGCAGCTCCTGCCCGGCCGGAGTCTCCGCTTCTCTTTTTCCGGCAATCGCAATTCCCGCAACCTGGGCAACGGCGAGGAATCCGAGAATCGCGATTCCAGACACCGCGATGAGAAATGCTGCGACACCGATCGGAATGAAGAAGATTCCAACAATCGTGATTGCCAGTCCGACGATGATTGCGATGAGAGCGGGAAGCGATGCGAGCCCGCCGAGCACGCCGGTGAGGAGCGAACGGCCGGTTTCGTTGGTGACGATTTCGACGGCGCGCTTGAAGTAGTCGCGCGCGTAAAAGAGAACGAAGGTGCCCACCAGAAGCAGCACGACGAGCCACAGGAAGGCGGCGACCAGTGACCCCAGCGTAGTGCGCGGTCGGCCGCCGAAACTGACAGTAGCGCGGCTATAGGTCGTACCAACGTCCTTGATAACGCCAAGGATCGACCCGCCTTCGTTGCGGACGTGACCCATCAGCGCGACCGCACCGCCGCGAACCCGTCCAGTCTCGTGCACAATCACGTCGCCAAAAATGGCGGTTGCCGCACCGTCGACGTTTCCATAGACGTCCAGGTTGCCGCGAATCACCATCACGGAGCCGGACGTCGTCGTGCCGGCGGGAACGACGAGGTCACCCGTGGTCACCTGCGCGTACCTTCGCCAGCCCGCGAATCGGACGTTCTCGCGCTGTTGAGCGTGCGCATCCTGCGCGGCTGCTGCCGCTACCAGTAGTGAGACACCGAGCAGGATCGATTTCATTTACGCTGCCTTGCGCTTCGCGATTTGAGCGGCGGTGCGGATCGCGCCATATCCGGCGATCAATCCGACCGCGAGCGTGATGTAGAGGAGGATTGCCTGTAGGGCGCCGGCCTGCAGATAGGCAATCGTAGAAGATCCCAGGACCAGCGCGCCTATTTGTGTGCCGATCGCTGCAATCGCGAACGCGTACTGAGTGACGGCGGCGCTGAGCATCGCGGTGAGGATGTCGATCTCGAAGAACATGAACGCCGCTGCTGCGATGAGGGTGACCCCGGCAACCGCTCTTCCCGTCGCCTGCATAACTCCCATGGGAAGGCGCGGAGTGACCGCCTGCTGGCCGCCCTGGTGCAGGGCCAGGTGCCTGGAGGCAACCATGGAATTACTCTCATGGAAGGCGCGCGCCTGAACGGGCTGCAGACGGTCTATTCTGGCGATTACGCGATCGGCAAAATCCCGCGATGGCGACAGGTAGGGAAGTCGCTGCAACTCGGCCGCAATAGGGACGAAGTCTTCATCGAAATCATGCTCGATCATGGGTTCCTCACGTGAATAGCCTACGGGTTTGGTACGGGCGAAGTTTCAGGCTTTTCCGGCCTATTTTTGGTGACCAAAATCGGGGTTCCAAACGTCATCGCAGGTCCCCCAGATACTGCCTCAATTCCTGACGTGCGCGGTGGATGTAGGTCTTCACCGTTCCGAGCGGCAGCTTCACTATCTCTGCGATCTCATCGTACGAGTAGTCCTCTACATGCCGCAGAATGATGCAGGCGCGGTACTCGGGTCTGAGCTTGGCGATTGCCTTCTCTATTTCGGCTCCCAGCTCGCGCGATTCGAGCTCCTCGAGGGGAGATTCGCCTCCACTCGTGACCGTCACTGCTGTCGCGCGCGCGCGCTCGGCCGTTATCGCATCGGGTGATCCTTCGATGCTGATGGTGTCCACCTGACGGCGTCGGAGATGATCGATCGTGATGTTGTTCGCGATCTTGAACAGCCAGCTCGAAAACTTGAACTCGGGTCTGTAGCGATCGATGTTGTTCAGGACCTTGATGAAGGTCTCCTGCGCGAGGTCTTCTGCCGTCTCCTTGTCGCGCACCATGCGATAAATGAGTGAGAACACGGGCCGCTCATAGCGCTTGATCAGCTCGCGATAGGCGTCCTCGCGCCCTTCCTGGGCGAAGACGACCACTTGCTGGTCGGATACGTCGGTGTAGGACCTTGCTGGCATGGTAGGGAAGCGCGGGAAAGATAGCTTGCCCCGCGCACCAATGCCGGGCAACTTTCGGTGGATGCTGGCCACCGACATGGACAGGGCGACAGCCAGTGCCGCCGCTGCCGGTGGCGCCGAGAAGCGCGCGTACGTAAAGCGGATATTCTCCGAGATCGCTCCGCGCTACGATCTCCTCAATCATGTGCTCAGTCTCAACATCGATCGACGGTGGCGACGTAAAGCCATCGCGCGGCTTGGCGTTGATCGAGATCAATCTGGTCGATATCTCGATTTGTGCGCGGGAACGATGGATGTGGCAGCACAGATTTCGATGCTGCCGCGGTTTCGCGGTCTGGTTATAGGCGCTGACTTCGCGGAGCCGATGCTGAAAGCAGGAGCACAGAAGGTGAAAGGTGGGCGAATCGCACCCGTGACGGCGGATGCCATACAGCTCCCGCTAGCGTCGGGGCAGCTGGCCGGTGCAATCGTCGCCTTCGGAATCAGAAATGTCGCCGGGCTCGAGCAATCCTTGAAGGAAGCATTTCGCGTCCTGGCACCCGGCGGTCGACTCGTCATACTGGAGTTCTCAACGCCGCGAATCCGTGTGCTGCGCACACTGTATCAGGGCTACTTCCACCACGTACTTCCTCTCATTGGCCGATTGATCAGCGGTCACCGCACCGCATACCAATATCTTCCGCGATCGGTGGCGAGCTTTCCGGTGGAAGAGGAGTTGGCCAAAAAGATGGAGGACGCCGGTTTCACCAGGGTGAGCTGGTCGAGCCTGTCCTTCGGAGTCGCGGCCATTCACGTTGGTGAGCGACCCATCACGGCGGTCGGAGCCAAGTGAGCCTCGACAACATCTCGCAGTTCCTTTCTGCGATCGATCGCGCTGGCGAGCTAACGCGTATCGCGGAGCCGGTGAAAGCCCGTCTGGAGTTATGCGAGATCGCTGATCGCGTGATGAAGCTGCGCGGTGGTGGCAAAGCGCTTTACTTCGAAAACGTGACCCTCGATAACGGTGAGCGTTCGCAGTATCCCGTCGTCATCAATCTTTTCGGATCGATGCGGAGAATCTCGCTCGCATTGGGCGTCGACGATCTGGACGAGATCGGTCAACGCATAACCGAGATGCTCGACCTTAAAGTGCCCGAGGGAATCATTGGGAAGCTCGCGATGCTGCCGCGCTTGCTGGAATTGGGAAAATTTCCGCCGCGTATCAGGAGCGGGAAGGCGGCGTGTCAGGAAATTGTGGTCAAGGGTGATGAAGTGGATCTGTCGAAGCTGCCGATTATCACCTGCTGGCCCGAGGACGGCGGACCATACATCACGCTGCCGATGGTCATCTCAAAGGATCCCAAGCGCGGCATTCGCAACGTTGGAATGTACCGCGTGCAGGTCACGGGACCGCGTACGCTCGCGATGCACTGGCAGCGGCACAAGGTGGGCGCGGCCCACTGGCGCGAGATGGCGGAGAAGGGCGAGCGAATGCCGGTCGTCATTGCGATCGGTGCAGATCCAGCGTCGGTCTATTCGGCGTCAGCACCGCTGCCGCCGACGATCGACGAGTTTTTGTTCGCTGGATTCCTGCGCAAGTCGCCAGTGAGTCTCGCCAAGGCCGTCACCTGCGAGCTCGAGGTTCCGGCCGAGGCGGAGTTCGTGATCGAGGGTTACATCGATCCAGCGGAACCGCTGGTTATTGAGGGGCCGTTCGGAGATCACACGGGATTCTATTCCGAAGCCGATCTTTATCCCCAGGTTCATGTCACTGCGCTGACGATGCGCCGAAAGCCCGTGTATGCAACGACGATCGTCGGGCGGCCCCCGATGGAAGACTATTACCTCGGACATGCTACGGAGAGAATCTTCCTGCCGCTGCTAAAGCTCACTATTCCGGAGATCGTTGACTATCACATGCCCGCCGAGGGAATCTTTCACAACCTCGTGTTCGTATCGATCGACAAGCAATATCCGGGTCAGGCGTACAAGGTGATGAACGCACTATGGGGGCAGGGTCTCATGGCGCTGGCGAAGGTGATTGTGGTCCTCGACAAAGCGGTCGATGTGCGCAACGTGCAGGAGGCCTGGTGGGTTGCGCTCAACCACATCGATCCCGAGCGCGACGTCAGATTTTCAATGGGCCCGATCGACGTACTCGACCACTCTGCGCGGGCGTTCACCTATGGCTCGAAGATGGGCATCGACGCAACGCGCAAGTGGCCGGAGGAAGGCTTTACCCGGAATTGGCCGAAGCGGATCGAGATGGATACCGACACCAGGAAGCGCGTAGATGCGATTTGGCCGAAGCTTGGGCTCGGTCCGAACGACCGGTCAGAGCCATGGAAAGCGAATGACGCCAGTTAACGAAGCGCGGCATTCGACGGGAGCGCGCGAAGGGCAGACGTTTCGAGGTCAGGGCGTCTTCCTTCGTCACGCCAACCTCGTTCGACTTCCGCACACGATTTTCGCGTTGCCGTTCGCGCTGGTGGGAGTGGTGCTGGCGAGTTATGTCGCGCCCATAACATTAGGCGACGTCATCTGGGTCGTCGTCGCGTTCACCACCGCGCGCTTTGCGGCGATGGGGTTCAACCGCATCGTGGATCGGGAGATCGACGCGCGCAATCCGCGCACGCGGTCGAGGGAGATTCCTTCCGGGACGATGAGTGTGCGCGAGGCAGGGTTCGCAGTAATCATCGCGTCGGCGATGTTTTTCCTCGCAGCGTGGCAGCTCAATTTGCTGTGCCTCATTCTGGCGCCGCTCGCGCTGGGGTGGGTTCTGTCCTATAGCTACACGAAACGATTCACGCGGTGGTCGCATCTGGTGCTCGGCGTGGGGCTTTCGATCGCCCCGGTGGGTGCCTATCTCGCCGTCACTGGTCATTGGAGCCGTCCCTGGTGGATGCTGATCGCGCTGGCGATCGCTGTTGCGACATGGGTCGGTGGCTTCGATATCCTCTACGCATTGCAGGATGTCTCGTTTGACCGCGAGAACGGTCTCTATTCCATTCCGTCGACGTTCGGTGAGGCGAACGCGCTCGGCATCGCTCGGATTCTGCACCTGACCACGGTTGCTGCACTGGCGATCGCGGGGTTTGGCGCCGGCGCCGGGTCTCTTTATTACGTCGGCGTCGGCGTAGCTGGACTGCTGCTCTTGTACGAGCACTCTCTGGTCAAGACTGATGATTTCTCCCGGCTCGACGCCGCGTTCTTCACGATGAACGGCGTCATCAGCATCGTGTTTTTCGGCTTCGTCTTCACCGAGCGACTGCTGCGATGAGCGCGAGCCCGCCGATTGTAATGGGAATCACCGGGGCATCAGGCGCTCCGTACGCGGTGAGATTGTTGCAACAGCTCGTCGCGGCGCACCAACCGGTATCGCTGATCGTGTCGAAGTACGGAATGCGACTCCTCGAAACCGAATCGGGAATCGGATCGATGGACGCTCTTCGTGACGCTGTCGGGAAGGATGGATGGGACTCGTGTGTCGAGACGTTCTCGAATGAGGATCGAGGCGCACCACCAGCTTCGGGCTCCGCGCTGACTGCGGGGATGATCGTGTGCCCCTGCTCGATGGGCACGTTGTCGGCGATCGCAGTCGGTGCATCACGATCGCTGATCGAGCGAGCCGCCGACGTCACGTTGAAGGAGAGGCGAAAGCTGATTCTTGTGCCGAGAGAAACGCCGCTCAGCGCGATTCATCTCGGCAACATGCTGCGGTTGACGCGCGCCGGTGCGATCGTGATGCCAGCGTCTCCCGGGTTCTACCACCGTCCGACGCAGATCGCAGACCTCGTAGATTTCGTGGTCGCACGTATGCTCGACCAGCTCGGAGTCGAGCAAACGCTGGTTAAGCGATGGGAAGGAGAGCGGTAGCATGAAGAGCTTTTTTGGCAGTGTAGTCGTTGCGGTTGTAGCGGCGGGCGCGTGCAACCCTTTTGCGCCTGATCAGTCTGTAGTCCTAGATGTCACTAAGCTCGAGGCCCCCGCAACGATTGCGGCGGGGAGCCCGCTCACTGTGGCCCTCACGGTCACCACTGGCGGCTGCAAGACGTTCGACCACATCGCGGTTGAGCGCGAGACCTACGCTGCGGCACTCACTCCCCCACAGACATACGGGAGACTCCTCACTCGATCCAGCTCGAGCCACCCTTTGGGAGCCCGTTTTTGGTTCTGGTCCCGCGCGTGGGAACCGACCCGCTCATTGCAACTGTGCAGATCCAGTAGGCTCCGGCACCAAGGGATCAGCAGACGTGCTTCGTCCGCTTCATCTCCTGAGGAAATCTCCGGAACCACGAGGAGAGCAACAGCAACTCGTCGATCTCGTGGGTTGGAACCTGCGCGGTAGGAGATGCCGGCTGCGAGAAAATGTCCTCCACCATCTGCTTCATCGTGCGTCGATCCTTTGACGATCGCGGCTTCGCCACTTCCGCGCGTACGACACCGCGCCGAATGAGATAGACCTTGTCCTCTCCCTCGTGTCCCGGGACAGTGTAGACGAATGAGAGGTTCTCTACCGCAAACCGCAGCCGCCCGAACTGAGCGCGCAGGGCTTCGAGTCGCTCGAACTTGTCCCGGTACACGGCAGCTCTCTCGAACTCGAGCTCCGCGCTCAATCGCTCCATCTCCGTCTTGAGCAAGTTGATCGGACTGTCGTCCGATCCATCGAGAAACGCGCGAGCAAGCGCGACGCGCTCGTCGTATTGCCCTGCCGAGCAGCCGCCAACGCACGGACCGAGGCACTTGCCGATCTCGTGGCGGATGCAGCCAGGTGTCCGCGCTAGCTGGAAGAGCTCAGTCTGATCGCTGAAGAACATCTTCATGTCGGTGCGGCAATCCCGAAGCATCAGCGCGTCGTTCAGCTCGCGGAGCGCCTCTCCCACGCGCAGCGCGCCGACGAAGGGGCCATAGTAAATGTCCGCATCTTCGCCGGTTGGACCTCGCACCACCAGCAGCTTCGGTGCGGCGCCCTTCGTCAACTTTATAAACGCGTAGTTCCTTCCGTCGCGTTTCATCGCCACGTTGTAACGAGGACGGAAGCGTTTGATCAATCGTAATTCCTGAAGCAGCGCCGCGAATTCGCTGGGAGTGTATTCCCACTCGATCTTCTCGGCTGAGCGAAGAATGCGCGCGCCCTTTTCTTCGGGATACGCGCAGCGAAAATAACTCAGTAGACGCGATCGTACACGTTTCGACTTGCCGACATACAGCACTTCACCGTCGCTCGACAACATCCGATAAATGCCGGGCCGATCGGCAGCGCCGTCTCGTATTGTAGACCGCATAATCGCGAGCTGGGCATCGCTCGTCGTCTGATACTCGAGTCGCAAAGAGGTCATCTCAGTGTTGGCACTTCACGCACATCGTCGTGGCGCGCCCGTCGATCGCGTGCGTCGTGATCAGCTTGGAGCTGCATCGTCGGCAGGGCAGACCGCCGCGCCCGTATGCGTCGAGCTTTTCGACGAACGAGCCGCGCTTTCCGCTGGCGTCGCGGTAATCACGAAAGCTCGTGCCGCGCGCCTCGATCGCCTCGCCGAGCACGGCGACTATCGAATGGCGCAGCAGCTGCGTCTCCTCGACGGAAATTGACGCGCCCGGTCGCGACGGGTCGATGCGTGCGCGCCAGAGCGCCTCGTTTGCGTAGATGTTGCCGATGCCTGCGATCTTGCGCTGCTCCATTAGAACTTTCTTGACGGGCTGACTCGTCGCCCGAAGAACTGCCGATAGATGCGTGGCCGTAAACGCACGGTCAAGTGGTTCAACGCCAAGTTTGCCCGAGTACTCTTCGAAACGACGCGGATCCATCAGCGCAACAGTTCCGAGCCTGCGAACGTCGGCGTAATGCAGAGCTCGTCCGTCGTCGAGATCGATCCGCAGCGTGGAATAGTCGAGCTCTGATCGGGTGAAATTGCCGCTGTCGATCAGAAGCGCGCCCGTAAATCGTGGCTGCACCACGATTCGGTCACCGGTGTCGAGATCGATTACTACGAGCTTCGCGCGACGCCAGCTGCGCAGGATCGTTGCGTCGCGGAGTCGCTTGGCCAGCGAGCGCGCACTCACTTCGCGCAGTACGTCGGCTTTGCGAACGGAAACGTTCCTTATCTTCCGCCCGCGGATCGCGCCGTCCAAATCGCGCGCGATCGTCTCCGTCTCAGGTAACTCTGGCACTGCGAGTCAGCTCGCGCCATCCAATGTCGCGACGCAGCTGCTTTCCGCTAAACGACACCTGCTCTGCGTGCGAGCGTGAGAGCTCGGCGGCTTCGATGAGGGTAGAGGCTACAGCGGTGACCGATACCACTCGACCACCTGCTGTCAGGAGCTCATTCGTCAGCGGATGCCGCGCTGTTCCAGCATGAAAAACCTCGACACCCTCTTCAGGGGGCGGAAGGTGGATGACGTCGCCAGTCCGAACTTTGTCGGGGTAGCCGGCTGCGGCCACCACGGTCGTAACGGCACAGAGCGGGCTCCAATCGGGATAGCGCGTGCGACTGAGCGAGTCGCCCCGAGCGACCGCGATGAGCAGCTCGAGCAGCGACGAATCCATGAGCGGCAAGATCGTCTGCGTCTCCGGATCGCCGAACCGGCAATTGAATTCGACGACCTTCGGACCCTCGTCGGTAATCACCAGCCCCGCGTACAACAGTCCCTTGAATGGCGATCCCGCCTCGCGCATCGCCGATAGCGTCGGCCTGATAATCTCCGTCATTGCTCGCGAGATGAGCTCCGGGGTCGCGATGGAAGTCGGAGCGTACGCTCCCATTCCACCAGTGTTTGGGCCGAAATCACCTTCGAGCAGGCGCTTGTGGTCCTGCGCTGCAAGTAAAGGGAGAGCCTGATGGCCATCCGTAATTGCGAAAAGAGAGAGCTCTTCGCCCTCCATGAACTCCTCGATGAGTATCTCTCGTCCCGCAGCGCCGAACACACGATCGCCGAGCATCGCGTCGATGGCCCGCTCTGCTTCCGCCGTACTCTGCGCCACGATGACGCCTTTGCCGCCAGCGAGCCCGGAGGCCTTGATCACAACGGGGGACGCGAAATTAGCGAGTGCCGCCTTCGCTTCCTTCGCGTCGCTGTGCTGCGTTGCTCGAGCGGTCGGAATTCCACTCCGAACCATCAAATCTTTGGCAAATCTCTTCGACGTCTCGATGCGCGCCGCTTCGCGCGTCGGACCAAAAACCGGCAGCCCGTGCGTTTGAAAGAGATTTACTATCCCCGCCTCAAGGGGTGACTCCGGCCCCACGACGGTCAGGTCGATCTGCTCTCCGTCGGCGAGGTTTACTAGGTCCTTGAGTTTGTCGGCGCCAATGGGAACACAGCGCCCGAGCGATTCGATCCCCGGGTTTCCAGGAGCGATGATCAGCTCGATAGAGGGATTATCGCGGCACAGCTTCCAGGCGAGAGCGTGCTCCCGCCCGCCGCCACCCACAATCATCACTTTCATGAGAAAGCTTGGTCGAGATCGGCGATGAGGTCCCCAACGTCTTCGACTCCGCACGAAAGTCGAAGGAGGTCATCTCTCAGGCCCAACGCTGCACGACGCTCTGCCGGAACCGATGCGTGTGTCATCGAGGCAGGGTGACTGATCAGACTTTCGACACCGCCAAGTGATTCAGCGAGCGAGAAAACGCGGACTTTGCCGAGTACTTTGCCCGCTTTCTCCTTGCTCCCGGTGAGAACCGATATCATTCCACCAAAGCCCTTCATCTGACGCTTGGCGAGCTCGTGCTGTGGATGCGAAGGCAGGCCGGGGTAAATCACGTTCTCATCTCCGAGTTTTTCCGCGAGCCATGTGGCAATCTGGCGGCCATTCTCGTCGTGACGGGGCATTCGCAGGTGCAACGTCTTTGTACCTCGCAACACTAGCCAGGCGTCAAACGCGCCGGGTATTGCGCCGCCTGTGTTGAGAATGAACTGCATCCGCTCGGCTAGTGAGTCGTCCCGCACGATCGCAATGCCGCCAACCATGTCGCTGTGCCCGTTCAGGTATTTGGTGCTCGAGTGATAGACGACGTCCGCACCGTGGTCAAACGGGC
>QHVA01000143.1 GCA_003223425.1 Gemmatimonadota bacterium
ACGTACATCGTGTTGCCAACAACGAGCGGCTGTCCTTCGTGCCCGCGCAGCACGCCAGTCGAGAACGCCCACGCTACTTTGAGGTTCGCCGCATTTTGCGGAGTGATCGAGGAGAGCTCACTATAGCGGGAGCTCGCGTAGTCGCCCGCCGGCATCTGCCATTCGCCCGCGGGTCCGGCGTGGGCAACGGCGATGCGCGCACCCGAAACGGACGCCGTACCCATTGCAGCAGAGGACGTTGCCTGCGGACCGGAGGTATCGGCACTATCGGAAGTTGTGCTCGTCTTCCCACCTGTACAACTCACGGCAGCGCTCACTAATAGAACCGCGGCGTGCTCACACCAGACTCGCCTCATGCTCTTACCTCAGGTCTGCTGGGCAGATTATTTCGGAATCAGATAATCCTGCGCCGCGATGATCTGCCAGCGTCCGTTACGCCGCTGCCAGGTGTCGGTGAACTGGTAGCGCCGATCGAATGAGCCTTGCTTGCCCTTGCCTCTGAGGTGAAGCACTCCGGTGATGACTTGCACGTCTCCAAAATCGTGTAGTCTCATCCCTTCATTCCGCGCCCACTCGACGCGATCGGAACCTGTCACGCTCTTGATCACATCATCGCGATTCATGACGGAAGCGTTCTCTGTATACACGAAGCTTGGCGCCAGCAACCGCTCGAACGTGCGCGTGTCACGCCGCACCAGCGCAGTAGTCCACTGATCCTCGAGCTTTATTGGCGGAACTGTAGCGGCAGCTGTCCTCGGAATGGTTCGCGCGCCTGCGGGAGCCGGATTCGGCGACTGTGGCGCCCCACGACTCGCTTGTGCCTGCAGCGGAGTCCCGGAGGCAGCGAGCATCAGCAATCCAATCGAAGGATATCTCATCAGTATTCTCATCGATAAGCCTCACTAAGTGCAACAACTGCCGTTAGGCCGCAAGCATCCCGCCGTCAAAACATTACACGATGTAAGGAATGAAGCGCTTTCTCTCCTTGATGTAGGATCGGTACGGCTCGCCGATAGTGTCCAGCAACGCGCGCTCTTCGACCATCACTCGATAGCTGTAGGTTGCGATCGTCGTAATCGTGAGGAGAGCCAGGCTCAACCAGCTCCCGAGTGCGAGCCCAATCCCTATGAACATCATCATTCCGGCGGTATACGACGGATGCCGCACCAGACGATACGGCCCTGAGCTAATCACGGGCTGCTCAGCGCGCGCACGAACATCACCAGTGAAATACTCGCCGAGCGTACGCCAGCAGTAACGCCTTAGCAGGCTGCCGAGCAGAATCAGCGATACTCCTACCGCAAACATTGGCAGCTGTACTCTCCGCGGAAACGACAACGCGCGCACGAATGCCAGTGCGAACGCCAGGAAAAGCGCGATCCACATTCCAGCGGCGATCACTCTAACGGATCCGCTGTCCCGAGAGCCTTCGCGTTTGGCCCCTTCGAAACCTTGCTGGACGACTCTCCACTCTGGTGCGAACGCCCAGATGTAGACTCCCCAGAACACGAGAGCATAAGGCCAGACAAACGGCAGTGGTCTCACGGCCGGCCTATTCCGTAAATCAGCGCCGGCATTCCTCCTACCTCTGTCCTTCCTTCGAGCTTTTCACCGAGGCGCTCCGCGACCCTGATCGAGGGTTTGTTTTCAGGGTGAATTACGCTGATGACATGGTCCCGGCCCATCTCATTGAACGCATACTGCAAGAGAAATCTTCCGCCCTCGGTTGCGAAGCCTTTTCCCTGAAATTGCGGTGCGATTGTCCAGCCAACTTCGAAGCCCGGCCATCCTTCAGGATTCGTGAACCCGATTCTGCCCACGAACTGGCCCGACGCTTTCTCTTCAGCAACAAAGTATCCGTAGCCGAGTAGCTCCCAATGACCCACGAGAAACGCCATGTGTCGCCATGCCTCGAATCTCGACATCGGTTTCCCGCCAATGACGTACCTCATGACATCGGGATCAGCACACAGCTTGTAGTGATCCTCGAAGTCACTCAAGCGATACCTACGCAAAATGAGCCGCTCGGTCTCCAGGCTCAATTCCTTCACGGCTTCAGCACCCAACGATCATGATGCGGGAAACCTACCCGTACGCCATTCTGCTCGCACTGGAATGAAGAATTTCCCTGCCTTGATCCGTAGATTAAATCAGTCCGTCTACATTACCGTTGCAGCGTACGAGGACCGATTGATCCAGAATCAAGCCGCGAAAGCTTCCACACCGGCGATAGCAGCGACTCCAGCACCGAGTGCGCGTGCTGCGCCGAGCGCGAGTGCTATATACGAGGGGTTCAGGGCGCAGCGCCGCGAACTCACGAATCAGCTCAACGATCTCGAGAACATTCGGGGGGACCTTTCCAATCAGCTCCAGAACATCGCAGCTGGTGCACCCGAACGAACGGCGCTCGAGGCCCGCATGAAGGATGTCGATTCGAGGATTTCGAGTGTGGACCAGATGTTGGCGGGGAACGCGGCGCAGTTGGCCCAGGCTGCGGCAATTCCTGGAGCCGTTGTAGAACAGCCGCCGCCGCCCCGTCAGCCGGGACCACCTGAAGAAGCATACGTGCTCGGTGGAATATTCTTGATCGTCGTGCTGTTCCCGATATCGGTTGCTTTCGCACGCAGAATCTGGCGCCGAGGCGCAGCAGTGGTCACGTCATTCCCGCGCGAGCTCGCCGAGCGTCTGCAGCGGATCGAGCAGGGACTCGAGGCAACTGCCCTCGAAGTGGAGCGGATCGGCGAAGGCCAACGATTTCTCACGCGCCTTTTCACCGAGGGAGAAGGCGCGCGAGCGATTGGCTCTGGCGCAGCACAGCCGATCGAACGAAAATCGATAAAAGCGCCAGAGCGGCTTCCCTAGCCGAGTGGGATCCGCTCCTTATTCTGACTGAGCCAACGGTCAAAGTTTAGAAGCTCAGGATTTAGAGTCTTCGTCTCGCTGATACCGCGAGCATCGCAGCAATCCTGCTCGAACTCGGTGTAAAACTGAAACATGTTCCCGAGGTCGTCAGCCCCGGGGAATCCAAACGATCTGAACGCGGCTGGCGTGACCGGGTTGTACACGACCTCCCGCCCAAGTGCCTTCGTCATCGATTTCGCCATCTGAGCGCCAGTCAAATGACCGCCGGCGAGGCCTACTGTCTTGCCGATCATCTCGTCGCCTTTCTCGAATATTGCGTAGGCGGCTTTTCCAATATCCTCGGCCGCAATACCCGCCAGCTTTTTCGTCCCCATCGGCAGACTGATCGTCAGTTTGCCGTCCGGGCCTTTCTTGGGGCCCATGCCGAAGTAAATGAAATTCTCCCAGTAAAACGACGCGAGCAGAAACGTCGTCGGCACGCCGAGCTGTCTGAAGATTTCGTCTGCTTCACCCTTCGCGTCGAAGTGCGGGACTTTGTATTTGCCCATCAGTGTGGGCATGCGATCGTCGGAAAGTGGAACAGATTTCCTGGTATCCTCAAGCGTCGACCAGATGACGTGGTGGACACCGGCATCCTTTGCCGCCTGCGCCAGGTTTCGCGCGTGGGACAGTTCCTTCTCGGGCTTGAGGTGCTCCCAGAAAAACGTGACGCAAAACGCGCCGTGGGCGCCATCAAACGCTTTTTTAAGACTCTTTATATCATCGACATCGCCAGCGATGACTTCCGCACCCGCATCCGCGAGCGCTTTCGCCTTCTCGGAATTGGGGTTTCTCGTTATCGCGCGCGCAGCAAAGGAACCATGCTTGTCGTTCAGAATGGCGCGGACCAGCCCGCCACCCTGAGCACCTGTGGCTCCGATCACCGCGATGATTTTCTTGTCGGTCTTCGGCTTAGCGGCCTTCTCATGCGTCTTCCTGGCAGTTTTTTTCTTTTCGGCCACGGCAAACCTCCTTTGGAGTGTTGTTACCAGTTACCCTGCTCTCCCATTACATCGATCGCCCGCACCAATCGATCGGCGGCGTGTCGCCAATTGGTCTGAACCGCGCGCTGTGCGGCGGTTGCGTTCGCAGTACGTATCGCTTCGACGATGGCGTCGTGCTCAGTGCCAGCGGTTGGAACCGTATCGAGCAAAAGCGCGATGTACATCCTGATGTAGCGTTCCGCCTGCGGCTTCACTGCCTCATGGAGAGATCGTAATCGAGGTCCTGCGCCAGCCTCGACATAACGCCGATGAAATCTCTCGTCCAGCTCGTACAATCTTCCGGGCTGAGCGCCCTTGGCTGAGGCAGCGCGTCTAAAATCCGAGTTGAGGGTCGCGAGATCCTTCGCCAGTTTTTCACGTTCTGTCTCGCTTAGACGTGCTGCACTCCGGGCGGCCAGTCCTTCCAGCTCTCCCACGATCTCGAGCAGTTCTCCAACATCCTCTCGCGTGAGTGGAGCAACGGTCATCCGCGCCTGGTGCGTTGCCGACGCGATTACGTATCCCTCCCGCTCGAGCCGCTGAAACGCAGCGCGAACCGGGGTGCGACTGACTCCAAAACGTTCGGCAACTTCTGTCTCTACGATTCGCGCTCCGGGAGCCAGTTGTCCGCGGACGATCAGGTTTCTCAGTGAATCGTAGAGGCGGTTCGCGCGGTCTGTGGCGCCGTGGGTGCGTCGGCCCTGTCCCCTCGGCGTTCGTGAAGTCGTGGCAGCTCGTTTCGGCACAGTGCCGCCAATATAACGCCGGATTGGCTCGTTTCCGCGCCGCCTACTGGCGAGAAAAGCCATCAGCCGGTGCAGCTTCCTTTTGCCGGAAATCCGGGAAAAGCCATCCAGCCGCAGCTCCTTGCGTCCCGGCCCTGGCCAGCGTTATCCTAGGGCCGAGATTTGTATACAATTACGCATCCAAATCGGGAGGCGTCATGTCGCTCTTCGTTCGGAAGGACCTCGGATTATTGCTGGCCGAGGCTGGCTCGGGAACGCTGCGTCGCGAGCTTGGACCGCTGGCTCTCGTCACCCTCGGGATCGGAGCCGTCATCGGAGCGGGAATCTTCGTCCTCACTGGGAGCGTCGCCTCCCAGAACGCCGGGCCGGCGCTAACTCTCTCGATGGTCCTCGCCGGATTTGCCTGCGCATTTGCCGGTCTCTGCTACGCCGAGCTGGCGAGCATGATCCCGGTCGCCGGGAGCGCTTACACCTACGCCTATGCAACCATGGGTGAGCTGGTCGCCTGGATCATCGGCTGGGATCTCGTCCTCGAGTATTCGCTCAGCTCTTCGACCGTGGCAGTGGGATGGTCGGCTTATGCCGTCACCCTCTTGAGCGAAATGGGAATCTCATTTCCACCCCGCCTCACCGGGGCACCCGGCACTCACGTCTGTCTTCCGGACGGAACCCACGTTACCGCCCTGTTCAATCTTCCAGCGATCCTGATCTGCCTCGCACTTACATGGCTGCTCGTGATCGGCATCCGGGAATCAGCTCGGGTGAACACGACGATCGTAATCATCAAGGTTGCAGTGCTCGTCCTCTTCGTCGCGATTGGCGTGCAGTACATCAACCCGGCGAATCTCCATCCCTTCATTCCCCCGAATACCGGCACCTTCGGCTCCTTTGGCTGGAGCGGAATCCTGCGCGGCGCCGGAGTAATTTTCTTCGCCTACATTGGGTTTGACGCGGTCTCGACCGCATCACAGGAAGCAAGAAACCCAGGGAGGGACATCCCGATCGGGATTCTCGTGTCCCTGGCGATTTGCACTGTCATCTACATCGCTGTCGGACTCGTAATGACGGGACTGGTGTCCTACCCCAAACTCGGCGTCCCTTCACCTATCGCCTTGGCGGTCCAGGCGACGGGACTAAAATGGCTCGCGCCGATCATCAACATTGGAGCGATTTGCGGAATATCCAGCGTGATTCTGGTGAACATGCTGGCGCAATCCCGGATTTTTTATTCGATGAGCCGCGACGGATTACTACCACCGCTTTTCGCCAAGCTCCATGCTCGCTACCGGACTCCCCACGTGACGACCGCAATCACCGGCTGCGTCGTAGCCATTGCTTCCGGTTTGTTTCCCATTGGAATCCTCGGTCAGCTCGTGAGCATGGGAACCCTTCTCGCGTTCGCGATCGTGTGCACGGGCGTGCTGATCCTGCGCAAGACTTCACCGGAAACTCCGCGGCCATTCAGGACTCCGGGCATGCCCTGGGTTCCAGTAGTCGGAACACTGATCTGCCTTTACCTGATGTCCGGTCTCCCGTTGCCGACCTGGATCAGACTGTTCGTGTGGTTGGCGATTGGACTGACGATCTACTTTGGGTATGGGAGAATTCGCGCTGCCACAGTCCGTGGCCAGCCAATAGCAGACGCCGCCTAGTGTTGCAATCGACGCCCGAAAATCTTGTCCCAGGTATTGAGAGCCGGTTTCGGCTTGAGCTTCGCGTCGACGAGCCCCAGCGTCGCGAAGAGAGGAAGAATCGCGGGTACAGGCTTTGGAAAGCTGCCGAGATCGAGGTCAGTGAACGAAAGCTGAAAAACACCGATCGCATTCGCTTCGTCCAATAGCCGGGACTGACGTGCGATGTATCTCGCCTGCATTTCCTGAGACGAGGAGAACACGCCACGCACCGATTCAGAAGGCCATCCACCTTCCACCACCATCATTGGCAGTGTACGCGAGCCTCGTACACGCACGTAATAATCCGACGGAATCTGATCTGGATCCCGGAATCCGCCGAGGTATGGATAGGAGGAAAGACCAAGGAGATTGACGAACGGAAAATCTCGCAGGTCCTGATCGATTCCTACGAACGCCGTTTGCTGGCCGAGTTTCCCCCACGCGGTCTCGACCTGCACACTGACGTAGAGTGGCAGAGCAGTAGCTGATCGCGAGCGACGAATATCCGCCGCCGCATCGTTCGTCATGCGAACCACCGCATTGTAAACCGCCTTCGGTGCAGCAGCACGAATCAGATTGGCCTCGGCGGCCAGTCCCAGATAATCGGGATGCAGCATTTCCACCAGCGCGCGCACGTAATTGCGATACAGTCGCTGCACCGCCGGCTCGGTGATGCTTCGATGTGCTGCGACCAGCGCCGGCGCTTCACTCTCGCGAGCTAGCCCGTTCGTTACATCGATAGTTATGACCAGGCGTAGCTGCCTGGA
>QHVA01000144.1 GCA_003223425.1 Gemmatimonadota bacterium
GGGTCGGACCCGCAGGGAACAGCGCGACGTAAACCAGGCGGTCGTGCCGCAACTGTTACCCGCGCGGGGATTTGAAAGCTGTAAGACCCTCAATCGTTGCAAGCTTTAGAGGAGCGCTCACGGCGCTCCTCTTTGTGGCACGAGCAAGTCACGCGCAAAGAGTCGAAAGCAGCATCGATGTGGGCGGAGCTGCCCTGCGTTACGCAGATACTCTCAGTACCGGCGCAGCGACAATTACGCCGCACGCACTCGTCGACTGGGGCTCGGCCTTCGCCGAAGCGACAGGTACCTACTCGCAGTTCACATCCGGCGGGTGGAGTACGCAAGGCACCGTATCCGCGTCGCGCTTCGTTCCGACCAGCCGTGGATTCCTCGGCGAGATCGGTGGATTCGCGGGCGGCAGCAGCCACAATGACGGAACGCGAACGGGCGAAGTCATCGCGAACGGTCGCGTTCATTTTGTCCGTCCGAACGGAGAGTTTTTCCTCGGGCTCGGCGGCGGTCAAACGTACGACGCTGTCGCGTGGCGAAAAATCCTGCTCGGGGAGGCGGGCACTGCTCTCGGATCAGAACTGAAAAGTGCGTTGCTCAGCATCAGTCCGACGATTGTCAGTGATTCGATCAAATACGCGGACGCGCAGGCCTCTCTATCATGGAAGCGGGGGAGCACGCTCGATCTTGGCGCGCTGCTCGGTTTCCGAATCGGCGACCAACTCACGACGTTGGGTGGCAACGCGAGATCGTGGGCCAGCGTGAGCGCCGCGTTCTGGGCGACTCCGCGATTAGCCGTGGTTGCGGGTGGAGGAACTTATCCAATCGATCCAACGCAGGGATTTCCTGGTGGTCGGTTCGTGTCAGTGAGTTTGCGCTGGTCTGGCGTGAGACGCTCGACTCCAGCGCCAAACACGCAAGCGACGCAGAGTCCACCGCCACCCTACGTCCCCCTCGACGTCGCTCCGACTGTGACCGGCTTCACGGCGCAGCGAACCGTCGGGGACTCGGTGAAGCTGAAGGTGAATGCGCCGGGAGCTGCTCTGGTCGAAGTGAGCGGAGATTTCACGAACTGGACGCCATTGCGACTCGAGCACGTGGAAGAGGACTGGTGGTCGACGACGCTCCCACTCAAACGCGGAAACTATCAGATGAATGTTAGAGTAAACGGTGGGCAGTGGATCGTGCCCCCGGGTCTTCTGTCGATGGTCGACGAGTTCGGAGGAACGGTTGGCCTGCTCGTCATCGAGTAAAGCCCCTAAATGTGACCTTAATGCTGATTTGACTAGTCTATCAGATATGGCGCACCAGATTAAACAGGCCAGAACCACACATCCTGCGAGAGCGCAGATCACTCCCTTCGGGAGATGATACATATATGAGGCACGTTCGAAGTTTCGCCGTTGTGCTGCTGGCAATTGTACTAACCGCGCACGGCTCGATTGCCCAAGTTCCCGCTAAAGATCCTTCGGCACGTCTTAGAGAGGTGTTGCCCGCGGATGTTGCGCAGCGCGTGCTGGCGCGAATCGCGGCTGCGCGGGCGAGACAACTTCCGGCCGAAGCACTCGAGAATCGCGCGCTGAAATTTGCCGCGAAGGGTGTCGACCCGAGCAACATCGAGCGCTCGGTAAATGAGCAGGCCGCACGAATGGAGGTTGCCAGAGCAGCGCTCGCGAACGGTCGTGCGTTGGCGCCGGCGGGAGACGAGATCGAAGCAGGCGCGGAAGCAATACGCAAAGGCGTCGATGGCGCGGCGGTAAGCTTGCTTGCGACGCGCGCGCCTTCCGGGCGTTCGCTCGCGGTGCCTCTCTTTGTGATTGGCGCGCTGACCGACCACGGCTTGAGCTCGAGTGAGGCGCTACAGCGCGTCCTCGCGCGCCTTGCGAAGCATGCAGCCGATTCGGACCTGGAGAGCATGCCCGGTGAGCTCCCTGCGCAGGCGCTTGCCGGACAAGCGAACCGCCCCGGCTCGACCGGGCGCGATTTTGGCCAGAGCCATAGGCCTGCGTCAGCCGGACGGCCGGCCACAGCCGGACCTCCTGCTGGAGTACCTGGAAACGCCGGTGCGAAATCCAATCCCGGTCGCTCCCATCGCCCGCCGCCGAAAAAGTAAGGTCGGGACAGCATCAACGGGGACGGCCTTTCCGCCGTCCCTTTTTTTTTCAAAATGCTGCGCTCCTTTGCATCACTCGCCCTTCTTTTTTGCACTGATGAGCTGTGACCCCGGCTCTGGATGGCCGAGTCTACGCAATTAGGACCGGGCTGTGCCCGCGAATTCCAAACCCAACCCAGATCGTTAACGCATTCCTGCAGGAGATATGAGAGATGAGTAAGACCATTCGACTATTCGCGGCTTTTGTGATCGCCACGGTCGCGCTCGCCGCATGCAGCGATTCATCAGGCACTGGCACGGGCCTGCTCACCGTTCGCCTTACCGACATGCCGTTTCCATTTTCGGACGTCGCCAGCGTCGACGTTTTCGTCGTGCGGGTCGACGCCAGGAAGGCGGCGCCTACCGACGCCGAAGCGGCCGACGAATCGAGTAACGAGGGTTGGACGACTGTTGCAACTCCGAATGTCTCCATCAATCTTCTCGACCTGGCCGGCGGAAAGACCACCAACCTAGGCGCGACCACGCTCGCGACCGGCACCTACAACGGTTTTCGCTTGATTATCGATCCAAGCAAATCCTCTATCACGTTCAAAGATGGAACCCACCCCTCGATCCAGTTTCCCAGTGCTGGTCACTCGGGTATCAAGATCAACCTCGACAATCCGATCCAGCTGACGGAAAACGGATCGGTGATGACGCTGGACTTCGACATCGGTCGGAGCTTCGTCGTACGCGGCAACAACGCCAGAAATGGTTTCAACTTCAGACCCGTCGTTCGCGCCGTGGCGCAGGACATCACTGGGAGCGTAACGGGTTCGGTTCACGCCAACAGCGCAACCGGCGCAGCCGTTCCTGGCGCAACTGTTGAAGTTCTGACAGCCGGCTCGCTACTCAATGACGCCGATCCAACCCACATCGTTCGCAGCACCAGCACCGACGCGAACGGAAACTTCCGCATTGCGTTTCTGCTTCCCGGAACCTACGTGCTACGCGCAACGCCTCCGGCGGCCAGCGGATTCAAGCCGGCGCTGCTGCCCGGCGGGTTGACCATCACCACGGGAATTGAGACTCAGAACCAGATCATCGTCGTCGCGCCTTAGCTGCAACGATTTGATCTCAAGCAAAGGGGCCGGGAAGTTCGCTTCCCGGCCCTTTCGGTTCTTGTGACGACAGCGACGGAACGGGTGGGGGCTGAACTGCAACTGAACGGGCGGGAGGCGTCAGTGGCAGAGGTGCCAGCTCGCCAGGTCAGTACGCCCTGACTTGTCACCGCGCCATTCACGGCACAACCAACTGCCTGTGCCCATAATGCCACCGAGACAACTCAGGGCGTTGTGAACTCGCGCCTGGCAACTAGGCTACTGAGGCCTCCCGCCCGTTCAGTTGCAGTCGTCAGCCCCCCAACCGTTCGGTAGCCGTTCCTGCTCGTCGGCAAGCCCTATCCGATGGTACGCTCCCTGCCTAACATCCAATCACAGCCAACGACGGAAGGTTAAATGGCCCTTCGCAATCTGTTTCCCGAATCGATCTTCGGCCGCAAGCTGAACCCGAACGCCGAGCGGCGACTGCGCCTGTCTCAGGCGCGCGCTGAAGAGACGATTATTCGTGGTCACGTCGACAACGCGCTCATGTTCGTCGACACCTTGGCGGAAGACCTTTCATTCGACCGCGCAATCGACACCTACATCCGTGTAATGGGAATACCGGAGCCGCTCGCGAGCACCGTTGCGACTCGGGCGCTGGTGCATTTGGGCAGGGACCTGGTGCCGTTCCGGCGGCGGATGCAGCGCGAAGGAGAGGACCTGGCCGCGGAGAACAAGCCGAGGCTGAGGCTGGATGAAGCGTCGCGCGCGGGGGACATCAAGCGGGCGTAGGTAAGGTTCGTTCGTTGACATACGACCACACATATAAGTGTTAACGACGCTGCTGCCCGCCCGCTTTTGGCTTGGCGCTATTCGCTAAACTACTGAGGGGACAGATCGCGGTCTGTCTAGAGATACAAAACTTGGCGTTCTTCGCGGATAACAACTGTCCGTCGGCTTGAGCGAAAAGCGCTAAGCGGTTAGCGGGCAGCAGGCAGCAGCGTAGTTCAGCCTGCTGTCTGGGACTTGGCCCCGCGAATCTCCCGCAAGTCAGCGACGCTCACCAACAAAATCGCAGCAACGATAGCGGCTGACGTAACGCACCAGATGCATATAGCGTGAATCACGGCCAGCTCGAGATACGTGAGCCAGGCCGAGAAGAGCACACCTACCGCTGCTTCGGCAACGATCACGAGCGAGATGATCGGCTCGTCTTCAAACCTCTCGAGTGTTCCGACGAAAGCGATCAGAAACACGTCGATGTAGAAAAGCAGCCCCCAGGCGGCGACGGGCAGTCCAAGGAAACGCGACCACTTGCTTGTGTTGACAGTCTCACACGAGCCGATCGTGCAGCTCAGCTCGCCAATGACACCGAGCTTGTAGAGAGTCAGGTAGAGGCTGATGAAGATCCCGGCCAGCGCGAGCGCGGCCACGATCATCCGCTTCGTCACTTCTTGGGCGCTGGTGTCGCGGCTCCGCCTGTCGCGACCGGTGAGGTCGCGCTTTTCGCGATCGAGTCGACGAGGCCTTTCATTTCGTCGTACGACCGCATCCCGGGATACATCTTATTGCCGATGACGAACGTGGGAGTGGAGTTCACCCCTCGCCTCAGACCATCGGCGAGATTGGCGTTGATGCGCGATTGATACTTGCGGCTGTCGTAGCAACTCTCCCACTTGGCCAAATCAGGCACGCCGATCTCGCTCGCATAGCGGCGAAAAAAGGGCTTCGGCACATCGGTCGCTTCACCATTCCACTCATCCTGCGCCTGAAACAGTCGATCGTGCATCTGCCAGAACTTTCCCTGCTCATCCGCGCAGGCGGCGGCGTTGGATGCAGCAACGGTGTTGCGGTGTTGGGTGAGCGGGAAATCGTAATAGGTAAGGTTGGCGAGCCCCGCGTTAATAATGCGCGTACGCACATCAGGCTCCGTCACCGTGGCGAAACCCGCACACGACGGACACTCGAAATCGGCGTACTCGAGGATCTTTACCGGGGCATCGACTTTGCCGATGACGTAGCCCTGAGCCGGCCCGGCGTTGGTGGTGTCAGCCACTTCACGAACCTCGGCCGACCGCGATTTGGGCTTCCTCACTACGTACGCGAGCGCGGCAACGCCAATGAATGCAATGACGCCGAGCACCCACCAGAAGGCCTTTGGCCGACTTGATGCACGGGCCTCCCTGACAGTGTTTCTCGGGGGTACGTTCCTGTCACGCGGCTGGTCGTTGGTGGGCGGCATCTTCAGAATTTGATTTCGAGTGCGTTGGCGGAGTTCGTTGTGACGCGAAAGCTAAGAGAGGGGTACTGAGATGCAAGCTGATGTCCTGAGAGCTCCGGTCGGTTCGGGAGCGATGCACGTCGAGCGCTATGGGCATGGTGGAACGGCGGTCATTCTCCTGCACGGATTCGGGACTTGCAACTTTCTGTGGCGCGCGATCGCTCCCAACATCACGTCGGCGGGTCACACTGCCTATTCGGTCGATTTACTCGGACACGGACAATCCGACAGACCAATGGACGCAGACTTCGGAATCGCGGCGCAGTCGGAGTATCTCGATGCTGCGATGACAGTTCTCCGGGTCTCGCGCGCCGTCGTGGTTGGGGTTGACCTCGGAGGCGACGTAGCGATGAAGCTTGCCGCAAACCGTCCCGAGCGGGTCGACAAGCTGGTGCTGATAAATACTCCGGCGTTCGAGGAGCTGCCGGCGAAAGACATCACCCAGATGCAGCGACGCACTGCGCGCTTCGCGTTCACTCTCACCCGCGGTGTAATGGGAGCTGCACCTTTACTGGAGGGAGTGCTCAGAGGAAGCGTCGCCGATCCCGAGCACATGCCAATGAAGCTGATCGCCCGTTATCTCGCGCCATTCGTGGGCAAGGATGGGGCAAAGCATCTTCTGACGTTGGCAAGCGCGGTGAACAAAGCTGATCTCGACGAGGACGAGTACGGAGAGATCAAGGCCCCCACACTCATCATCTGGGGCGACGAGGACAAATGGGTGGACCCAAAGCTCGCTGACCGGCTCGTCAATACGATTCCCGAAGCCAGGCTCGTGCGGCTCGGTGGAGTGGCGCGACTCGTTCCGGAGGAAAACCCTGAGCATCTCTCGGAATTGTTGCTGGATTTCATCAAAAGGCGCGCTGCAGCTTGAACCTTTTTGCTATGAATTGGTGTCTAAGAAGAGTAGATTAGAGAGCACGATTTCATAGACGTTTTTCACTCCAACCGAATTGATGAACACCCAAAAAAACAGATTCCGGAAGGAGCCAGTCCGGGCGACAACTCCATTTGAGGATGCTCGGGACGAGCTGTTTCAGCAGATCATGCGCTGCGGCGTAGTCGGCTCGGCGCCCGAGGACCAGCTGGATTGGTTCGACAACACGATGGATTACCTGGCGGAGCGCTACCATGAGCTGGCGCCGTCAGAGGTAGACGAGCTCAGAGTGCTGGGTGAGAGGTTCGCTCAGCCGCTCAAGATCAGAAAGGCTGTTTGAGTGAAGGGGCGCCTCCCGGCGCCCTTTCTTTTTAACTACAAATTCAACCTACACTGCCGCCGGGAAGCGTTGTAGCGTAT
>QHVA01000131.1 GCA_003223425.1 Gemmatimonadota bacterium
CACCGTGCGTATGGAGCGCCAGCGGCGCCCAGCGAGGGCATTCGGGAACGTCCAGCGAAAAGTGCCGGTAGCGTCGTTCAACTGCCCGCCGATGGAGAGGGGATACAGTGTGAGCCAGAGCAATGGCTCCGGACCGGCGATGCCGGTGCCGCTCTGAGCGACTTCTTTATCGATCTGATCGATGCGATAGCGAACGGCGTGACCATCGGCGTCTACGCCGTTGCTCTGCCATGCCAGCGTCGTGGCGCGCGAGAGGTCGAATACGGTGGCGCCGAACCGCGCTGGAATCTTCGTTCCCAATGCCGGCTGGCTGCTGAAATACCACTGCGGATCGTTCAGCGCGATCGGGAGTCCTCCCTCGCCCTCGAACGATTCGAGATACGCCTGCTGCGAGGCGTTGGTCTGCGGACGACTTGCCGCAAACTCGGCCGAGAATCCGATGCGCGACGGAATCGTCGTCGGCCCGAACGGCAACTTTGAGACGAGGGCTGTCAGCGGCTCCGCATCGAAGTTGAAGAGCGCGCTCACACCCGCAACGAGTGAGGCGGCGGGCTCGAATCCGAGCGGCGGTCGCGTGAAGTTAGTGCGCTGACTCTGCGAGATCGCGGTGAAATTGATCTGGCCATTGGTCAGCGGGAATTCCGCGGTAGCGCCGAAGATCGACGTCGGCGTTTCCTCGAAGACAGGATTTTCCTCGTATTGCACCGTTACCTGTCGTGGTCTTGGAAAAAGCGTATCCGGCCGGTTGAAGGAGACGCGGCCGAGGTCGTAATCGACGGAGTAATCGGTGCCGCGGGTGAGAGGAATACCATCAACGAGAAGGCGTTCCGAATTCGGCCTGACCTGCACTGTGCCGAGCATCAACGCTCCGCCTTCCCCGCTGCCCTCCGATTGGGCTCGCATTCGGATGTGATACACCGCTTCGGGCCGCTGGGCCGAGCGGACGTACTCCGGCGGTGTGGTGTAAATCGTGTCGTTGGTCGGATTTCCTCCAACGGCCAGCCCGTTCGATGCAAAAGGCTTCGCCGACGGGAATATCAGGAACTGATCACGAATAGTGTGCGAGCCTGGTGAGCCGAGGCTCAGCTCGAAGTTCGGATCGCTTGGCCGCGGCCAGATCCGATTCTCGAGATCAAAGCTCGAGCTGTTCGTCGATTGCGCCAGCCCGAACAGCTTGAGGTATGTATCCGCGTTCCCCGTGACGGGCTTCTCCTGGTCCTCGCTGCTTCCGGTCACGACTTTGAGTGTCACGCTCTGCCTGCGAAGATCTGGTCCGCCGAGGCGGTACACACTTCTGATCTCGCGATCGAACGCTGGATCGCCCGGTTGCACGTCAGGATCCCAGATCAGATTAGCGAACTGTTCGTTCTTCGAATCGAACTTGAGGTCAGGGGTGCCACCGGTCGCGGTATACACGGTGTCACGCCCGTTGATGCGGACACGATAAGCGACGACGAGGCGCTCGTTGTTTAGAGCCAGCGGACGTACCAGCGCAATCCAGAGAAGAGATGGATCGGCGTAGTAGTCCACACCTTCGCGGAGATACTCGTACACCTGCCCTCGTCGAGAGCGCGGATTGCCGAGCAGGCGGAACTGCGGGCCGTTGGGATTCGGCGGCTGCCCTCCGATCAACAGGCGATAAAGAAAAATCTTTGTCGGCCGGAGCGTGTCGGGAAGCGACGCTGACAGCGCCGCCATCTTTCGCGTGTCGAGGATGTCGATGTTCGGATACGAGCTGCCGAATAGCTTCGGATCGACCGTGAAAAAGAAGCGACGCGGCTCGAACTGGTAGTCTTCAATCTTGCGGTCGATCGCCTGCAGCGTGCGATCGCCAACGGTGAAAACCCGATCGCGCACGACATTGCCTTTCTGCTGCGCCAGAATCGTCTTGAGCCGCATCGAGCCGAGCTTGGTAACCGCCTGGATGCCGTAATTGCCGCTCGCGATTCCAGCGGTGATGTAGCGCGAAGCCGGCGGCTGGAAGGTTACGTTGCCGACCTCGAGGCGCTGGACGAACTCGCTTCCCTTGCCCTCGTAATAGATCGAGATGTTGTTCGAGGCGTCGAACTCGCGCTGCGTGTCGTAGTCGAGATTGACGTGGACCCGGTCTGCAACGATTCCGCCGGACTTGGCAGCGAACTGAAAGTCCACAAGCGGCTCGAAGGCGCTGCGGCAGTTCGCGACGGGATTGAAGAAAAAAGTCGAGGAACAAAGCGCGGTCTGATTTTTCTCACCACGAAACTCGAGACGTCCGTCCAGCTGCAACCCGAGATCAGCGTGCTCTCCAAGGATCGGTATCGGCTTGATGGCGACAGGAGGCTTCGGCTTCGGCGGCAAGTCACCTGGATACGGAGGACTTGGGGTCGATGAGGCGAAGTTGCTCGTCGCAACCTGACCCCAGACGGCTTCCATTATCGCGCGCATGTTCTGCTGGAAAGCCGTTGCGCGGGCAGCCTCGATTTGCGCCTGAGCCTGGAGGAATGCCTGCCGTTCCCCTCGTGACAACACCGACGGAAGAGTCAGCGGGAGCGTGTCGCGCCCGAGCCTCAGCCGGATTCCGGGTGTTCCTGGAGTTCCCGTTGGTGGGGTGACAGGCGGTGCTGGCGTGATCTTCCGGGTTGTGTCGCGCGGATCCTGGGCGTGCGCGCTTCGGCTAGCCGCGAACAGCAATGCGATCGCGGCATATACCAGCGCGGCGCGGCGTGAGAAGCACGGCGCCGAACGCGCGGAACTCGTTGTCTGCGTGTCGCTTACCCGCGAGCGCACGGTATATTTCACTCCGTGAAGATACTGCACCGCTACGTTCTAAAGGAACACGCGGGTCCGCTGACTTTCGCCCTCACCGCGCTCACTTCGATTCTGCTTTTGCAGTACATCGGAAAGCACTTCGGCGAGCTGGTTGGCAAGGGACTGCCGGCCTTCGTGATCGCGGAGTTCTTCGGGCTATCCGTGCCGCTTACGGTCGCGCTCACGCTGCCAATGGCAGTGCTGGTCGCGACTCTCTACGCGTTCAGCCGCCTGGCGGCAGAAAACGAGATCACCGCGCTCAAGGCCAGCGGAGTCGCACTTGTGAGTGTGCTGAAACCGGTTCTTTGGGCGGCGCTTGGCATCACCATCGTTATGATCGGGTTCAACGATCAGGTGCTGCCACGCTCGAACCATCGGCTCGCAATGCTGCAGCGTGACATCGCGCAGACGAAGCCGACCTTCGGTTTGCGCGAGCAGGTGATCAACGAGGTCAGCCCCGGGAAATTCTACCTGCGCGCCGGACACATCGACGAAGCGTCGAATCTGATGCGCGAAGTCACGATCTATGACATGGCCGATCCGACGCGCCGGCGCACGATCTACGCCGACAGCGGCAACATGCGACTGACCAAGGGCATGACGGATCTCGAGCTAACGCTCTACAACGGCAGCATGCAGGATGTTCCTGCCGTAAATCCAGACGAGCTGCAGCGGCTTTACTTCAACATCGATCTGATCCGCGTTCGCGGGGTGGGCAACCAGTTTCAGAAGACGACCGCCGACTCGTACAAGAGCGACCGCGAGATGACGGTGTGTGAGATGCAGGCGGCACAAGACAAGGCGCGGCAGGAGCACGAGGTGGCTCGCAAAGAATTCGAAATAAGACTGGCGGCACTAAAAAAATCGAAGGCGATGGCGGGCCAGGATGTGCTAAAAACCAACACCAGCGCGCCATGGGACATCGGGCTCGGCAGATTGTACTGCAACGCCGTCGCGCTTTTTGCGCCCAAGAAGGCGAAGGCGCAGGGAGTATCGACGACCCCGAGAGTAACATCGTCCACAACACCGAGGGTGACGACGCCATCCACTTCGAGACCGAGGCTGACGCCGATACAGCCGGCTCCGCCCAACTCTTCTGACCTCGCGGTCGCTGAGGCGCTGCGAATCAGACTTCTAGACAGCGCGCAGCTCATGAACTCCTACGGTGTCGAGATCCACAAGAAGTTCGCGCTCGCCGTCGCCTGCTTCGTGTTCGTGCTGCTCGGCGCGCCTATAGCGTTGCGATTTCCGCGCGGCGGCGTTGGCCTTACAATCGGGGTCAGCCTGTTCGTCTTCGCGCTGTATTACGTGTGCCTCATCGCTGGCGAATCGATCGCCAAGCGCGGCCTCATGCCGGCCGTCGTATCGATGTGGATGGCGAACGTCATCTTCGCTTTGATTGCGCTGTGGATGCTGGCGAAGATGGGCCAGGAGGGCACCACGGCCCGGGGCGGCGATGCGAAGGAGATGATCGGCGCCGTCACGGGTTGGGTCCGCTCCAAGACCCACTGGAAAGACCGCCGCGTTCGGCGGGAGAGACTCGCCGCTTGAAGAGAATGGTGCGGGCGCTCGACCGCTATGTGTTCGTCGAATTCTGGAAGATCTTCGTCACGACCGCGCTCGGCTTTCCGATCCTTGTCAACATCATCGATCTGACCGACAATCTCGACACCTACCTGGGTCGGCATTTGAGCGTCGGACGCATCGTGCTGAGCTATCTGTACTGGCTGCCCGACTCGATGTTCATGGTGCTGCCCGCGGCAGTTTTGTTCGCGACGGTTTTCGCGATAGGTGCGCTCACGCGGCATTCAGAGATTACTGCCGCGAAGGCGTCGGGCATCAGTTTCTATCGCTTCATCGCTCCGATCTTCGTCGGCGCGCTGCTCGCAACGGTGATGGGTCTGCTCCTCGGCGAAGTTGCTCCGGCCACGAACAAGAAGCGGCTCGACATATTGCAGGCAAATCGGGTCAACATCAGCAACGACCGCTATAACTTCGCCTACGCCGCAGATCGCGGGCGCGTTTACAAGATCGGCGCGCTTCATCTGCTCGAGCCTTCGGTCGAGGGAATGGTGATCGAGCGAAAGGGAAAGGGACCTGACTACCCGTCGTACGTCATCACCGCCAACTCGGCCCGCTACAAGCCGTCGACCGGATGGTTGCTGCAGCGGGGAGCAATGCACGTGATTCCCGACACGTTGCACAACGTGACCTTCAGCTTCGACTCCCTTCGAGATCGACATTTCACTGAAGCGCCAAAGCAGCTGACGTTGACTCAGAAGGCGCCTGCGGACATGGGCTTCAGGGAGCTTGGAAGGTTCATTACGTCGATGGAGCGGTCTGGTGCGGAGGTCAACGAGCTGCGAGTCGAGCGAATGCTCAAGATCGCGATACCGATTACGTGTGTCGTCATTCTCCTTTTCGGCGCGCCGCTGGCAACGAGTACACAGCGTGGGGGCGCGGCTTACGGAGTCGGGCTCAGTCTCGCAACAACGGTGATCTTCCTGATGCTGATTCAGCTCACCAAAGGCATCGGCGGCAAGGGAATGATCCCCGCGGATCTGGCAGCATGGCTGCCGAGCATCATATTCGGCGTCGTGGGAGTAATCCTCTTCGCGCGCGTCAGAACTTGATCCGGGATCCGCTCAGTCCCTTTCGCAAGGTTGGGCACTGGAGTTACTTCCTGCGCGATATTGCGCGCGCGCTCGAGGATGTAAGGACCTACGGGCCCGAGACGATCCGGCAAATGCGGAACATCGGAGTCGACTCATTGCCGCTCGCAGCTATCGTGGCGGCGTTCATCGGTGCGGTCACCGCGTTCCAGACTCGATATCAGCTTTTTGGTGGAGTTCAACTTTCAGTAGTTGGACTGATCTCGCGGCAGTCGATAATTCTCGAGCTGGGTCCGCTGCTCACCGGGCTTGTATTGACTGGAAGAGTCGGAGCGCGCATCACCGCGGAAATCGGAACGATGCGCGTGACAGAACAGATCGACGCACTCGAAACCCTGGCGTACGATCCGATTGCGTATCTCGTCGTCCCTCGTCTCATTGCAGCACTCGTCATGCTTCCGGTACTGACGATTCTTGCCGACGCGGTTGGGGTAGGAACAGCGATGTTCACGGCAGTGACGGCAACGGACGTCACGAGCGCAGATTTCACCGCGGGGCTGCGACTCTCATTCACGCCGTTCCAGATTGTGTATAGCGTCATTAAGGCAACCATATTCGGGGGCGCGATAGCCTTCTTCTGCTCCTACGAGGGCTATACCGCGAACGTCGGCGCCGAAGGCGTCGGACGCAGCACCGCACAGGCAGTGGTCGTGACGTCTGTTGCGATTCTCGTGCTGGATGCGCTCACCGCGCTCCTGTTGGCCCCTTACCTCCAGGCATGAAGACAAGAGACGAAGTACTGGTTGGTCTTGTCGTGACCGCGGCGATCATCGTGACGGTCGTGGGCTCGCTGTGGCTCGCCCGCGGCGGATTGTCAAAGGGCTATCCGCTTTACGCGAAGTTTCCGTGGGGCGCGGGGCTGAAACAGGGACAGCCGGTGCTACTGGTCGGTGTGAGCGTCGGATACGTAGACGAAGTCGATCTGCATCAGGACGGCACCCTCGTCACAACGCTCAGGATTCAGAAGAATTACAAGGTGCCGGCGACCAGTACGGCAAGCGTGATTCCGAACGGGATCTTCGGGGACATGGCAGTGGCGCTGACTCCTTCTCGTCCGGATCCGCGCTCCTTCGGTCCGGGCGATACTGTTCCGATCGGGCCATCGACTCCTGGGATTTCGGCGCTGACGGGCAACGCGGACTCCGTGATACGTTCGGTGAACGCGGTGACATCCGCGTTGGAGCGCGAGATGGTCGCGGGCGGAGGAATCCGTGACCTCCGCAACACCATCGCTGCGACGAACCGGTTGGTGAACGATTTCTCGGCGATTGCGGCGGAGCAATCGCGGCAGCTGAGCGCGACGATGGCATCGTTGCGGCGAGCGAGTGGAGCGATCGATCCAGCGAAGGTGGATTCGACGGTGAGGAACATTCGCGACGCAAGCGCGAACATGGCGGAGCTGAGCGCTCAGCTCAAGGAAACATCGGGGAAGCTCGACGGAATTATCGCTAAGGTTGACAGCGGACCGGGCAGCGCGGCGAAGCTGTTGAATGATCCGGGAGCGTACAACGAT
>QHVA01000132.1 GCA_003223425.1 Gemmatimonadota bacterium
GTGAGGACTCCGTCGCCCGTGGGAATCGCTTCTCCGGGGTCGAGGTGCACGATCCCCAGCCCTTTTTTGTGGGCCTGTTCGACGTAATGCCAGTCAGGCGGAACCCACGCGGGATCCTCGTCTTTGCCTTTGACGGTGAGACGGCCACGCGGGGTCTCGAAGCGCCACTGCCCGTTCGCTCCGCCCACTAGCTCCTTGCCGCTTCCCGTAGCAACAGCAGCTTCGAACATGATCTCCTTGCCCTGCTTGTACCACAGCCGATGGTCGGCCATGCTGACGACTATGTACGGTTGGTTGGTCGCTTCTGCGGCTGTCTCGTTGAGTAGCGCTCTGAGGCTGTCCCCGGTCATGCCGAGCTTTGCTTTGACCTCGTTGAGGACGCCAAGGTTGTCGTTGTAGACCATCCGATTGACGTCGCGCTGGTACCGTAGTTCCGCGGTTTTCGTGAGCAGCGTGACGCTCGCGATCGCCGCAATGATGAATCCGGAGATCAGCATCCAGACGGTCTTGCCGCCATACGAAAAAATTCTAACTGCCATCAATTACCCCGTTGTCCGAGCTACGAAACAGCCGTTCAGTAAAAGTATACCTTCATACCGGCGCTAAGGTTCGGCATGATCGCCTTCATGTCGTCGCGGCTGATGCGCAACGATCCCGGTGGAATCGGCGTCGAATCGTTGACGAGCTCGGGGGTATTCGACGAGAGAATCTGGGTGCCGCCGTCGAGCGTGATGCTGGTCTCCGCAAGGTCGGCTACTGTTCGCTCTCCACGAGGAATAGCCGCTGGGGGAGCGCTCGCTGATTCGGATGGCATTCGCTCCGGTCCGAACTGCACCGACATCTCGCGCAAAAGTGCTCCTTCGCGCGTGAGGTACATCCGCGAGCTGTCGACTGAGACGTTCAAGTGCAACTTCTTGTCGAACTTCGCTTGTCGTTTGGCGAGCTCGATCGCTATACGCAGCTTGTTCTGCTCCGACTGGACGATCGCATCCGAGCGCTCGCGCTCGGCCTCCGTCATGTGTTCGCGGAGGAGCTTCACATCGTGATTGTATTTGACGCGCTTGGCGAGAAGCCA
>QHVA01000133.1 GCA_003223425.1 Gemmatimonadota bacterium
CACAGCGCGCGCGGCCAGTCGCGCTCATCGTACTCGATGGATGGGGCTATCGCCCCGAAACTAACGGCAACGCAATCGCACTCGCCAACACTCCAACCTGGGATTCGCTCTGGGCTCGGGGCTCTCGCACGCTGCTCGAAGCTTCCGGGCTTCGTGTCGGTCTGCCCGCAGGCCAGATGGGCAACAGCGAAGTCGGACACCTCAATCTCGGCGCAGGACGAGTTGTGACGCAGGATCTCGTGCGCATCTCCTCAGCCATCGCCGATGGGAGCTTCTACACCAATCCCGCTCTGGTGGGTGCGTGCCGACAGGTGAAGCGAAACGGCGGTACGCTCCATCTGATGGGATTGATCGGCGCGGGCGGCGTCCACGCCATCGACACGCACCTTTGCGCGCTCGTCGATCTCACGAAGCGCGAGGCGCTCGATCGTGTTGCGATCCACGCTTTTCTCGATGGCCGCGACACGATGCCCAAGTCGGCGCTTGGGTATATGCGGCAGCTTTTCGACTACGTCCGGAAGATCGGCTCTCCAGCAAAGATTGCGAGCATCTCGGGTCGTTATTACGCGATGGATCGCGACCGACGGTGGGACCGTACGGAGCTCGCGTACCAGGCGATCGTTCTGGGCGAGGGCACACCTGTCACCGATCCGCTCGATGCAATTCGCAAAGCCTACGAATCAGGAAAGACCGACGAATTCATGCTACCGGTGGTCGTGACCGAGAATGGAAAGGCGGTGGCGCCGATGAGAGATGGCGACGCCGTCATCTGCTTCAACTACCGGTCGGACAGAATGCGGCAGATCGTGCGCGCGCTGATCGAGCCGAATTTCGATGGGTTCGACGTTTCACGTCGGCCTAAGGTCATGGTGACGACACTCACCAACTACGATAAGACTTTTCACGTTCCGGTGGCGTTCGATCCAACGTCGATGGAGCGGATTCTGGCCGAGGTGTTGTCGTCGCGCGGTCTGGACATGCTGAAGACGGCGGAAACCGAGAAGTATCCACATGTGACTTACTTCTTCAACGGCGGCGTCGAAGCGCCATTTCCCTGCGAGCATCGCGTGTTGGTTCCCAGCCCCAAGGTAGCCACTTACGATCTCAAGCCGGAGATGAGCGCGGAGGGAGTGACCGATGCGCTCGTGAAGGGCATTTCATCGGGAGAGCACGATTTCATTCTCTGCAACTACGCGAATGCGGACATGGTCGGTCACAGCGGGTCGATTCCAGCGACGATCAAGGCAGTCGAGACTGTCGACCAATGTCTGACACGCGTTTTGAAAACGGCGGAAAACGCAGGAACGAGGTTGATCGTAACAGCCGATCACGGCAACGCTGAAATGATGATCGATCCGGAGACCGGCGGTCCACACACCGCGCATACGACCAATCCTGTTCCATTCGTCGTTATCGATTGGGAACAGGAGCAGCGCCTGCGATCCGGAGGCGCTCTCTGCGATGTAGCGCCAACTATATTATCCATGCTCGGAATCGAGCAGCCGCCGGAAATGAGCGGCGTCAATCTTGGAGTGGATTAGTGAAGCACGTCCTGAGCGCTTTGGCGCTTGCTTGTATCGCGTCGACCGCCCGCGCGCAGGTCGGTCACCTTCCTGAACACAGTCCATACCGCGATGTCGAAGCGAGCCAGGAATTCACCTTCTTCGGCGGTCACTATAGAGCCGGAAAGGATCCGATCGGCATCGCCCCGCGTGACGGTCCGATGTACGGCCTCCGTTATCAGATTCATGTCGGGGGTCCCGCCTTTCTGACAGCGCGCTGGTCGCATGTGAACAGCGACCGATTGGCGATCGATCCAACCCAGACCGGCACGGCGCGGCAGCTCGGGAAGCACGACGTGTCGATCAATCTGTACGACGTTGATCTCTCGCTAAATCTCACCGGCCAGAAAAGCTTCCACCACATAATCCCGGTCGTGAATTTCGGCGCCGGTGTCGCCAGCTGCGGCTGTTCCGTCGAGTCAGATCCCTACACTTTCGGCACCCCGTTTGCGTTTACTTTTGGCGGTGGGCTCAGGTACGTCCCGGGTGGGAGATTTCAGCTGACTGCGGACTGGAACAACTACCTCTACCAGTTGAAGTACCCGACCGCGTACTACGTGATTCCCACCGGCGGGACTGCTGCCGTGACCGGTAACCAGGCCCGCTCTTTCTGGAAGAACAATCGGGCTCTCACGCTTGGTGCATCGCTGCTGTTCTTCCGGTAACCTGTATCGCCCTTCGGGGCGGGCCCGGAGGGAGGAAGCGTGGAAAAGGATTACGAGGACAGAGGGACCGACGATCTAAACGACAACGAGCTGCGTGCGCTCGTTCGCGACAATTTCGAGCGGCAGCTCGCCTTCGATCCTGACGATGTTCAGGTATCCGTGCGATCTGGCGTCGTCAATCTCTCCGGCCGTGTCGGAACCGAGGAAGAGCGGCGCATCATCGAGCGCGTGGTCACCGATTTCGTCGGTCTCAAGAATCTGCAGAGCGCTCTCGTCGTCGACCCCATCCGCCGCGCCGAGAGTCCGGAGGCGATCGACGAACACGTCGTCGATGAACAACTCCACGAAGGGTTGCTGCTTGGGGATCAGCCACGGCCCGATGATCCGGAGGCCGAGCACCTGCGCGAGAATCTGAGGGCGGAGCTGTTCGGCACGACTGATGTGCACCAGTCGATCGAGGGAGCAATTCCCTGGAATCCACCCGACGGTCCGACACCGGAAGGCGTCACCGGGTCAGAGGATACACCGGACGAGAGTCGAGACGATCTCTAGAGTTCGCTACTGCGGACTGCGGAGTTCGGACCAACTGCATTGCGGACTGCTGACTAATTGCGGATTGGGACACCTACTGCGAACTGCGAAACTAACGGCTGCGAATTGCGGATTGCGGACTAACAGCTCGCGCCGAGAGAGTCAGCAGTGCGCAGTCTCGGGAATGGCAATGCGCCGCCCGTCGACATTGCGCAAATTACAGAATGCCGACCGCTTCTCTTACCCGACGAATTTCGTTTTCTGCTGCGCACCGCTACAGCCGCCCCGAATGGAGCGACGAGAAAAATGCGAGTACCTTCGGCGCCTGCGCCTGGCCGAACTTCCACGGCCACAGCTACGTGTGCGATGTCACAGTCAGCGGTCCGATCGATGACAAGACCGGTTTCATCGTCGACCTTGCGGTGCTGGACCGCATCCTGAAGTCAGAGGTCACGGACCGCTTCGACCACCGCAACATCAATCTTGATGTGCCGGAATTCGCCGACGGAAAGCTCATCCCGACCGGAGAGAACCTCGCGCGCTACATCTTCGAGCGCGTGGGCGAGGAGCTGCCGAAGCCCACGAGGGTCGTGCGCGTGACAGTCGGGGAGGACGCCAGCCTCAGCACCACCTACAGCAGGGAATAGTCGACCACCTTGTCTGCTTTTTCCAGACGGCGAGTCGTGCGCGCACTCGTGGCGACGTTCGCGCCATTTTCCCTGACCGCGTGCGTGACGGTGATGAGAACTGTTCACCCGGCGTCAGGGCGCGCTGAGTTGCGGCACGCGATCGATTCTCTCACCTCACAGCAGATTTACAGAAACGCACACTGGGGGGTGCTGATCGTCAACCCTCGGACGGGTGACACGCTTTACTCGAAGAACGCCGGCAAGCTCTTCATGCCTGCGTCCAACATGAAGATCATCACCAGCGCCGCGGCGCTGACGCTGCTCGGACCCGATTACACCTACAAGACCACCTTTCTCACCAACGGCGAGGTGCGCGATTCACTCCTCGACGGGGATTTGCTCGTGATCGGGCGCGGCGATCCGACCATCAGCGATAACATGAGGGGACTCGCCACCACGGTGATGGACTCGATCGCCGATTTGATTCGCGCTCATGGGATCAGACAGGTAACGGGCTCGCTTGCACGAGTCGGCAACGCCTTTCCCGATTCCATCCATGGTTACGGTTGGGAATGGGACGACCTCGGCGAATACTATGGAGCCGGTGTCGACGAACTGATCTTCAACGAGGGAATGGCGCCAACGACATTGCGTCCACCTCCGGATACAGTCCGCGACAGCCTCTACTCGGGACCGGCCAAGGACCCTGCGACGGCGTACCTCAACGCGCTCAACGATGCGCTGGTGCGGAAGCACATCACCGTCGAAGCCGGAGTCATGGACAGCATTCTGGGGACGCCAATCAAAATGGACACGTTGTTCACCTTTGTGTCCCTTCCAATGCGCAACATTATCCCTGCGCTGATGAAGCCGTCTCAGAATCAGATCGCCGAGATACTGCTGAAGACGATAGGGCTGGAGCGCGGAGGCATGGGGACGGCGGATAGCGCACGTAAAATCGTCGCGCAGCAACTACTCGCCTGGGGCGTGCAGCCCGATGGTTTCATTATTCGGGATGGTAGTGGCCTGTCGCGACACGATCTGCTGACGCCCGAGACGGTGGTGAAGGTGCTCGACAAGATTCAACAGGATACGGCCTTCGCGGTGTTTTACAATGCGATGCCCATCGCCGGAGTCGACGGTACCCTCAAGGACAGAATGAAAGGAACTCCAGCCGAAGGAAACGTGCACGCGAAGACCGGCTCGATCGCAGCGGCGCGGTCTCTCTCCGGATACGTCACGACAGCCGACGGAGAGCGGCTCATCTTCAGCATTCTTTCCAACAACTGGACAGCGCCGGGCTCCGCGGTTACCGACGTAGCCGACCAGATTGCGTCTGCGCTCGCGACGTACCGCGAGCACTGATAACCCATCTTGACCTGCGATTACCCGGCGCGATAATCAGCGCATGCTGACAGTCGCGGAAGCGAGTGAGCGCATCCTCGCCGAGATCAGGCCGCTCGACATCGAATCGGTTCCGCTGCGCCGGGCGTTAGGCCGAGTTTGCGCCGAAGACATTTCGGCGACGGTGACGATGCCGCCGTGGAGCAACTCGTCGATGGACGGCTACGCGATACGCTCGGCGGACATCACGCCGGTGATGAGCGGCGAGCCCGTGAAGCTGCGAGTCGTAGCGACTATTGCTGCGGGAGAGTTTGCACCGCGGCCGCTCAAGCGCGGTGAAGCAATGCGAATCATGACCGGTGCGCCAATACCGGAAGGCGCTGATTCCGTCATCCGAAAGGAGGACACCGACGGCGGATCGGCGAAGGTCGAGATCAAGGACGCGCGCGACGTTTGGAAGAACATTCGGCCGGCGGGAGAGGATTTTCAGCGCGGCGATCTGCTGGCAAAGCGTGGGACTCCGATCAGACCGGCCCTGATTGGCGTGCTGGCTTCGACCGGAGTGTCGAAGGTAAAGACGTTCATGCGCCCGCGGGTCACGATCATCAGCTCCGGAAACGAGCTCGTAGAGATCAACGACTTCGACGAGGTGGTTGCCGCCCGGCGAATCGTGTCGACGAACAGTTACACTCTCCACGCTTTGACACGCGTGGCAGGGGGGATCCCGGTCGATCTCGGGATTGCGGCCGATACCAAAGCATCATTGCGAAGAAAGCTGGAGAGTGCGCGCGATTGCAATCTCATTCTGACGTCGGCAGGTGTCTCGGTCGGCGATCTCGATCATACGCGCGATGTGTTCAGCGCGCTTGGTGGCAAGCAGAAGTTCTGGAAGGTGCAGATGCGGCCGGGGGACCCGGTATCGGCGATGGTGAGCTTTGAGCTATTCGTGCGGCCAGTCCTCAGAAAAATGCAAGGTCACACAGCGTTGTTCCGGCGCCCTGTAATGGTAACGGTCGAGGAAGACGTGAAGATCGGTGCGAAGCTTACGCATTTTCTCCGCGCGACGGTGACGAGGCGTGAGGACGGTGTGCTGGTGGCGCGACTCACCGGACATCAGAGCTCGGGTGCGCTCACGTCGATGGCGAGAGCGAATGCTCTCTTGATCGTACCGGGGACATCTCCAAAGGTTGCGAAGGGATCGCAGCTGAAGGCGCTGATGCTGGATCAGAGTCTCGAAGAGACGTCGGTGTTCTCGCTGTGATCGACAGCACTGATGCCTCGAAAGCGGGCCGCGCACCGGTTTTGGAAGAGGACGCCCTGGTTCTGGCGCTGACCCGTCGTTTCAGAACCGCCATCCAGGATGCGACTGTCGGTGACCACACCTTTAGCATCCTCAAGCCAGCAAATCCCGATGACCTGATTCGGGAGGAGGATTTCGTCCGGGACGAGAGACTGCCGTACTGGGCGGATGTGTGGCCTTCATCCATCATCCTCGCGGAAAAACTCCTCGAACTCAGAGGCGGCGGGCAAGCAGCGCTCGAGTTGGGTTGTGGCGTGGGATTGAGTACACTGGCGGCGACAAGTGCGGGATTCGACGTCCTGGCGACGGATTACTACGAGGACGCGCTCGACGTCACTCGCGCGAACGTCTTCAGGAACCTCGGCACGATTGCTCGAACGAGACTCGTTGATTGGCGGCATCTGCCGGAGGATCTTGGGAGCTTCGACCTGGTGTTCGCCTCGGACGTGTTGTACGAAAACGAATACGCCCAACTATTCCCGGTGATTCTCGAGCGATTGCTTACGCCGCTTGGATTTGGATTGATCGCAGATCCCGGACGTGTAGCCGCGCCAACCTTTGTCGAGGCATGCGCGGAACACGGGCTTGCGATACGAGAAAAACAAACCCGGTCATTCGAGGCCGGAGAAATCAAACAGAGAATCGATATTTACGAGATCGGGCGCGCCTGACCGTTCACATTTGGCGATACTTGGGCCCACTTCCCCCCTCGCGCGGCGTCCACCGCGGGCCGATCACATCCGTCGCCTTGCAGTCGATGCAATTTGCCGGACTCACCACCAGACGCTCGCCATCGCGCTCGTAAACTCCGGCGGGACACATATGCGTGTACAGCTCGGCCACCTCGGATGTGATGTCGGAGCCGACGATCAGATGTGACGGAATGTCGTCGCGTGTCGCGTTGCCAGATTTAAAAACCGCGTCGAGCTTGCTGAAGGTCAGCTTACCATCGGGTACGAGCGGCTGTGAGGCGGCCACTTCGCGCACAACCTCGACGTCGCGGTGAGATTCAATCTTGCCCCCTAGCAGTGCTCCACGCGTAAGTGTCATCAATCCCGCTTTGAGACCGGCGACATAAAAGTTGCTCCGCTGGAAGGCGAGGCGCATGTTGCGACGGTCATGCAGATCCTTGGCGATAAAGCTTCCGTCGACCATCGCGTCGTACTCCTTGAGCGTCGCGGCTGAAGTGTCCTTTCGCTTGAGCGCGTCGAACGCGGCCCGCGCAGCGAACATTCCCGATTGCATCGCGTAGTGAATTCCCTTGAGCGAAGCAACCTCGACAAAACCCGCCGCATCCCCGACGATCATTAACCCATCACCGTGGCGCCGCTTGGAAAGCGCATAGTAGCCACCCTCTGGAATCGTCTTCGCTCCCCACTCGATCATCTCGCCGCTCTCGAGTAAGTCTCGGAAGAGCGGATGCAACTTCATACGCTGCAGCATCTCGTGTACATCATCAGACGTGCGCGTGTAATCGAGACCGACGACTATCCCGAGCGCGACGAGATTCCTGGTGAGCGGATACATGAAGCTGCCCCCGAAACAATCTTTCGGAACGGGCCACCCGAGTGTGTGCACGACCGCGTCCAGCGGCTTGAGCGTCTGCCACATTTCCTTCACGCCGAGCGCGAAGATCTGCGGGTTGTCGGACGAAATCTTCTGCCACTCCAGATACGCGTGCGACAACGTCCCTCGCGTTCCCTCGGCCAGTACTGTGATCTGGGCGGTGATGTCCGTCGGCGGCGTGTACCCATCTCCTGGTTCGCCAGTTCTCGCGAGACCCGAAGGTGCGGTTCGAACTCCCGTCACCCTCTGGCCTTCAGTGAGCAACGACGCCGCCGGAAACCCAGTGAAGATGTTGACGCCGAGCGCTTCGGCTTTTTCGCCGAGCCAACGGACGATCTCGCAGATCGACGCGATGTGGTAACCGTGATTTTGCATTGTCGGCGGCGTCGGGATTCTCAGGGTGCGACGTTCCGTGAGAAGGTAGACGCGTTCGCCGTTGACAGGTGCGCGAAATGGGAAGTCCTTGTCTTTGAGCTCCGGGAAGAGCGCGCGGATGGCGATTGGATTGACGACGGCTCCCGACAGACAGTGCTCACCAAGCGCGCCAGCTTTCTCGAGAACGCCGATCTGAATGTCACCCAAACCGCCACCTGCCTCGTTATCCGCCCTGACGAGTCTGGCGAGCGCGATCGCTCCAGCGAGTCCAGCAGGCCCTCCACCGACGAAGAGAACATCCATCGGCACCGCTTCAGCATCGGGCGGCTCCGTAAGGATCAGCCGCTCCAACGGAAGCGCAGCCTGGTGCAAACTGGGTAGAACTTTGCCGGCGCGATCAGGCATTAGCTGTTAGTCAGTCTCGGTTGGGAAAAGGCAGACCCGATTTCCTCTTAGTAAGCATAGGTTCGGGAAAGCTCAGCCCCTAGTGTTGCTTCTTCGCCTCGCGCACTGCCTCGGTGAGCGCGGGAATCACGTCGAACACGTCTCCGACGATTCCGTAGTCGGCCACCTTGAAGATCGGCGCGTCTTTGTCTTTGTTGACGGCGACAATCGTCTTCGACGTGCGCATCCCGGCGAGGTGCTGCACCGCACCGGAGATTCCGACAGCGATGTAGAGCTCGGGACTCACCAAGCGTCCAGTCTGTCCGATCTGATCGCTGTGCGGCCGCCAACCGTCGTCCGTCACAGCACGAGTCGCACCCACGGCTGCATTTCCAAAAGCTGATGCGAGCTCTTCGACCAGCTTGAAATTCTCCGCGGCTTTGAGGCCGCGTCCACCCGCGACGATGACTGGCGCTTCGGCGAGATCGAGTTTGCCACCGCTGCCTTTTCGTGTCTCGATCACTTTCACACGTACGGAAGCTGGATCGATCGTTGGCTGCATGGTTTCGACGCGGCTGGCTCTCGAATTTAGGGTCGGAGAAATCACGTTCGGCCGCATCGCGATGAGAGCGGGTGTATTTGTAATCGCGATGGTCGCGATGACCTTCCCGATGTTCATCGGGTGGCGGACCACAATCGAGTCGCCTTCGATCTCGAAAGAAAGTACATCGGTGACGAGTCCCACTCCGAGACGCGCTGCCACGCGCGGCGCGAGGTCGCGTCCTTGCGCAGTAGTGCTGAATACCGCAGCACGATAGCCGGTGGACTTGATGCGATCAGCGGCGGTCGCCGCCGCGACTTCGGGACTGTAGTTGGCAAGTCCCGCATGCTCGGCGACGATGACTACATCGGCGCCGTACTGTCCGATCTGCGCGGCCTTTGATGAGAGTCCCGGTGGGCCGAGCAGAAGCGCGTGTACCTCCCCACTGCCGGACTTGTCGGCGAGCATCCTGGCAGCCGTGACCGCTTCGAGTCCAACTTTGCGCAGGTCGGCGCCACGCGTTTCGACGAAAGCGAACACGTGCGCCATTAGAGGAGCTTCGCCTCGGTTTGAAGCAGCCTCACCAGCTCTGGAACCGCGGCCGAGCCCTCGCCGACAATTCGTCCGGCTTTGCGCTCCGCGGGCAGCTCGAGCTTCCGAACTTTGACCTGCTGTTGAGGAATCTGGGCGGACTTCACTTCCAGGGGTTTTTTCTTCGCCGCCATGATGCCCTTGAGTGATGGCAAGCGCGCAGTGTTGAGACCTTCATCAACTGTAAGGACGGCCGGCAGCGGAAACTCGACGATTTCCTGAGCGCCCTCGAGCTCGCGCTTCGCTGTGCCCTTGCCGTTCGCGATCTCGAGCGAAGAAATGGCCGTCACGCACGGAAGGTCGAGTAGTTCCGCCGACATCGGACCGACTACTCCATTGGAAGAATCCGGCGACATCTTGCCGAAAAGAATCAGATCGTAGCCGCCGGTCTTCAGCTCTTCCGCGAGTGCCTTTGCGATCGCGAGACCGTCGAACGGAACCTTGTCGGTCTTCAGTTGAATTCCGCGATCGGCGCCCATGCTCAGCGCTTTGCGGATAGTCTCCTGTACTACATCGGGGCCGAGCGATATCACCGTAACCTCGCTCCCAGGGTTCTTATCCCGCAGCTGCAAGGCGGCTTCGACTGCCCAGGCGTCGAAATCATTGATGTCAAACTTCAATCCCGCTTCGTCGACCGAAACGTTGTCCGCGCCGATCCTGAAGCGGACGTCCATGTCGGGAACCCGCTTGATGCAGACGGCAATCTTCACCGCGGAATCTCCATGTGAATGATTTCACATAAAGATACCAATACCCGGCGCCCGTTACGAAACAGGGCCCGGGTTAGAAGCATCACCCGGACCCTGAGTGCAGCCT
>QHVA01000134.1 GCA_003223425.1 Gemmatimonadota bacterium
CCACTCGGCGTTCGATGCGGTCGTCGGAAGGCTGTTCATGTCGTAGATCGATTTCGCGAACACGGGAACGCCATCGAGCGGTCCACGCAACCTGCCACGCCGTGCGCGCGCGTCGGAGTCGCGAGCTTCGTCCATCGCGGTCTCGGACCACAAGTCGATCGCGTGCAAGGTGCCATTCCACGCATGGCTGCGATCGAGCGCTTCCTTCGTTACCTGAGCGGCGCTCCAATCACCACGCGCGCGTCCGGCCTGGTACTCGACGATGGTGCCGGCGAGAGGATCGCTGAGGCGCTCCGGCCACCGAATGAACGGAATGGCGAAGAGCGCGCCCAATTCGCGGAGAGCTTCGCGTCGGGAAACGCGGCGGATCATCGTGCCGAAAAGCGGGTCACTGCTAGGAGATGGGACTCCAGCTCGGCTCGCTGTCGCTCTGTGATGAGCTACTGATCTTCGCCAGACCGGTTCCGTCCGTGTTGATCCTATAGAGTTGATTTTTGCCGCTTTCGACACGCGCAAACACCAGCTGGCGACCATCGGGGGACCAGCGCGCGATGTTATCGCTTGAAGACGTCGTCAGGCTTCGCTGGTTGAAGCTTCGATCCATCACCGAAATCCCGTTGAACTCATAGGCGATCTGGCTTCCGTCCGGCGACCACGCTGGATGATGTCCGGCCACTCCCGTTGACGTGAGCCCCGTGCCATCGGGATTTATCAGGTACAGCGTGTTCAACTGTGAGAACGCGATTTGCGCTCCGTTCGGCGACCAGGAAGGGCCATCGTCGGTGGTGTAGCCCGCAGTTTCCGGCGTCAGCTGACGCACACCGGTGCCGTCGCGATTGACGATGAAAATGCGGCTATGATCGGCACCGGTCGGACCGGGGAAATCGCTCCGAAATGCGATCCTGGTTCCATCGGGCGACCACGCCGGCGAGCCATCGAAGTTGGATCGATTGACGAGTTTCGTGCGCCCTCTACCGAAGCGATCAAGGAGGTAGATCCCCTCCGATGTCGCACCCACGAACGAAGCGACGGCGATCGACTGGCCGTCGGGCGAGATGGCCGGAGCGAAGTAGAGCACCTGATCGCTGGTGAGGCGCGTGCGCCGAGATCCGTCGGGGCGCATAACCATGAGCTCACCTGCGCCAAACTGGTCGGTGACAAAGACGATGGCGTTGCGAAGATACGGCGTACAGCTCGCTTGGATATCGACTGGCGTTGTAGTACCGGCGACGACGCTTATCGTCGTTGGCGCCGAGGTTACGTCGCAATTGACGGCGAGCCCGTCAAGGGCGAGCGCGTGGCTTCCAGAGAGAATGCTCATGCTCGACGTCCCGTTGGCCGGGATGTTCCGAGGGGCCTCATTGTCGACCGTCAGTGCAAAACCATCGGCGTCGATGTCGACACCAGTGGTGATGATCCTGAGCTCGAGCGTTGCCAGCCCTGGTGGAGCGGTGGAATCTCCGCCGCCGCACGCCAAAAAAAGGGCCGCGGCCAGGACGTGCAAGCGCATTCTATTACGAACCGTGATTGAGTCGCCCATGACGCCTTAATTCAGCGCGAAAAACACCCACAAGGTGCGACCTCGCGCGTAAGCCGTCCAGGCTGCAGTGTATTGGCATGCGTAAATCCATACATACCTTCGTCGCCGCGGTGCTGGCCACGGTCATTCCGCTCTCGACACAGGCTCAGAAAGCGGGACCGATCCTCGCCGTCTTCGCTCACCCCGACGACGAGCGCGTCATCGGTCCACTGTTGTCGAAGCTCGCGAGAGAAGAACGCGAGACACATCTCGTCATTGCCACCGACGGCTCGAAAGGCGTTCGTGATTTCGCACATATCCCGGCGGGAGCGGAGCTCGCCGCCGCACGCACCAAGGAGGCGCAGTGCGCCGCCAACCGACTCGGCGTGCGACGGCTGCATCTGCTCGGTCTTCCGGATGGTGGCCTCGCATCGTTCGACGCGCTGGGCAAGCTGCGGTCGGCGCTCGTTGCGGTCATCGATTCGCTCAAGCCCGCCGCGATCATCACCTATGGTCCGGAGGGAGGCACCGGACATCCCGATCACCGGCTGGTGGGCGATGTCGTGACGCAGATCGTGCAAGCCGACCCCCGCTACTATATGAACATCGATCTGCTGTACGCGTCACTGCCGACGGAGCGACTGCGCACCGCGCCGCGCGCATCACCAACTGTGAACGGAATGGCGGAAGCGCTGCTCACCGTGCGCGTGCCGTTCGAGGAACGCGACCTCGCAGCGGGACGCGAAGAGTTCGCGTGTCATCGCACCCAGTACGCGCCGGCCGAGATGGATTCAGTGAACGCGTATCTCGCGCACGCCTGGAACGGGATGGTATGGCTGCGTCCGTGGAACGGGACGCTGCACGATCGGCGAATCTTCAGTCGGTAGGCGGCTGCAGCCGTTTGCGCAGGTAGAACTGTCGGTAGCCTGGCGGATAGCCATCGAGAGTACCGAACAACTCGTAGCCGAGTTTCTCGTAGAATGGGCGCGCCTGGTACTCGAACGTGTCGAGACTCGCATCTGTACATCCGCGCTTGCGCGCCAATTCCTCCGCCCCCATCAGCAGCTGCGTGCCGATGCCTCGCCCGCGCGCTCGCGCGTCAACCCAGAGTTTTGCTACGTAGAGCCAGTTCCATCGAGTGTGGCCGAGAAGGCCGCCGACAACGCCGAGCTCGTCGCGAGCGACGAATCGCACGGGCTGGTCGTTGGATGGGCCCAACCACTTCTCATTGAACGTGAGCAGACCCCGCACAACCGCGGCTTCATCGGCTTCACTCACTTCGTTGTCGATTCGGACCTCGCCTGGTGATGTCATTGTTCGATGCTCGAAAGTATGGTATCCAGTCGCGAATACTGCCCACCAGGCAACGCTGTTCCATTAGCGTGGGACTAATTTCCTGGCAGGCGATGCGGTCGGACCGACAAAGTGGAGAGTAGAATGATGCACGTTAACGTCATGAGATTGGCTTGCTTCGCCGCGATGTCGACGGCGACGTCCGGGGTCTGCACCGCCCAGCGTCTAACCGGCCCGCATTCGACCGGCAGTGTTCCGGCTCCCGTTGCACTGGATACGCGCGGGCTCTTCCAGGAGAAATTCGCGCGCGTCGGCGACGACGTTTTCATCAGCGGTCAGCCGACGGAGCAGGGTCTGCGCGAGCTGCGCGCGCAGGGCGTGACCACCGTCGTCAATCTACGGAGCCCGCCGGAAATGAGTCGGGTGCCGTTTGATGAGGCAGCGCTCGTCAAAGAGCTCGGCATGGAGTACGTCTACCTTCCGATGCGCGGGACGCCGGAACTCCCTTACTCGCCCGCCGCCGTGAAATCGTTCGCCGCCGCGATGAGCGGTGCCAAAGGAAAAGTGCTGCTGCATTGCACGATTGCCTGGCGCGCCAGTCACCTATGGGCGGCGTACCTGATCCAAAACCGTGACGTGCCGGTCGCGACCGCGCTCGAGCAGGCGCGCATGATCAATCTGATGGACGACATGCGGATGGACGGAGATCGTCAGCCGGTCGAAGCGTTCCTCGGGCGGGCGCTCGCCGAGGTGGGCCACGGTAAACGGTAAGAGCGTAAGCGCTGCTGACCAGCCCCGCTACAACCGTCTACGCCTACTGGCATGTGATTCCCGGTGCGCACTGCGCGTCGAACGAGCCGTGCGCAGTCACCGAGCTCGTGCCGCTGGTGGGATCTGTCGCCGTGAAGGTGAAGGTGCCGCGCACCGCTGACGACGAGGAGCTGGTGATCACCAATTGGCCCGATGTAGAGTTGAACATTTGCATGGTGCCACCGCTCGTATAGTAGAAGCTCGCCGTCGGATCGCTGGAGCTCGCTGACAGAGGCGAGAGATTATACGTCCCCACCGAGAGTCGCCCCGAATAGTTGGCGATCTGCAGCTGCCAGGTAGTCGCACTCTGGCTCACTGGCGCAATGACGATCTGGAAAAGGCTCGTGCCTCCGCTCGAGATCGATTGAAAGACAGCCAGCCCACTTCCCGATGCGCTGACGGCACCGCTCGCCGTCAGACTTCCCGAGCCCAATCCCGGCGCCAGCGGGCCATCGCCGCCACAGCCGAGCGCGGCCAGAGAAAGCAACGCGGACGTCGCAAGTGCGTGCGTGATGTGTGTAGGACGAATCAGTCGCATGGGAGCCTCTGGTTTCGGGATAGTCGCGGTTTGCTCGGCCGGCTACGATTGCTGACCGAGTGAGGCGCGTTGTGATGTTGACGAATCTCAATGCCCCATGTCACGTCGGCCAAGTGTTCGACCGACAGATGGCGGCTATGGCGCGGGGTCGGTGCGGGCCTCCTTGAGCAGCAGCGACACAACCTCCAGGTGATTGCGACGGCGGGCCCAGGCGATTGGTGTCGCCCAGGGTTCGTCGTCAGCACGAACCGCCCTCGCGCCGCGCGACAAAAGAAAACGCACCATGTCGGCCCGGCCGGCGCGCGCTGCCCACGCCAGTGGAGTCGACTCGAACTCGCGGTCGCGGCTGTGGATGTCGGCACCGCGATCCAGCAGCCACCGCGCTGCGTCGACTGTCCCTTGCCCGGCGACGATGTGAAGCGTGGTCATCCCCATTCCGTTCGTCTCGTTCGGATCGACGCCGTGATCGAGGAGCATTTGCGCGATATCATACCGCGGCTTCGGGTATCGCAGTGAATGCATCAGCGGAGTGTACCAGCACGCCCAGCGCCATGGCGTCGTCGCTTTCGCGCCACGCTCGAGCAGAATTCTCACCAACTGCGGATGATTCTGATGAACTGCTTCGTACAATCCTGCCTGGGCGATTCCCGGATGTCGGTCGATCATCGCGATCGCTCTATCGATTTCGCTACGATGGCAGATGCGCATCATCTCGTCTTCGAGTTCGCGCTCGGGCGTTGATGGTGCCTTTCGCTCCGGCGCTACTGAGCGTGGCTTGTCCCCGGCCGCAGCTTCGAGAAGCGCAACGATCTCGTTGAGCTCGCGATCACGCGCGCGGGCGAGCGGGGTGTCGTCGCGAATCTCATCTCCAAATCGTCCGGACCAACCTTCCGCCAATGGATCTGCGCCCACGTCCAGCAGCAGACGCACCATCCCAATGCGACCACCACGAACCGCGTAGTGCAACGGTTGGAGGTACGCATACTCGGCGCGGGCGAGCGAAGAATCACGCGCCAGCATCTGACGGACGGTTGTCTCGTCACCTTTGTATACGGCGGCCAGAAACGGCCAGGTAGCGCGCCCCCACAACGGCTCGTCGAAATCCGCGGGACGCTGCACTGATTCAACGTGATGTTTGAGTTTCGCCCAGCTCGAGAATCCGTATTCCCGGGCGACCACCAGCTGCGCGTCGGCAAGTGTGAGGCGCCGCTCTGACGTAATCCGCGGATGATGCTCCTGAACGCGGGCCAAAGCAGCGCGATCGTTCGCGCGGTAGTCTCGTAGCAGCTCTTTTGCTTGTTTGCGGAGTTGCACGAGCGACGGACGCGCCGGCAGCGGCGAGGCAGGACTCGACATTAGATCTCCTTTCGCTATCGCCCGCGTCCGCACGACGGGCTGAAAGAAGATCGGGGTTTCAGCTCAGATTACTCAGGTGGGCTCGGCCCTTTCCGCGGACGGGGTGCGTCCTGTGACGCGATTGGAACCTATCCGCGCCGGCGACGAGGGTCAATGCGAACTCACTATCCCATAGCGGATATGAGAGCGGGAGTAAAAGCGGGGAGATAATCTTGAATTCCTCCACTGTCGATCCGGCCAAGCCCCGTTCGTTTAGAGGGTGAGCAGCCGGCGCTGGGCCGGCATGCCAGTCCCGGACGAGGAGAGCGCAGATGAGCAGAGTCGTGGCATTCATTCACCTTACACTCGACGGCGTCATGCAGGCGCCGGGCCGACCCGACGAAGACCGCCGCGGCCGCTTCGAGCACGGCGGTTGGGCCGGGGCCTACAACGACGGCGTCATGGCCAAAGCTGTTGGAGAGAGCATGGGGAACACTGGCGCCCTGTTGCTTGGCCGCCGGACTTATGAGGATTTTTACCAGGTGTGGCCGAAGCGGACCGATAACCCCTTCACACCGGTGCTCAACAACAGTCTCAAGTACGTCGCGTCGAGAACGCTCAAGGAGCCACTGCCGTGGATGAATTCGAAACTGCTCGCTGGGAACGCGGAGGACAGCGTCGCCAGGCTGCGCAAGGAACCGGGCAAGGACATCGTCATCCTTGGCAGTGGCCTGCTTGTGCAATCGCTGTTGCGTCGTAATCTCGTCGATGAATTGATGCTCACGATAAATCCCCTCGTGCTTGGGACGGGGCGCCGCCTCTTTGCCGAAGGCGGACCTTCCGTGACGCTGCGGCTTGTCGACTCGAAGACGACGTCCACCGGCGTGATAATCGCGAGGTATCAACCTGCGCAAACTTCAGCGACCAAATGATGCGCTATCTACTCAGCTTCTATCAACCGGAAGGCAGGCCGCCGCGAGAAATACTCGACCCGATGCTTCGTGATCTCGATGCCGTGAATCGCGAGATGAAGGCGGCTGGCGCGTGGGTCTTCGCGGGCGGTCTGCATCCGCCGAGCACGGCGACGGTCGCGCGCTTCAGGGACGGCGAGGTCCTCATCACCGACGGTCCGTTCGCCGAGGGCAAAGAATTCCTGGGTGGAATCACCGTCATCGACGTACCGGATCTGGACGCGGCTCTCGCGTGGGCCGGCAAGATCACGCGCGCGACGACGCTCCCGATCGAGGTGCGGCCCTTCATCGACGAGAGCCGCTGACGGACATCGAGCAAGTGTTCCGGGAGGAGCACGGTCGCGCTGTCG
>QHVA01000135.1:0-6721 GCA_003223425.1 Gemmatimonadota bacterium
TGGCGAACGTGACGCCTCTGTGATTGCGTCGAATGTCGCGAAGCAGCGCGGCTCACGCAGACTGTTCACGTTTGGTGTTGGCGCGGATCTCAATGTTTCACTGATCGAGCAGCTCGCGCTCGAGGGTCGAGGCACTGCCAGCTTCGTACGGCCAGAGGAATCCGTGGAGCGCGCGGTTGGAATCGTCGCCAGCCGACTCACGAGTCCACTCGTGACCGATGTCCGAGTTCATGCCGATGGGGTACGACTGCTCAAGATGCACCCCTCCGGGCCGGTTGACATATTTGCGGGTGAGGATCTCGTGGTACTGTCTCGCTACGACGGGAGCGGTAATGCAGTTCTTCGCTTCGACGGGCAAACCACAAACGGTCCAATCAGCTGGGCCAGCAGGGTGTATTTCCCGGAGCGGTCGCGCGAGAATTCATTCGTCGCCCGACTGTGGGCAACTCAGCGGGTCGGCTATCTGAGCGCGGAGAAACGGAAGTACGGTGGATCGCAGGAGATCAACGATGAGATCCGCGAGCTTGGAGAACGCTTCGGTATTCCGACAGAGTTCTCGTCCTATCTGGTGGTTGAGCCTGGTATGAATCAGCGGAGGCTTAGCCGCGCTGGTGGAGTGCAACTCAATGGCGCTGTGACTACTGGTGCCGCGATGGCGCCCGCGCCCGCCGCCGTTCAATTCGAGGCTGCAAAGTCGGCCGCCGCGCAGCGCTCGGCGACAAGTCTCTCGGCAGCGGATGCGGCTGTGGGTATCCGTGAGGATGCGAACGTGCGTCGAGCGGGCAACGTGACCTTCGTACTGCGCGACAGTGTTTGGACAGATGTTCGCTACAAGAAATCCGGGGCCGTGTTGCAGCTGAAGCCATTCTCGGATGCATACTTCAAGCTGCTCGAGATGATGCCCGAGCTGCGCGAGCCGTTTTCCATTGGTGAGCGCGCGATTGTAGCAGGTCGCAACATGGCAATCGAGCTGACCCCATTCGGAGAAGAGCAATTGACCGATCGCGACTTGGCATTATTGCGGGACCGCTGGTGATCGAGTGACGGATGTAGAGCGACTCTTCCGAACGTACAACGCCGCGTTGGTGAGATATCTGACGCGGCGTTTGGGAGATCGCGACTGGGCTGAGGAAGTAGCACAGGAGACGTTCGTGCGTGCTTTGAGGCAGACCTCGATACAGAATGAGCGAGCCTGGCTGTTCGCAGTGGCGACGAATCTCGTGAGGGATGAGGCGAGGAAAGACATGAGACGCCGAAAGCACCTTGCCCTGCTGGCCGAGCAGGAGCGCGAAACGATGGTCGAGCCAGAGGAGACAACGCTCGAGCGCGCGCAGGAAGCAGCGATGGCGCGGAAGGCCGTGGATGCTTTGGCGGAACGGGACCGACTAGCGCTACTCATGCGAGAAGAGGGACTGGATTACAGCGAGATTGCTGAAGCCCTGGAGCTGTCACCGGGCTCGGTGGGGACGACGCTGTCGCGCGCGCGACGCCGGCTGGTGGAAAGCTACGAAGCATTGCAGAAGGACCGGGAAGCGAGAGAGAAAAATGCAGCATCTTGACGAAGGAACGATTCACTCCTGGCTCGACGGCTCGCTGAGCGCGGATGAAGCGGCGCGAGTCGAGGCGCACGTGAAGGAGTGTCCACAGTGCGCGTCAGCCGTGGCAGAAGCGCGTGGGTTCATCGCAGCGTCGTCACGGATTTTGACGGCACTCGATAATGCGCCGCGGGGAGTCATACCTGCCGCTGCGCCGAAAAGGCGCATAGACCCTTTTGTGTGGCGTGTTGCGGCAACCGTCCTTGTTGTCGCTGCTGGAACACTGGTCGTCGTACGGAGTCGCGGAAGCAACGAACGGCTGATGTCGCCGCCCAGCGACACTGCGGCGCTTGTGACAAAAGCGACAGCGTCAGAAGGAGCAGCGACCGCTGGGGCCCCAACGACTTCTCCATTCGATCACACCGTAGAGACGGCAGGAGTGAGCAGAGCGCCGGCATCCGCGTTCTCTGGGAGAGGGGCGGCGCGCAACTCGATCTCTGGAGCTATAAAGGGTAGGTACGAAGCGCCGCGTGAAGACGCGAGACTCGGGGTGGGTAAGGCTGCCGGCGCAGGGGGCGTGACTGCAGCGGCGCCGACGCCGCCGAGCGCGGCTATTTTTGCGCCATCTCAGATCGCTGGTGCTGTTGCAATGGATGCAGCAGAACCACAGCAGTTAAAGCTGGTAGGAACACCTCGAAGAATCGGGGCAAAAGTCAGTCTGTACGAAGTCGCGCCTGGTGATACAGTCACGCTGACCGAATCAGTACCTGTCCAGCTACAGCAGACCGTGGTGACCGGTGCCACCGCCTCAGCAGTGTCGCCCCAGGCAGGGAGAAAGGCAGCTCCTCAAGCGCGCGCGCTAACCGATGCAGCAGCTCGGGGGGCGGCCGCGGCGGATTCTCAGCCTGGGGCGAATGTCCAGTCATCCTCCGGCGCTGTATCCGCTCCTGCGCCTGCTCCCGCCCTCGAAATGGTGAGCACAATCAACACGATACGCTGGAATGACCCGGTCACGGGAGCCACGCTGATACTTAGCGGCCGCATGTCAGTGGCGCGTCTTCAGGAAATCAAAATCCGGATCGAGCGGGAAAGAGCAGCGGCAGCCGCCAAAAAAAATCCGTAACCGCGAATCAGCTTTGGGGTGCCACCTCTTGAAGCGCCATCCCCATCGCGTGGTATCCCTTGTCGACGTAAAGCACAGTGCCGGTAATTCCAGCAGCGAGCGGACTCGACAGGAACGCCGCCGCGTTTCCAACTTCCTCCGCCTGTAGCGGTTCTGGCAGAGGAGAGTTGTCGGCGCAGTACTCGACCATCTTTTCGATGATTCCAATGGCGCTCGCTGCACGGGAGGCGAGCGGTCCCGCTGAAATCGCGTTGACGCGTACGCCGTACTTGCGACCGGCCTCAAAAGCCAGAACACGCGTATCGCTCTCGAGCGCCGCTTTTGCCGACGACATGCCACCACCATATCCCGGAATCACGCGCTCGCTCGCCATGTAGGTGAGCGAAAGAAAGGAGCCACCTTTGCGCATCAGTGGAGCGAGACGCGCAACCATTGAAGTCAAAGAATACGCGCTGACACTGAGCGCGGTGAGATAACCAGACCGACTCGTTTCGAGCAACGGCTTTTTGACTTCCGGACCGTTGGCGAGTGAGTGTACCACAATGTCGACTGAGCTCTTGCCGAAATCGGATTCGATGCGTTTGACCATCCCATCGATGCTGAAGTCGCCAGTGTCCTTGTATCGTTTGTTGGAGCGGATGTCCTCGGGCGCATCAGCGAGCGTATCAAAAGACGCATCAAGCGGATAGATCTTCTCGAACTGGAGCAGCTTGCCGCTGGACAACTTTCGTGACTCGTCCATTTTGCGCTCGAGAAGATTCATGAAGATGTTGAGCGCAGGTGGCCAGGTTCCCACTGAAACGCTAGCCCCTGCTTCTGCAAGGGCTTTGGCGATCGCGAAGCCGAAGCCTGCATCGTCTGCGACGCCGGCCACAAGTGCGCGTTTGCCCGTGAGATCGATGTTCAGCATTCAGGGTGATATCGCAATTCGGGGAGGGATTTACAAGGGGTAAGAGATTTGCATTCGGAGCAAGACTAAATGCTTCACACTGCTCAAACCGGAGGCAGATTTTGTTCTCAAGGTTGTTTCGTGCTGCGCTGATTTTCTCGACCCTTGCCGTTCCTGCGCAGGCACAAGTGCAGGATACGATCTTTCACAAAACTCCGCTGCTGACCGGTAAGGACGCGCTCCTGTTTGCTGCGTACACCCTCGGCACAGTTCTGGTCGCGCCGATCGACATGAAGATCGCGAACCGGCTTCAGTATCAGGGAACTCAGGAAAACCAGTTCCTCGGCAGGGCGGCGACGGGCTTCCGTTTGCTGGGTGATCCTGGCTCGGTTCTTACCGCCGCTGGCGTATACGTAATTGGGCGCGTCGACGGCCAGAGACGTGTCCAGGCTCTCGGATTGCACAGCGTCGAGTCAATCCTACTCGCGAGTTCTATTGGTGGTGGAATAAAGTTTCTCGCCGGAAGACAGCGACCCCTTTACGACATCAGGAATCCCTACAACTTCCAGCTCTGGAGAGGGTTCGTGTCCGATCAATATCGATCCTTTCCATCGGGCCATACGATCACGGCTTTTGCATTCGCATCGACAGTCACTCGCGAGACCCAATTCTGGTGGCCGCATGCGGTGTGGTATGTGGGCACGGTGTTTTATACCGGTGCGGGGCTCGTTGGCATTTCGCGGATGTACAACAACATGCATTGGGCGAGCGACGTGATGGGCGGGGCGGCGATTGGTACCATTGTCGGCCTCAAAGTCGTCAAATACACTCACTCCCATCCAGGGAATCAGATCGATTCAAAGCTGATAAAGGGGAAGCGACAATCGCAGATTCAGCTGAACCCGGTCCTGTTTTCCATTCAGTTCTAGTATTCGACCACCACGAGTAATGCTTGCAGCTGCTGAACGGCATCTTCATTCTGGCGGAACTACCGAGTGAGATCGCACTGCGCGTGCGTGAGATCAACGAGCGATACGACCCAAAGCTCGCGAGGTATAGGCCGCCACACATAACACTTACTGGATCGTCGGGGGCTGGTCCGATTCCTCCTTCAGCTAGTGTGGACGAGATGCGCCTCAAGCTCGAGCCCATCGCCGCGGCAACTCCTCCGCTGACCTTGTCCTTCCGGCCGCCAGAGCGATTCATGCAGACGGACATCATCGTTCTGCCGATCACTCCTCACGGCCCAATCAGAGTACTGCATGACAGACTGATCACAACCGGGCTGCCGTTTACGCGGTCGCGGTACACTTTTAGCCCACACTGTACCTTGAGCCTGTATCAATCGCTGGATTCCAAGTCGATCCGCGAGCTGCTCAAGACCCGAATTCCGGAGCCGTTCGTGATAAGCGCAATTCAGCTCTATCACACGCGCGATCCGCAACCTTCACGAAAGCTCCTAGAGCTGCCCCTGACCGGTGGATCCAAGAAAGATTGAGATCGCCTGGCGCGCGCTCTGGATGCGACTCCTGGGCTGGATGCTGCCAGGCCCGAAGGAGACGACACTACCGCCCGCGACGAATTCCGACTACCGCGTCCTGTTCATTCGCTACGAGCGCATTGGCGACATGATCATGGCAACGTCGCTAATTCGAAACATCGCAACGGTGCTACCGAGCAAAAAAATCGATGTGCTGGCGACGCCAACAACGGCTGTGGTACTCGAAGGCAATCCACACGTCGGCAAGGTGTTGCTGCTCGAGCGCAAGTCGTTCCGCAGCTACGGGGGCCTCATGAAGAGACTACGACGTGAGCGCTACACGGTGATGGTTGATGGGAGGATCAACAATCCACCGATCTTTACATCCACTCCGCTGCTCATGTATGCGGGTCGAGCACGGTTCCGGGTCGGCGCGCGCGACGAAAGGAAGCCGCGGATTTACAACGTGTGCGTCCCCGAATGGAATCGGGTCGAACACTACATCGAAGGATCGAAGCGTCTCGCTGTTCCATTCGGCGTCAATCCGGATGCCGTTGATTGGCAGCCTGAGATATTTCTGTCGAACGATGAACGCGCCAGCGCCGAGGAGCGGTGGAAGGAAGCGCGGGAGCTGGCAACGCCAGTTGCTGGAGTAACAGCCGGAATTACCAAGCGGTTGCTCGTCAATCTCTCGGCGTCGGAGCCGAAGCGACGCTGGCCGGACGGCAAATTCATCGCCACGCTGCAAGGCGTGCGTGCGCGTGCGCCCAGCATGCCGATCATAGTCATCGGTCTTCCGGCGGAGTGGGACAGTGTGAACAAGGTCGCGAGCGAGGTGCGCGCACTGCCAGTGAAGACTCCGCAACTTCGCGATGCATTCGCGCTGGTAGGCACCTCTGACATGGTGTTCACACCGGACACCAGCATCTCACACGTGGCGTCGGCATTCCGGAAGCCGTCGCTGGTGTTGCTAAAACGTGAGCACAAGCCGTACGCGCCGTGGAATACGCCCGGTGAGATCATCGCCTGGAGTGAAGAACAGATCCATCAGTTGCCGCACGAGCGGGTTTCCGAGGCGCTGGACAGGTTGTTGACGGCTTTCGGGGGTTAACCGCTGGCGACGCCGATCGTCTAACGTTGGTGTAGGCTTTGTGAAATCGCACCCTTTTCACCATTAGACTGCGGTCCAACATGCTTAGGAAATTCTTGTCGCGTTCGACAATTGTCGCGGTGCTGGTCCTTGTAATTTCCGGGCGTTCATACGCTCAGCATTCGCACACTCATTCTGATACAGCGTCGGCATCGCGTTCGACCTCCGGCTCGAGCGACATGAATGGAATGGATATGAGTGGTGCGAGCGACGACTGGAAGATGGTTGCCATGGCGAAGCACATGGCTTACTCGAATCCACGCCCGCTGACTGTTGCCGACTCAGCCAAAGCTGCGCACGTGATCAACGAGCTGCGACAGGCGATCGTGAAGTACCAGGACGTGAAGGTTGCCGAGGCGGATGGCTACAAGATGTTCGCGCCGCAGATCAAGAATCAGCCGCAGTATCATTTCACGAAGGGATGGAACGCAATACGGAACCAATGGGGCTTCGATCCAGCCCGCCCAACGTCGCTTCTATATAAAAAAGATACGCAGGGACAGTTTCATTTAATCGGCGCGATGTACACGGCGTCGAAACGCAC
>QHVA01000135.1:6802-11154 GCA_003223425.1 Gemmatimonadota bacterium
CGAGACCAGGAACGGGCGTCCGATCTTTGGTCCGCTTGGTGTAGGGACGCGGGAAGAGTGCGAGGCGGCAAATGGGCGGTTCATTCCGCAGGCGTTCGGGTGGATGCTGCACGCGAACACCTTCGCGGGGAATGATCTCAGGTCCATCTGGCACGACGACCACATGGACCACGATCACGCGATGATGGGGGATCCGAAGAATCCGGATTAAGGCACTGCGGACTGCGGACTAACTACCAACCGCCTGCACCTGCTCCCGCTTCGGCAGGACCCAGCCAGGGCGAACGAAGTGGCAGGTGTATCCGTCTGGATAGTGCTCGAGATAATCCTGATGCTCGGGCTCCGCTTCCCAGAATGGGCCAACAGGAACGACTTCGGTCACCACTTTCCCTGGCCAGAGGCCTGAGGCGTCGACATCGGCAATTGTGTCGAGCGCGACCCGCTTCTGATCTTCGTTGGTGAAAAAGATCCCCGAACGGTAACTGGTACCGACGTCATTGCCCTGACGGTTTCGCGTCGTCGGGTCATGAATCTGAAAGAAGAACTCCAGCAACTGGCGATAGCTGATCTTCTGCGGATCGAAAATGATCTCAATTGCCTCGGCGTGAGTGCCGTGTTTGCGATACGTCGCATTGGGAACATTACCGCCGGTATACCCGACCCGCGTGGCGATCACGCCTGGGTAGCGTCGTATAAGATCTTGCATACCCCAAAAGCAGCCACCGGCGAGCACGGCACGTTCGGTCGAATCTGTCATGCTTGAATTCCTCAATTCGAATGCTCAAACGGAAATATAGGCGTGGCGAGCCGAAATCAGGGCTCAGGGTTTGCGGACTAACTGCTACTGCGGACTGCGGGCCAACGGCATTGCGGACTGCTGACTAACTGCGGATTGGGAAACTAACTGCGGACTGCGGACTAACTAACAGTCCGCAGTAGTCCGCGGTAGTCCGCAGTAGTCCGCAGCTGTTGCGTGCGACGATAAATTGTTCGCATGCCTCCACAATTCATTTATGTAATGAAAGACCTGCGCAAGGTTGTCCCGCCATCGCGGGAGATTTTGCGCGGCATCTGGCTCTCTTTTTATCCCGGCGCCAAGATCGGAGTCCTCGGTGCTAACGGGGCTGGCAAGTCGTCGCTGCTCAAGATCATGGCAGGAGTCGATCACGATTTTCAGGGCGAAGCGTGGCCGCACGAAGGCACGCGTATCGGATTTCTGCCGCAGGAGCCCCAGCTCGATGCGTCCAAGAACGTCAGGGAAAACGTCGACCTCGCCGTCAAGCCAACTCGGGATCTCCTCAAGAAGTTCGAGGACATATCGACCAAGTTCGCCGAGCCGATGTCGGACGACGAGATGACGAAGCTGCTCGATCAACAGGCGAGAGTGCAGGAGCGAATCGACGCAATCAACGCGTGGGACATCGATCGCAAGATCGAGATCGCAATGGATGCGTTGCGGCTACCGTCCGCTGATGCTGATGTGAGCAGGTTATCGGGCGGCGAGAAACGTCGGGTTGCCCTCTGCAGAACGTTGCTCGAGGAGCCCGACATGCTGCTACTCGATGAGCCAACGAACCATCTCGATGCGGAATCCGTTGCGTGGCTCGAGCGATATCTGGCGGAGTTTCCAGGGACGGTCGTTGCCGTAACGCACGATCGGTATTTCCTGGATAACGTCGCGGGATGGATTCTCGAGCTGGATCGAGGAGCAGGAATTCCTTACGAGGGGAACTACAGCTCCTGGCTCGAGCAGAAGCGCACCCGTCTGGCGCAGGAGGAGAAGCAGGCGTCCGCTCGGCAGCGAACGCTTGAGCGCGAGCTGGAGTGGGTTCGGATGTCACCCCGCGCCCGCCAGACCAAGAGCAAGGCTCGCATCCAGAAATACGAAGAGCTGGCTACGGCAGCGGAAGGCGAGAAGATCATGCAGAACGAGATCGTGATCCCGCCGCCTGCTCGACTCGGCAACGACGTTGTAATCGCCAAGGGATTGAAGAAGGCCTACGGCGACAACGTGCTGTTCGACGATCTCTCCTTCTCACTGCCACGTGGAGGAATCGTTGGAATCATCGGTCCGAACGGCGCCGGCAAAACGACACTATTCAGAATGATTGCGGGCAAGGAGAAAGCTGACGGCGGATCGCTCACGATCGGAGACACCGTGCAGCTCGCGTATCTCGATCAGACGCGTGAGTTCAACGATGCAAACACTGTCTACAAGGAAGTGAGCGAGGGGAACGACGTCATCCAGGTTGGAAAGCGGGAGATGCAGGCGCGCGCATATCTGGCCCAATTCAACTTCAAGGGTCCGGATCAGCAGAAGAAGGTGGGCAGTCTCTCAGGCGGAGAGAGAAACAGACTTCATCTGGCCAAACTGCTCAAGTCTGGTGGGAATCTCTTGCTGCTCGACGAGCCGACGAACGATCTAGATGTCGATACTCTGCGAGCGCTGGAGGAAGCGCTCGTCGATTTCCCCGGTTGTGCCGTGGTGATCTCGCACGATCGGTGGTTCCTCGATCGCATCGCGACCCATATCCTCGCGTTCGAGGGGAATTCAGAGACAGTATGGTTCGAGGGGTCTTATCGCGACTACGCTGAAGACTTCAAGAGGCGCAAGGGCGCGGATGCGGACCGGCCGCACCGAATTGCTTACAAGAAACTCGTGCGGCGATAGGGTGTTCCGAGCAATCAGAAGAAGGAGGTAGCGCGGGAATTCCGATCACAGCGGGCACCCGCCGTCCTTGCAGGGAAACCGTCGGCGACACAGCATATGTATCCCTCCCCGTTCCTGGAGCCATCATGCGGCCACTCAGCTGGATCGGCGTGCTTCTCATCATTGCCGGCATCGCCATTGTCGCGATGCGCGGAATACCGTATACCAAGAGCCGAAACGAGGTCGAGGTCGGCCCTCTAAAAGTCACTTCGCAGGAACGTGGCTGGGTGCCGCCGATTGTCGGCGTCGCAGCAATCGTGATTGGCGGCGTGCTGGTCTTCGCGGGACGAAAGCCCTCGGTCTGAGATGCTGCTGACAGCTTTCACCGCGATCTTGCTCGGCCAGGATTCTTCGCTCGTATACGACGGCCGAGCGAAACGGGTGCATGTCGATGTCCCGCGCATCGAGACCACGGTGACGATCGATGGCAACCTCGATGAGCCGGTATGGAAGCAAGCCGCTCGACTCACCGGATTTTCTCAATATCAGCCAGTCGACGGCCGCCCGGCCGACGAGCCCACCGAAGTTCTGGTGTGGTACGCGCCGGACGCGATCTACTTCGGGATTCGCGCTCGTGAGATACACGGCAACGTCGTGCGCGCGACCCATGCCAACCGCGACAACATCGACAGCGAAGATCAGGTTCAGATCCTCCTCGACACTGACAACTCGAGACAGATCGCCTTTCTGTTCGGCGTAAATCCATATGGTGTTCAGCAGGACGGAACGCGGAGCGCGCAGTTCGCTGGCGGTGCAGGAGGTCCCTCGGCTACCGGCGGAGGGTTTCGCAACATCAATCCACTCGAGGGAACTGTCGACCTCAATCCTGACTACTTCTTCGAATCGAAGGGGCATCTCGCCGAAGGCGGGGGCGGATATGAGGTCGAGATCCGCATACCGTTCAAGAGTCTGCGTTACCAGGACGCGAAAGTTCAAAGCTGGGGATTGCATATCCTGAGGCGCGTGCAGCACACGGGATTTCAGGACACGTGGGCGCCGGCGGTTCGCGCCAACGCAAATTTCCTGGCGCAATCGGGAACACTGGACGGACTGCACGATCTGAAACGCGGGCTCGTACTTGAGGCCACACCCACAGTCGTTGCACGTGCCGATCGGTCACCGACAATCGGCAACGGCCAGGATTATCAGCGAAAGGGTGAGCTCGGTGGCGATGCGCGTTGGGGAATCAGGCAGAATCTCACGCTAAACGGGACAATCAATCCCGATTTCTCCCAAGTAGAAGCTGATGTCGGCCAAGTGCTACTGAACGAGCGGTTCGCGCTGTTCTATCCGGAGAAGCGGCCGTTCTTCCTCGATGGGCTGGAGCTATTCGATACCCCCAATCAACTGATCTACACCCGCCGCATCGTGGCACCTGTAGGCGGCGTCAAGCTCACCGGGAAACTCGCGGGGACGAACGTTGCCTCGATGATTGTCGGTGACGATCGACAGTACTCGTGGGCAGCCAATCACTCGCCGTTGTTCGGAGTCTCGCGCCTGCGACACGACTTCGCATCCGGGAACACTCTTGGCGCTGTACTCACGACTCGTGAAGACGGCTCCAATTATTCACGCGTTGCCGTGGGCGATTTCCGTTTTTATCACTCCAAGCTTTACTTCGCGCAGTTCCAGGCTGCTGGAT
>QHVA01000136.1 GCA_003223425.1 Gemmatimonadota bacterium
TGGCGTACACGGTCGAGAGCGGGATTGGTCACCTGCTCCGCGCCGGCGACGAGGAGACATAGCTCTCCGTCGCGAATCGCCAGGCGCTCCGTCGCACCCTCGCTCAGAAACTTTGCTGCCGGTCCCTCGATCCCGCTCGCGCCCCGCTTGAGTCGAATCAGTCCACCCGCCCCCGCCGATTTCGCGAGCGCCTCGATCTCATCCAGCTGCTTTCTTGACAGCGCCGCCCCGCCCGGAACCCTGATTCCGCGAACCCGACCACCGGCGGCCAGTGCTGCATTGGTTACACCGAACTCCGAGCCGCGAAAGACTTCACTGGCGTCGAACAGCTCGAGCTCGTAACGGGTGTCAGGTCGGTCAGAACCGAACCGTTCCATCGCCTCTGTGTAGCCGACACGCTCGAACTTCGAAGGAATCTCGATCCCGGATTCCCTGAACAACGCCCCTATCAACCCCTCAGTGAGCGCGATTATGTCTTCACGCTCGACGAACGATGCCTCGATGTCGATTTGTGTGAACTCCGGCTGTCTGTCGGCCCGGAGATCCTCGTCGCGAAAGCAACGCGCCATCTGAAAGTACCGATCGAACCCGGCGATCATCAGCAGCTGCTTGTACAACTGTGGCGATTGAGGCAGCGCGTAGAATTCCCCCGGGTGGACGCGACTCGGCACTATATAGTCCCGCGCACCTTCCGGTGTCGGCTTGGTGAGAATCGGAGTCTCGATCTCGAGATAGCCCTGGTCGTCGAGAAAGCGACGCGCTGTCTGCTGGAGTCGGTGGCGGAGAATCAGGTTCCGTTGTAGCTCAGAGCGGCGCAGATCGAGATTTCGGTGCTTGAGCCGCAACTCTTCGGCGGGAAGTTTCTCTCCCTTGCCTCGCGCAACCGGAATCGCCGGAGTCTCCGCCGGCCCAACAATCTGGAACTCGCGCGCTCTGACCTCGATGTCGCCTGTCTCCATCTCGGCGTTCCTCATCTCGGGAGGACGCGCGGTAACTTCCCCATCGATCGTAATAACGGTCTCGAGACCAAGCTTGCCGGCGCGCTCGATCACAGCACCCGGCGTCCACTTTGGGTCGAAGGAAATCTGAACCAAACCGGCACGGTCACGAAGATCGAGGAAAACGATTCCGCCCAGGTTTCGAGTGCGGTGCACCCAACCGCCGAGTTTGACTTTGGCCCCGACGTGGGACGTTCTGAGCTCTCCGCCCAGATGAGTGCGCTTGGCCGTCGCGAAGCGGGAAGTCGAAGGCGTGGGGGTCAGCGCCGGGACGTGTGGGTCGAATAAGCCATCGAGAGGGGTTAAATTTAGTAGTTGCATAGACTTGGTGGAAGGAGCATGTCAGACAAAAACACGCGTCGGGAGGACCTGCCGGCGAAGCAGAACCTCCTGAACATGCTGCCTTCGGAGGCCGAGGCACTGCTCCGCGGCTTTGCCGTTGAACAGGGCGAGAAGCCGTTTCGAGGCTCACAGGTTGTGCGGCATTTATGGCAAGGCCCCGTTGAGAGCTTTGCGGCGATGACGGATCTTGCCGTCGCGTTTCGGACTTTGCTCGACGAGCACTTCACGATACCGCGACTGACCGTCGCCATGAGGCAAACCTCTAGCGACGGCACCGAAAAATTTCTGTTCCGCCTCGAAGACGGCGAATTCATCGAGACCGTCGCAATACCCGAAGGGTCGCGCCTCACTCTCTGCATCTCCTCGCAGGCAGGATGCGCGCTTCAGTGCGCGTTCTGCGCGACAGGCGCGATGGGGTTTACCCGAAATCTTCAGATGTATGAGATCGCTGGGCAGGTACGCGAGATGAGATTGCTCTCCCCTCCCAAGCAGGTGACGAACGTCGTGTTCATGGGCATGGGCGAGCCGCTCATGAATTGGAAAGCGATCGATCCGGCTCTCACCGTTCTCAATGCGCCGTCAGGCTTGGGAATCGGCGCACGGCACATCACCGTTTCGACCGTCGGCGTTCTTCCTGGCATCGTCGCACTGGGAGAGCGCCCCGAGCAGTTTCGGCTCGCGATTTCCATCCACGCCCCGAGTGACGAGCTGCGCCAGTCTCTGATGCCGATCAACACCAAGTATCCCCTCGCGAGTATCATCGAGGCGGCGAAAGTCTTCGATCGGCGAGTAACCTTTGAGTATGTGATGCTCGGAGGTATCAACGACGGGGCCGAGCAGGCAGTCCAGCTGGGGGAGCTCGCGCGCGAGTGCGGCGCCTTCGTGAATCTCATTCCGCTTCATCCCGGCGGCGCCGGAAACTTCACGCCTTCGTCGCCGACTCAGATCCAGTGGTTCGCAAGACGACTGAGAGCCCAGGGCATCGAAGTCGCCGTTCGAAAAAGTCGGGGCATGGACATCGCCGCTGCGTGCGGACAGCTAAGGGTGGAACGGCAGCGGCGGCGGGCGCCAGTTGGCGCCGAGAAGGACGGTAACGTCCAGGTAGCGTGAGCTGTCGGGCCGAGACACGACTGGAGCGTTCATCGCCCGGGCTACAAGACTGGCCCATTCCGGATGCGAGGATCGATCGTACACGATGGTAGCGGTCCGCTGCTCACTCACGTTGCCAGAGCCAACTACATCAAAACCTCGGTCGCGCAGATAGAGCGTCGCGCGCCGGGCAAGACCTTTGGTCCTGGTCGCGTTCAGAACTTCAACTTTGATGCGGACTCCCTCGGGGGCTCGAGCATCATCGGGAGCGTAGCTTTCCTTGGAGCCAGATCGCCACGCCCAAATTTGCCATACAATCCAGCTGATAACGCAGAGAATCAGCAGAACGAGAATGATTCTGCCGTAGCGACGTCGGGGACGGTTCACCTCAGACTATTCCAGAGCTCGACGGTCTCAGGAAAGATGTGGTTACCCTCGCGCACCGACCACTCAAGACGGAAGCGCACGACCTGACGAAACACGCCGTCGAAGTTGTGCGGCACCTGACTGGCAAGGAACCCACGATCCTCGGCGAGGAATTTACGCCCCGGCTCGAGATAATCGGCCATGTAAAGTGCGCGTCCAGTGCGGTCCCACCGCGCATGTCCGACAGTATGATATCGAATCGCGTCGAGGAGATTCTGTCTCCGCTCTCCCTCCGCTTCGAGCTTGATTGCGACGGCCGGCCCGTGCAGCAGGCCGTCTGGTGACGTTCGATCGCCGGTAATCGCGCGCAGTTCCGGAATCGGTGCGTCGCGCAGCGCATCGTGCCATGTCCCGCCGTCGATCCAGGCATTCGCCTCCTCCGCTGGAATCCGCATCGCGGCTCCCCACGCGCGCAGCAATGACGTGACGCGTTGGATGTGGGCGAGTCGGCGCTCGGTCACTTGGGCCCACGTCGGCAGCCCGGACGTCTGTAGCTGGACCATTTCAGAAGATGATGTTGTCGATCAATTTGGTTTCGCCGACGCGAATTGCGCCGACGGCGGCATCACCATGACGCACGTTGTTGACGCGTTGAAACGTGTCTGCGTTCACCACCGCGAGATAACGCGGCGTAAGCCCGACTACACGCTCGAGCATCCGCCAGCCAGTAGCCTCGAGCGCGCTCGCTCGTCGCTCACCCCTTGCAAAGGCGTCCCTCATCGCAAACAGCGCCTTGGGGAGAATGCGGCCAAGCTCGCGGTCCCTCGCCGAGAGATACCGGTTGCGGCTGGACATTGCCAAGCCATCGGGGTCCCGTACGACCGGAGCAACCAGAATCCCGACCGGGAAATTGAGATCCCGAACCATTCCCTTCACTGCCGCAACCTGCTGCAGATCTTTCTGACCAAAGACAGCAACGTCGGGCATCACGATGTGAAAGAGCTTGGCGACTACGGTCAGCACGCCTTCGAAATGATGCGGACGGACCGCCCCTTCCCATTCTTTCCCGATGCTGCCCGGATGGACGAACACCACCGGCGCATGTTCCGGATACATGTCCTCCCTGGTTGGCGTGAACAGAAAGTCCACTCCTCGCTCCGTCGCGAGCTTCGCATCATCGTCGAGGGTGCGCGGGTAGCGGTCGAAATCTTCGCTCGGACCGAACTGAAGTGGATTGACGAAGATGCTCATGATCGCGACATCGGCGACACGCCTCGCTTCGTCGATGAGAGTGAGATGACCTTCGTGCAGTGCTCCCATCGTCGGGACGAAAGCAATGCTTTGTCCTTTTGCGCGGAGATCGGCAACGACGTGACGCATTTCGTCGATCGTTCCGACAACCTGCATCTTAGAAACTGTGCTCGGCATCAGGGTACGCTCCACTTCGGACATCGCGCGCCCAGTCTCCCAACGCCGAGCGTACGTCCCGCGCCATCTCGGCGTATCGCTTGAGAAACTTGGGCTCGAAGGTGTCATTGAGACCCAACACGTCGGGAAGCACCAGAACCTGGCCGTCACACTCCGGACCCGCGCCGATTCCAATTGTCGGAACGCCAACTGCCGCAGTGATACGAGCCGAGACTCGCGCGGGCACCAACTCCAGCACAATCGAAAACGCCCCGGCTTCCTCCAGACCTTTCGCTTCACCGATCAATCGCTCGGCGCCCTCTTCCTCGCGTCCCTGAACGCGCGGGCCGCCGATGGTGTTCACGGATTGAGGGGTGAAACCGATGTGCGCCATCACCGGAATACCGGTCCGCACCAGTGCATTAACGGTGTCGAGCATGTACGGACTGCCGCCCTCCACCTTTACCGCGGCGACGCCAGTTTCCTGAATCGCGCGTCCGCAGTTCAGCACTGCACTCTCGACGCTGGCCTGATAAGAGAGAAAGGGCATGTCGATGATCACAAGCGCCCGCTCTACGCCCCGCCGCACAGCCGACGCATGATAGATCATATGATCCAGCGTGACAGGGAGTGTCGACGGATATCCCATAACCGCAGTTCCCACCGAATCGCCGACAAGAATTGCATCGACTCCCGACTCGTCGACGAGTCGTCCAAAGAGCGCATCGTAGGCCGTCATCACCACGATCTTCTCACCCTTTCGCTTGTGCTCGGCGAAATCACGAACGGTCGCGGGCCGCTGTATCGTCCTGGTTTTATCCAACGCGCGAGCTCCTGAGCGCGGCAAGCTCTCTGAGCCAGAAGTCGCGGTTGGACAGCTCGGGATGCGGCACGGTGAGGCCGGGCTCATGGACGGCCTGGTTTTCGAAGAGTACGATGTCGAGATCAAGCGTGCGTGGGCCCCAGCGCGTCGTCCTGACTCGCCCTGCATCCGCTTCGATTCGCTTCAGCTCGGCGAGCAGATCCTGCGGCGACAGCTCGGTTTCGATGGCGATCATCTGATTGAGGTAGGGACCTTGGGCAATCGGTCCGATCGGAGCGGTTTCTTCGGCGTCGGTCTGACCAAGCACTCGCGTTTTGCCGAGCGCGGCGATCGCGCGTCGGGCCTGCGCCAAAAATACCTCACGCTGGCCCAGGTTGGAGCCGAGCGCTATGTAAGCGACATCCTTCACCCACGCTCTCGCTCGAGGGCAACCTCTGCGTAAGCGAGCGGTCCTGGAAGCGCAACATTGGGTTTCCGCACCGCAATTCGCACGCGATCAACCAGCGGAAGCTCGAGGGCGCGCGCGGCGATGCGTTCACCGACTTCCTCGAGGAAACTGGTGTGTCCCCGCGTCACAACGTCCGCAACCAGATCGTACACGCGTCGATAATCGACGATGTCGTTCGCCGTCGGACGGCCACTGCTCCGGCGAACCCAAAGTGATGCGTCGACTTCGATCGATTGCGCAATCTCAGCCTCATGTGGGAGCACACCGATGCGCGCGTGAAATCGCATGGCCTTGAGAGTAACCACATCGGTATCGGTCGTCTGGCTGGGCGCGCTGGCGTGCTCCCGCTGTGCGGTTTTTTTTGACGAGTGGACGCTAGCCATCAAGACCCTCGCGCAAACTGCGTGTCAGTTTCAGCACCTGCTCGGGTCCGCTCTCCGCTGCCCGAACCAGAGCACTGCCCACTACGACTCCATCTGCGAGATCGCCGACGCTACGTGCCTGAGCGGGCGTCGAGATTCCGAACCCAACACAAATGGGAAGCGTCGTCGTCGAGCGCAGGCGGCGAATCGTATCGGGCAGCGATCTCTCCGTTGTCTCCTGAACACCGGTGACCCCGAGTCGGCTGATAAGATAAACGAATCCGCTCCCGTGCCGCGCGATCTCCGCCATTCTTTCGCGGGGGGTAGTCGGTGCGACCAGCCTGATGAAAGCCAGGGGGCTGCTGCCAAGCCACTCCTCTCGCGCTGGATCAGCGCCTACCGGGATATCAGTAACGAGAATCCCACTGGCCCCTGCCGCCGCGGCTCTCGACAGCGCGTCCGCGCCCGCTGCCAGAATCGGATTTAGGTAGCTGAATAGAACCACCGGTACGCTCAGCCTCACCTGCGCGATGATCGCAAGGACGCCATCGTAGGTCATTCCGTTTTCCAAGGCTTGCTGCGAGCTGGCCTGAATGATCGGGCCGTCCGCGATCGGATCCGAGAACGGAACCCCGAGCTCAATGATGTCGGCGCCACCTTCTTCGAGCGCACGCAGCGTCTCCACGGAGCGGTCGACGTCCGGGTGGCCTGCCGTTACATAACAGACCAGAGCACGGCGCGAAGCTTTTTTGAGCGCGTCGAAGCGACGCGTAATCGAGTTAGATGAGGTAGTCGCCGGGGGTGACACCATAGCGATCGGGATCCGCCGTCTTGATGATTGTCCGGGCATATTGGCCTCCTGCCTCCGGGACGGCTAGGTCCACCTGCAACGGTGGAGCAATTCGGTTCCCCTGCGCATCGCTAATGATCTTGACGATCGGCCTCGAGAGCGACTCGGGATTCGGGTTCGCTGCAGAGACGACAGCGAGCTCGAACGTGTCGAGCACGACCAACGTCCCCACTGGATAAATGCCTAGCAAGTTGATGAAAGCTTTTACCAGAACGGGATCAAGTCCCCGCCGCGGATTGTCGCGCATCTCTTCGAGGACGGCGGAGGGAGCGAGCGCCTCCGTCTTATATACTCGTCTCGATGTAGCGGCGTCGTATCCGTCGGCAATCGACACGATCTTGCTGAGCAGGCTGACCTGGCGCGGACGGTTGCACTTCGGGTAACCAGTCAAATCCACCTTCATGTGGTGCTCCTGGCAGACCGTCATCGCGCGATAAGAGAGCTCTTCCTGCTGCCGACGGAATTGAAAGAGAACCAGTACTCCGAGCCACGGATGGGCGGCCATCCACTTCCACTCTTCGTCGGTGAGCTCGCCGGTCTTTTGAAGCAGGTCGAGAGGAACACGCGACTTGCCGATATCGTGCATTAGCGCGGCGAGACCAAGCTCGTAGAGCTGCAACTTCGTCATGCCGAGTCGGCGGCCGAGTGCGATCGAGAAAATGCACACGTTCACCGAGTGCGTGAACGTGTACTCGTCGTAGTCGCGGATTGCGGTCAGGCCGATGAGCGACGTTTCTTCGTTTAGAACCTGGTCGACGATGCCTTGCACGACGCGTTTGATCTTTCGGATGTTCGGCGTTTTGCCGATGCGCACCGAATTGATGACGTCCTTCGTAACGGCAACCGACTGCGAGTAGGTGCGGTTGGCGGCCGCCTTCGCTTCCTCGTTGAATTCCTTATCACTCGCGGTCTCGGCCGGCGCGTCGAGTTGGAAGGTCTCGATCTTTGCTTCCTTGAGACGGCTAACGATTTCCTTGAATCGTTCGGCCGGCGAGCTCTTTGTCTCGGCGCCAAGGAGCGAAAGGAGCAGAGTCCAGTCGCGCGCGGCGCCCTTGGTCCCGACGTGGATCGCGCCGATCCCCGCTAGCTTGCAGAGGGTTAGGATGTGGCCGAACGTGGCGTAGTTGCTGAGATCCAGCCGCAGGCGCGTCTCGTTCAGAAAGATGAACTCACCCGAGATTCTGAACTCGAGCTCACCCTCTTCCGCTCGCAGCTCCTCGGCGACCTGAGCCAGCTCCGCGAGTGTCCTTTGCACCGCGCTGTGCTCGAGCGGGTACAGCTTGATCGCCCGTAATGCTGCATAGAAGGCGATCATGAAGTTTCTTCCGCCGCGGCGAACGTTGGCGCCGGATTGTTTGTCTCCGTCGCTGCGCACCGTCTTGGTAGCCGGTGCCGTCACGCGCTAGCTCCGCGAATCGCGCGGCTGACCGCGTTTCTCACAATCACATCCTTCTCGCCGGCAGCACGATTGAGTGAATCCGAAGCTTTCGAGGTATTGATCTTTCCCAGCGCCATCGCAGCACAGGCCCGGATTTCCGGGTCGTCCTTTTTGCCCATGAAGCCTTTGGCATTGAGGAGACCATCGAGGAGAGGAACTCCGGCATCACCGCACAGGAGACCGTAGGCTTCGAAAAAGGCCATTTTCTCGGTGAGGTTGCTCTCACGAAGACCCTTGCCCTTGATTGCTGCCTCGATTCGCGGCAAGGCGGCGCGAGTATTTCGGGCGCCGAGCGCACGCACGGCGACGATGCGCACTTCGCGATCCTCGTCGACGAGTGCGCGCTCGAGCATCTGCATAGCACCCGACGAGCCTATCTCGGTAAGAGCTGTCACGGCGGCGAGACGCATGTCGGACTCGCCAACGGTGAGCATTTTGCCGAGCGCGGGCACCGCTGCCGGCGACTTCAGGGCGGCGGCTCGGCGAATTGCTTCGAGGACCACAGCTTCATCATCCGAACCGATCAGACGAATCAGCTCCGCGCTGTTGCTTCCGGCCAGACGACCCGCGGCAACTTGTAGCAGCATCTTGAGCTGAGGATTCTGGCTGCGACCGATCCAGCTCAGAATCGTTTCGAGCGCGCGGGGCTGAAGAATTCCAAAGAGCTCGTCGAGCTCGTGCTGTGGTGCGCGCAAGGGAGCATCCTCGAGCGCCTGCAGGAGTTGCCCCAGAGGCTTCGGGTCGCTCATGATCTCGTTGAGCTGCGTGAGGCGTTGCTTCTGAGTTTCGAGAACTTCGGGGGCGCGGTTTGCGGTGACGCCCGCCTCGCGCAGCAGGTAGGCGGAATTTCTATACTGCGCAGTGGAAAGAAGAACCAGCAGGAAGTAATCGAGGAGGCCGCAGATCTCCTCTCGCACAGTCGGATCTTTCTGGTTCTCGAAGGTGTCGAGGAGTGATGCGATTACTGCTGGCCGCAGATCCGTCGAGAACTCGCGCTTTATCTCGCCGTCCAGGTACTGGATTTCGCCGTCGTCGAGGAAGTAGAGCGTCGAATCGAAGTCGTCGAGCTTGGCGATGGACGATTGCGTCGATTCCAGACCTGCTTCGGCCTGGGCGGGCGAGAGAATTTTTTCTTTCTGCTCGGTGCGCTCCATTGATTCAACGCCCGGACCACCCTCCTGGGTGAGGTCGACATAGCGGTATTGGAGCGTGACGAACTCGCGCTCCCACATCAGGGTTAGCAGGTCGTCATCGTCGTCGGTGGCCTTGCGCACCCGCTGGAGAAGGTTGAAAAAGACGGCAAGCTCCTCGTGCTCGAAGCCCTTGAGCATCGTGAGCTCGCGAATGCCGTCCTTGTAGAGGAGCCAGGCGAGGTTGTCGCTGGTGCGCTCCTGCTCGTCGAGGACGACCCGCCCTTCCCAATCGAGGTGGGTTTCGACGACTTGCAACACTAGCTCGTCGGTGTGCTGCCACACCGCGGCGAACGCTTCCTTCACCGCTTCGAGCGACCGTGCATGCATCGGATTGTTCGGCAGATACATCTGCGTCGCGCGGACGGCCTTGACGAAGGCCTTCAGCAGGTCGGTAACGTAAACGATCGGGAACGACGGCTCGTCGAGCTCGTCTTCCCCGGTCTTTGCTGGCACCGACGTTGTCATGCGGGAAGAAGTCCCATTTCAGTTATCTGCGCGAGATCCTTGTCGCCCCGACCGCTGATGCATATCAGCACCGCGTCGCCCGTATTCCACCGCTCCTTCTCTTTGACGACCCAGGCGACCGCGTGTGACGTTTCCAGGGCCGGAATGATGCCCTCCAGCCGGCTCAGAATGCCGAGGCCCTCGACAGCTTCCTCGTCGGTCACCGAGACGTAGATCGCCCGGCCGGTTTCCTTGAGGTACGCGTGTTCGGGTCCGACGCCCGGATAGTCCAAGCCGGCAGAAATCGAGTGAGCCGGGTGGACCTGGCCGGTCTCGTCCTGAAGCAGGTAGCTGAGCGAGCCGTGGAGCACGCCCGGTACTCCGCGCTGGAGCGAAGCTGCGTGCTCCCCCGTATCGAGGCCTCTTCCCGCCGCCTCGACCCCAACCAGTTCCACCGACCTGTCCGGCACGAAGGGGTGGAATATTCCCATCGCGTTCGATCCGCCCCCGACACATGCGACTACGCTGGACGGGGGCCGACCAGCCAACTCCATCATCTGCGCTTTTGCTTCGCGCCCGATGACCGATTGGAAGTCGCGAACCATTCGCGGATAGGGCGCTGGGCCGACGACCGACCCAATGATATAGTAGCTGTCGTTGACGTTCGTGACCCAATCACGGATCGCTTCGCTGGTTGCGTCCTTGAGTGTGCGCGTGCCGGAAAGAACCGGAACGACTTTCGCGCCCAGGAGCCGCATGCGATAGACGTTCAGCTCCTGCCGTCGCATGTCCTCTTCGCCCATGTAAACGATGCATTCCAGCCCGAAGCGAGCGCATACCGTCGCCGTCGCGACCCCGTGCTGCCCGGCCCCCGTCTCGGCGATAATTCGTCGCTTGCCCATCCGCTGTGCGAGCAGGGCCTGACCAAGTGCGCTGTTGATCTTGTGCGCGCCGGTGTGATTGAGATCTTCGCGCTTCAGATACACATCGCACCCGACCGTCTCCGAGAGCCGCGGAGCGGTGCTCAGCGGCGACGGACGTCCGACGTACTCCTTGAGCAGCCGTTCCAGTTCTTTTTGAAACTCTGGATCGCGGATGGCAGCGTCGAACGCGACGTCCAGCTCGTCGAGCGCGGGGATCAGCGTCTCTGGTACGTACCGCCCGCCAAATGCACCGAAGCGGTGCGCCGTTTCCGTTGCCATGCTAGTGCGGGCGAAACCCGGTTGCTGCTGCAAAGAACTCCCTCATGAGCCACGGATCCTTAATGCCGGGCGAGCTCTCGATCCCGGACGAAACGTCGACCACGTCTGGAGCCAGTGTCCTGATCGCGCTGCCGACATTATCCGGCTTCAGACCTCCCGCCAGAACGACGGCGGAGCTGCCCCGGTCGCGGGCCAGGTCGACGGCGATCTCGCTCCACGGAAGTGCTTTGCCCGTGCCGCCGAGTCGCTTCTCGCTCCGCGCATCAAGAACGATGGCGTCGGCAGTATCGAAGAGCAGCTCTGCGTCAGGCGGAATGTGCGTACCTGCGATGCGGATCGCTGCCCAAACTTCGCCGCCGAACGCTCGTCGGATCGAACGCACGTCAGTAGTCGTGGGATCGGCGTGCAGCTGGACGACGTCGAGACGCGCCTCCTCAGAAATGCGCGCGATCTCCGCCGCATCGTTGGTTCCAAAAACGCCGACGCGCTTCACGCCTCGCGTTTCTCCCGCGCCGTCCAGAATTCCCCTTGCCTGGCTCGGCGAGACGCGACGAGGGCCGTCGGCGAAGACGACCCCTATGTAACTCGCTCCGATTTCTGCTGCGAGCGCGGTGTCCTGGGGTCGGGTCATGCCGCAGAACTTAACTTTTGCGAGCACCGCCCGTCCGCTTGATTCCAATGAGCACGCGCACGCCGGCTTCCGGATCACGCGAGCCCGACAGCTCAGAGCCGACGAGCACCGCATCAGCGCCGGCCTCCGCGAAACTCTTCACATCGGCTGCCGATCGTATACCGCTCTCCGCTATCGCCACAACGTCGCGCGGGATAAGTGGGAGCAGGCGGAACGATGTCTCACGATCGATCGCGAGCGTTTCCAGATTCCTGTTGTTCACGCCAATCAGGCTCGCGTCAAGCGAGAGAGCGAGCTCGAGCTCTTTCTCGCTGTGGACTTCCAGCAGGATCTCCAGTCCGTAATCAGCTCCGGCCTTCATCAGGTCCTGAACACGTTTCGGCGCTACAGCGCGCGCTATGACCAGCGCCGCAGAAGCGCCAAGAGCTCTTGCCTCGAGAATCTGCAATACGTCCACGTGAAAGTCCTTCTTGAGCAGCGGCAAACGGACCGACTTCCGAGCAGTAGTGAGATCGTCATTCGAGCCACCGAATCGCGTCGGCTCGGTGAGGACCGATATGGCGGCTGCGCCTGCCGACTCGTATGCCCGGACTTGCCGAACCAGGTCGAGATCAGGATTGATCGCACCCTTCGAAGGCGACGAGCGCTTTACCTCGGCGATTACGGCTACATCGGCCCGCCTAAGCGCTGTTGCGAAGCTCGGCTGAATGGGTGCGGCATCAGCGTCACGCTGCAGTTCAGCAAGCGACGACCTCAGCGTTGCCGCGCGCGCAACTGCTTCGTCCGTCAACGCACCGAGGACACCGGCTGGAGGGGCCCAGGCGAAAAGAGCTTGCGCTTCGGTTGATCTTCGGCTAACGTATGAATTCGGCAAATGTTCGGTAGGATCGGCGGACCGGTCCACTCTCAACCAGCCGCGGAAAAAAGGATATGTCGCTCACAAAACGCCAGCGGGAGATTCTGACCTACCTCGCCACTTACTCCGAAGAGCACGGCTATGCGCCAAGCTTCGAGGAGATCGCGACGCAGTTTAACTATAACTCCCTCGCGACGGTGCACGAGCATCTCACCAATCTCGAGCGCAAGGGATACATCAAGCGCGCGTACAACGAGAGTCGCGGGATCGAGCTGATGCCTTCGGAGGTCTTCCCTCGCGCGACATCGCTACCGCTGCTCGGAAGTGTCGCCGCGGGCATGCCGATCGAAGCCGTCCAGGTACCGGAGTCTATTGGGGTACCTGAGGATTTCGTGCGGCGCAGTGGTAACCACTACGTCCTGCGGGTTCGCGGAAACTCGATGATCGACGAGCAGATTCGGGACGGTGACTTTGTCATCGTGAACGACAAGCGGTCGGCGGACAATGGTGAGATGGTCATCGCCTTGATCGATGGAACTTCGGCGACGGTCAAGAAATTCTACCGCGAGCGTGACGGGCGAATTCGTTTGCAGCCGGCGAACGAGACGATGAATCCCATTTACGTTCATGAGAATGACATCACGATCCAGGGAATCGTGGTTGGGGTTTTGAGAAGGTTCTAAAAGAAGCTAAGGGTTGAGAAGGTTCTCGAAGGAGAGAATCTAAATCTTTGCCTTCGTTGGCTTTCCGTAAGCTTGCCTCAGGCGCTCTAGAACAGATTTCGCCTGCCCCGAGTCGATAGACTTTGTTGCGGCGCTGACCCCTTCCGCGAACGACGCCACGCGGCCGCTGACGTAAATGGCTGCAGCGGCGTTGAGGACGATCGCGGCGCGCGCGCCCTTCGGTCCGCCACCATCCAAAATCTTTTCTATGATCCGAGCGTTTTCTTTTGGCTCGCTCCCAGCCAAGTCGTGCTGCGATATCTTCTTGAAACCGTGCTCCTCGGGATGGATCGTCCAGCGGCTTGTCGTGCTATTCCTGACTTCTATCACGTGCGTTGGCCCGAGCGGCGAGACCTCGTCGAGGCCAGGCTCACCGTGCACGACCAGCGCGTGCACTGCGCCAAGAGCGGAAAGCGCCCCCGCGAGAATCGGCGTCCGCTCCAGGTCGGCGACCCCAACTACCTGGCGTCCCGCTCGGGCCGGGTTTGCCAACGGGCCAACAATGTTCATGACGGTAGGAATAGCGAGCTCGCGACGAACCGGTCCGACATGACGCATCGCGGGATGCATTAAAGGGGCGAACATGAAGACTATTCCGGCATCGCGCAGCGCTCTCTCCATCACGGGGACTGTCACCTCGATCGGGACTCCCAGCGCTTCAAGCACATCGGCGCTCCCACATCGGGAAGTGAAGGATCGATTACCGTGCTTTGCGATACGCACACCCGCGCCGGCGGCGACGATCGCTGCTGCCGTCGAAATGTTGAAGGTGGCGACTGCGCCGCCTCCGGTGCCACAGGTATCGACGAGTCCGTCGGGATCATCGGCCTTGAGAGAAACCATTGCAGAGCGGAGCGCTCTGACCACGCCGGCGACTACCTCAGGACTTTCGCCCGTCGCGCGGAGCGCTGACAAAAGAGCGGCGACCTGCACTGCAGTTGCCTGGCCCTGCATGACGACATCAAATGCTGCTTCAGCGTCCTCTGCGGTGAGAGGCTCACGGTAGGCTAGCTTATGAATGGCGCCCTGAAGCGCGTTACCTGGCTGGGCGCTCATTGTCGGTTAGTTACAGCGACGAAGCTTGTTCTCTCGACGTGACGATCTGCAGCACTTCCTCGATCACTTTGCGCGAATCCTGTCCCGTCATCGCCTCGCGGAGGGCCTGCTCGACTCGGTAAATGATAGTGCTCTGAGTCTGCAGCGCCTCGCCCTGGGCGTGCAGTTGCACGTGAGCCTTCTCGAGTTTTGTGACGGCTACACGCACCTGCTCTTCGACGGCTGAGAGTCTCTGTGCAGTGACCCTCGCCTCGGCGGCGGCTACCTCGATTGCTCTCTTCAGTTGAGTGACGCGGATGGAGTCGCCGGTTCCCTTCCCGTTCAATGCGGCTTGCGCCTCGGACAGCTTGCGCTGCAGTTCCGCTACCGCGCGCGCATGCTCGTCGTTGAGTGACCTGGTAAGCTCCTCCAGTGCGCGGACCGCCTCTTCGCGCGCGCGCCGCTCGGCCAGCCGCGCGAACGCCAGCGCGAACAGGTCAACCGCCGGAGCGACTTTTTCCAACAGTCGGTGTCCGAACCGCGTTTTCGGCTCTGACAGAGCGAGCACTCCTGCGAGCTCTCCGTCCACGAGCAGTCCGCGCAACAGAAGGACGCCCGCCTCCGGATTCGCTCCGACCCCAAGCAGCTTCTGGTAATCCCCCGACTCACTGGTGAGGTCGGCGAACTGGCGTCCTGCCGACAGCATCCGCCGCACCGCTGTCGGCAAATGATCGATCGCGATTTCTATCTGCCCCGTTCTCATCCCTTCGTGCGCCGGTATTAACCGCTCAGAGAGTAGATCGCGACGCGCGTCGTAGATGAACAGCGCGACATGTCCATTGCGGTCGTGCTCAGCGATGTCCTGAGCGAGCGCGTTCAACGCCTCGGCGACGTTTCCGACAGAGGAAAGTACGGTTGAGAGACCGGCCAGAGTTCGTGGCGCCATTAGTCAGACATCAGAAGGAGAGCGCGACACGTCGCGGAGTCGTTCCACATTGACCAGCAGACGCGCGAAAGTCAATCATCTTCAACGGGTTACGTTCCTTGACAGCGAGTCTTCGAGGGCTAATTTCACGCGATGCTGTCGCGTTCTGTGCAGCTCGTGTTGCACTACGATGGCGCGGGGTTTTCCGGCTGGCAGCGGCAGCCTGGTGAGCGGACGGTTCAGGGTGTTCTCGAGACGGCGGTGACACGGCTGTGCGGAGCGCCTGTCGCGGTCGTAGGCGCTGGGCGGACAGACGCTGGAGTACACGCACGCGGGCAGGCCGCCGGGTTGCGCGTGCCTGAGAAGTGGAACGCGCTCGCTCTCCGACGATCGATGAACGCCATTCTTCCTGACGACGTATGGATTGCAGCAGCCTTCGAAATGCGTGATGAGTTTCACCCGCGTTATAGCGCAATTTCGCGCAGCTATAGCTACTTCGTAGGCACAGACGATTTCGCATCCTCCCCGTTTCGTCGTACACGTGAGCTGGTGTGGCGAAAACCACTCGATTTCGGCCGCCTGTCCGAGGCGGCGCGGTTGATCGAGGGTGAGCACTGCTTTCGCGCCTTCGCGGTGAAGGGAACGGCGCCCGAGAAAGACGATCACCGATGTACGGTTTCGAGGGCCAACTGGCGCGAGCGTGAAGGAGGACTGGTGTTCGACATCCAGGCTGATCGCTTTCTTCACCACATGGTACGCTTCCTCGTCGGCACGATGCTCGACATCGGCGAGGGCCGCCGCGAACTGTCGGTGATGAAAGAGCTCCTTGCCCAGGACGACAACAGCGAAGTTTCTCAGCCTGCCCCGCCTCACGCTCTATTCCTCGAGCGCGTGGACTATCCGAACGACCTTTACCTGAGAGCCGAATGAACATCTATCTCGAGAGCGTGAATCTCGACGAGATCAGGAACGCGGCGTCCGCGGGCCTCGCCGACGGAGTCGCGTTCTCTCGGACGGCTTCGAGCGCGAACGCGGCTGATGCGAATACCAGAGAACGGCTCGAGGAGATCTCGCGCGAGTTTGCGTTCCCGGTCTGCGTTCCTGTTGGAGCGGTGACATCTAGCGACATCTACACCGAGGCACGCGAGCTGGCGAAGGTGTCCGATCACGTCGTAGTCCAGATCCCCTTGGTCGAGGACTCTCTCGTGCCGATGGCCCGCCTGACGGCAGAAGGGGTCGTAGTTTGCGCGACCTTCGTCTTCAGCGCTGCACAGGCATTCATTGCTGCTAAGGCGGGAGCCGCAGTAGTGCGAGTCACGCTGGACGAGCTCGATAACTATGGGCAGCCCGCCACTCGGACTCTGGCCGAGATAAAGAGCGCGCTCGAGGCAGGCGGAGAAGAATGCGATGTCATGGCTGCATCACCTCGGTCAGCTGTTCAGTTCGCGGAATGCGCGCTCGCCGGGGCAGACATCGTATGTCTGACACCGGATGCCCTGCGAAACCTCATTGTGCACCCGCTTAGCGATCGCGGCATCGATAGATTTCTGAGTGAGCTCGCGAGGCGACCAAAGTCCCGCACCCCTACATGACGATTCGCTTTGCCCGCGCATTAAGCGCGCTTTTCCTGGCGGCATGCCAAGGTGCATCGAGCACGCCGTCTTCTGCGCAGTCTACGCGGCTAGGGACGACCACAAACGAAGTGAGTGCATCCAGGCGCACCGCCATCACGCAGGCGGTCGCCCGTGTAGCGCCGTCGGTCGTTACGGTTCAGACGGAAGTAGTGGAGCGAGTTCCCGCTGATGTATTTGAGCAGTTTTTCGGCGGCCGCTCGGGACAACGCGCCGCTGCCGGCCTCGGCTCAGGATTCATCGTGCGCCCGGACGGAGCGATCGTAACGAACGCTCACGTCGTGGCAGGAGCTACGCGAATTTCCGTCGCGATGAAAGACGGTACCACTTACCCAGCGCGCCTTCTCGGCATCGACGAGACGAATGACCTGGCCGTCCTCAAAATCGATGCACGCAATCTTCCCGTGGCCCCGCTCGGCTCGTCGAGCAACCTGCTCATTGGCGAGTGGGCGATCGCAATCGGGAATCCGTACGGATTTATCCTCGCGAACTCGGAGCCGAGCGTCACAGTCGGGGTTGTGAG
>QHVA01000130.1 GCA_003223425.1 Gemmatimonadota bacterium
CTGTCTACCTCCTGGGGAAAGGTGTGAGCGGAGGCTGGAACGCAATTCTGGGACAGGCGCACGACGCGGGTAAGCTCCGGCTGATCGACGTTTATTTCGGTTTCGACAAACCATACACACTGTTCGCGGGACTGATCGGCGGAGCATTTCTGTCGATGGCCTCACACGGTGCGGACCAACTAATCGTGCAGCGTCTGCTCGCGGCTTCCAGTCTGAAGGAATCCCGCAAGGCTTTGATCGGAAGCGGAATTGCCGTGTTTTTTCAGTTCTCGCTCTTTCTAATGATCGGAATCGGGCTGTATGCGTTTTATCACGCTCGACAGTTCGCTGTGCCCGATTCGATCTTCCCCACTTTCGTCGTCGATTACATGCCCACGGGCCTTCGCGGCCTGATCGTCGCCGCGGTGCTCGCGGCAACGATGAGCGCGCATTCAGGCGCAATGAATTCTCTCGCCGCCTCGACCACGCACGACATCTACCTGCCACTCTCCGGACGCCAGGCGGACGATCCAAGAACGCTCAGAATGGCGAAGCTGTTCACCCTGTTCTGGGGAACCGCCCTTCTCGTCGCGGCTCTCCTCTACCGACAACAGGGCACGCCCGTCGTTGTCATTGCGCTATCGATCGCATCCTTTACTTACGGCGCATTACTGGGTGGTTTTTTCCTCGGCATGCTGTGGCGGCGCGCAGTGCAAAGAGACGCGATTCTGGGCATGGCGATTGGAATCATCGCCATGAGTTTCGTCGTATTCGCGAAGCAGATGATGCCCATTTTTCCAGCAATCAAGGACGCTCTTACCACTCTTTCCCATATCGCTTTCCCGTGGTACGTGTTAATCGGCACCTCGTTCACGATCGGAGTGGGTATTCTTTCCTCCTATACCCACGCCGCTCCTACTGACGGAGACCGCTGGAAGTGACTGACATCGTCATTGGCGTGGACGGAGGCGGATCGAAGACGCGCGTCATCGTCGGCACTGCCGAAGGCGAAGCTCTTGCCACGGTCGATGGCCCAAAATCGGCGGTCTCTCCGGGACAGGCCGCGCGCTCGGCGGACGTGATCGCCGAGCTAGTCACCCAAGCGTTGTCGGAAATAGCACAACCTGGCGCAGTATTTCCGCGGGTGCTTTACTGTGGAGTGGCCGGCACTGGACGCGAGGAAGAGCGGCGCGCACTGCATTTAGCGCTGGACGAGAAGGAGCTGGCGGAGGAAGTCGTCATCGATTCCGACGGCCTGATCGCGATGTACGACGCGTTCGAGGACCGTCCGGGAATTTTGCTCGTCGTCGGCACTGGATCTATAGCGTACGGCCGTAGTCCCGCCGGTGAGATCGTACGTTGCGGGGGCTGGGGTCCGACGTTCGGCGATGAAGGAAGCGGCGGCTGGATTGGACGACGCGCGCTGAGCATCGTCGCTGCCTCGAGCGATGGCCGAGAGCCGCCGACCGCGCTCCTCTTCCCGATTCTCGCCGCGACGCAATGCGAGGACATACAGGATCTCATTCCGTGGGCGGCGGCCGCCGATGCCCGCACGTTCGCATCACTTGTACCCGTGGTTTTCACAACTGCGGCGGCAGGCGATCCGCGGGCTAACGCGCTGATCACGCTGGCCGCCGAGGAGCTCGTGCTCCACATCCGCGCGCTGGCGCGTCAGCTATTCACCGACGAACGGGCCGCTGTCCCCGTGGCGTTCAGTGGTGGATTGATGGAACGAGGGTCACCACTCAGGAAGCGGCTGGAGCGGCGCCTGAAGTCGGCGGTGCCGGGGGCACAGATTCGATCGGAAGAAGTCCTTCCTGCGCGAGGAGCACTTCGGGCTGCGGCGCGGCGAATTCACCTTCCCACCTAGCCATTACAACTGTCGCCAGACAGTTGCCGATCAAGTTCGTGCTGGTGCGCGCCATGTCCATCAGCGCATCGACTCCCAGGACGATTCCGACGCCTTCCATGGGGAGGCCGAAGGTCGCAACAGTACCTGAGAGGATGACCAGTGAGGCTCGCGGAACCGCAGCGACGCCTTTGCTCGTGATCATGAGCGTCAGCATCATGATCAGCTGAGAAGACAGCGTCATCGGAACACCGGCAGCCTGCGCGATGAAAATGGATGCTACGGCCAGATAAACCGTCGATCCATCAAGATTGAACGAATAACCCGTCGGCATCACGAAGGCGACAATGCGCCGCGGCACTCCAATCGCTTCCATCGATTGCATGGCGAGTGGCAAGGCGGCCTCGGAGGAAGTAGTTGAGAACGCGATGAGAGCGGGCGACCGCACTGCGCGAATGAAGCGGCGTAACGGGACTCTGAACAACAACGCCACCGGCAGCAACACGACGAGAAAGAATACGATCAGCGCGCCGTAAAGAGTGAGAATGAGCTTGCCAAGACTGAACAGCACCCCGAGCCCGCTCTGACCGACTGCCACGGCGATCGCCGCTCCGATGCCGAATGGAGCGAAGCGCATGACGATCATGGTGAATTTGAACATCACGTCGGCGAGTCCTTCACACACCGCAAGGATTATTTCCTTCGATCGTCCCTGCACTTTGGTCAGCGCGACCGCGAAAAGCACTGCGAAAAACACGACCTGCAACACTTCATTGTTGGCAGCCGCCTCGAAGATGCTCTGCGGCACGAGGTGTTCGAGGAAGCTCGTTCCGGTCTGCGTTCTATGCGCCAGCTCCTGCCCTTGTGCCGCTGAACCGCCGAGAACGACGCCCTGCCCTGGCCGCACGAGATTCACCGCGAACAAGCCAATGAAAAGCGCTAGTGTCGTGACGATCTCGAAGTAGATGATCGATTTGAGCGCGAGACGACCCACACGCTTTATGTCATCGCCGTGCCCCGCTATCCCAACCACGAGCGTACCAAAAATGAGCGGAACGATGATCGATTTGATCATCCGGAGAAAAACAGTCGATAGCGGCGCGAGCTTGCGCGCGAAGTCCGGCGCGTACGTCCCGATGAGAACACCGACGACCATCGAGATGAGTATCCACGAGGTGAGGGGGATGCGTCGGAGATATCGATAAACCATTGCTATCGAATCATTGGATAGGACTTTCGATCAAGCCGAAATCGGCGGCGGGGGCTCGATGGGAACAGGACCCGTTCGGCGCCTGAGCGTCGAGTGCCAGTACCCATACAGCGCGTAGAGCAGCAGACCAAACGCCAACCACCACCCGAAGCGCACCCACGCTAAATGCGGCAGGCCTCTCATCACGAAAACGCAGAGTGCGGCTCCAACCGGCGCAACGAAGTACACGACCGGTACTCTGAATGGACGCGGACGTTCTGGATCGGTGTGCCGCAGCACCATTACCCCGATGCAAACCAGCGCGAACGCGAACAGCGTACCGATATTCGTCAAATCGTACGTCTCGCCCGCGTCGCCAATCAGCGACCAGAGCGCGACGAAAATGCCGGTGAGAATGGTTGTGATGTACGGCGTCCGATACCTGCCGTGCACTTTACTCGCCCAATGGGGGAGAAGACCGTCACGAGCCATCGCAAAAAAGATTCGCGGCTGACCGTACTGAAAGACGAGTAGGACAGCTGCCATCGAGAATACAGCACCCAGCGCAACGATTTTCGCAATGTTCGTCATTCCCGTCGCATTGAGCGCGTACGCGAGCGGATCAGCGGCTGTGCCGAGATTCTTCGATGGCACCATACCTGTGAGAACCACCCCGATTATCACGTAGATCACCGTACAGATAGCGAGTCCACCCAGAATTCCGATCGGCAGATTCCGTTGCGGATTCTTTGTCTCCTCGGCGGCAGTGGAGATGGCATCGAACCCGATGTAGGCGAAGAACACGATCGCCGCCCCCTGATGGATTCCCTTGAACCCGTTGGGAGCGAAGGGATGGTAGTTCGCGGTGTTGATGTGCTGCGTGCCCATAATGATGAAAAGCGCGAGCACGAGCAGTTTGACCGCGACCATGATGTTGTTGGCACGCGCGCTTTCTCGGACACCCAGAAGCAACAGCCATGTGATGAACGCGACGATCGCGAAGGCGGGGACGTTTATGAGAATCGGTATACCGCCAATTTGTGGCGCGTTTTGAAGCAAACCGTGGACATCGGGATTAGAGCTCAAAAGAGCCGTTCGATAGCCCGTGGTTAGCCATACCGGTATGGAGATCCAGTCTCCGACCAGCGACTTGAAGTAGTCACCCCACGATATCGCTACAGCGACATTCCCGACCGCGTACTCCAGAATCAGATCCCAGCCGATGATCCAGGCAACGAGCTCACCAAGGGTCGCGTAGGAATAAGCGTACGCACTCCCTGCCTGCGGTATCATCGACGCCAGCTCGGCGTAGCACAGACCGGCCAGTGCGCACGCGGCGCCAAGCAGCACGAAAGAGACGACGAGCGCGGGCCCCGCCCCCACTCGGATCACGTTGCCGGCGGCATCGACCTGACCTGCCGCCGCCGAGCCGATCGAGCCGAAGATGCCGGCCCCGATCACCGCGCCGATTGCGAGCATGATCAGGTCGCCGGCGCCCAAAGCCCTTCGCAACCCCTGGGGATTTTCGCCTTCCGCCAAAAGTTCGGCGATCGGCTTTCGTGCAAAGAGAGAGCGGATCAAGCCACCGCGCTCTTTACGCGCATCGCGTAGAACGATCGCCATACGAACGTAACAGAAATCAGGAAGAACGCCGCCGCCAGGATACGCGTCAGCGTCGCCCCGCGTTCGACGGTAAGGGAGACGGCCAACTCAACAGCCAGCAACCCGAACAGCGTGGTGAACTTGATGATCGGATTGAGCGCGACCGACGACGTATCCTTGAATGGATCGCCAACGGTGTCGCCGACCACAGTGGCGGCATGCAGCGGAGTACCCTTTTGTTTGAGCTCTACCTCGACGATTTTCTTTGCGTTGTCCCAGGCGCCGCCAGCATTTGCCATGAAAATCGCCTGGAAGAGACCGAATAACGCGATCGATATCAGATAGCCGATGAAGTAGTAGGGCTCGACGAACGCAAAGCTCAGTGTGGCGAAGAATACGGTCAGGAAGATGTTGAACATCCCCTGCTGCGCGTACTGCGTGCAGATCTTGACCACCTGCTTGCTGTCCGCCACGGAGGCCTTTTCCGTGCTCTCGAGATTGATGTTTCTCTTGATGAATTCCACCGCGCGATAAGCACCGGTCGTGACCGCCTGGGTCGACGCGCCGGTAAACCAGTAGATCATCGCTCCGCCGGTAATCAGTCCGAGCAGAAACGGCGGATGCAGAATCGAGAGATTGGCGATGAACTCAGGGCGCAAGCCGTGCGTGAGCGCCACGATGATCGAGAAGATCATCGTCGTCGCGCCAACAACGGCGGTTCCGATCAACACAGGCTTTGCGGTTGCTTTGAATGTGTTCCCCGCGCCGTCGTTCTCCTCGAGCAAATGCTTCGCTCGCGCGAATTGCGGATCGAAACCGTACTGGGTCTGCAGCTGCTGGCGGATACCCGGAGTCTGCTCGATTAGCGAAAGCTCGAAGATTGACTGGGCGTTGTCAGTCACCGGTCCGTAGGAATCGACAGCAATGGTTACCGGTCCCATTCCCAGGAAGCCGAAGGCAACCAGACCGAAGGCGAATACCGCCGGAGCGATCATCAGAGCGCCGAACCCGGCGGTGCTCACCAGGAATCCGATCGTCATGAGCGACATGATCGCCAAGCCGAGCCAGTAAGCGCTGAAATTGCCAGCGACCAAACCCGAAAGGATGTTGAGCGATGCTCCGCCCTCGCGCGATGAAGTGACGATCTCCCTGACATGGCCTGATTTCATCGATGTGAAAACCTTCACCAGCTCGGGAATGATCGCTCCCGCCAATGTTCCGCACGTGATCACCGTCGAAAGCTTCCACCACAGAGATCCGTCACCGAGCTGCGGGAGCAGCAGATAGGACACGAGGTAGGTGAGGGCGACGGAGACGAGCGATGTGAGCCATACCAGCGACGTAAGCGGCGCCTCGAAGTTCATCTCGTCGACGTTGAGGTACCTCGCTCTTGCTATCGCTTCGTTGATCAGGTATGAGAGTCCACTCGCGACAACCATCATGATGCGCATGGCGAAGATCCAGACCAGCAGCTGGACCTGCACCGCGGGCTCGCGCACAGCGAGGACAATGAACGAGATGAGCGCGACACCGGTTACGCCGTAAGTCTCGAAACCATCGGCGGTAGGTCCAACCGAGTCCCCTGCGTTATCGCCCGTGCAGTCGGCAATCACACCGGGATTTCTCGCGTCGTCCTCCTTCACGTTGAAGACGATCTTCATCAGATCTGCACCGATGTCTGCGATCTTGGTGAAGATTCCACCAGCGATGCGCAGCGCGGCTGCACCAAGCGACTCGCCAATCGCAAATCCGATGAAACACGGCCCCGCATAGTCTCCAGGTATGAACAACAGAATGAACAGCATGATCACCAGCTCGACGCTGATTAACAGCATTCCGATGCTCATTCCCGACCGGAGCGGAATCGAATAACAGGGGAAAGGCTTGCCCCGCAGACTCGCGAAGGCGGTGCGA
>QHVA01000031.1 GCA_003223425.1 Gemmatimonadota bacterium
CGGGGATTGTTGAAAGAGAATAGCTGCGGAGTTGGCGCAGGGGCGATAGCGCCATCATTCGGGCACTCGAACCGTTCCGTAAAGCGCAGGGGGCTCACCGCCGAATCGTCGACCGGCGAAAGAATCTGATCGGCGAGCAAAATCACACAATCGCCCTCGCCCTCGGCGAACGCTGTTCCAATGGCATCGCTCAGGCGTCCCGAACTTTCGGCGGAGACAGCCAGGCGATCTACGACCACGAGCAGCTCCTTCGCGCGGGTGATGTCACGTCTGGACCCGGCGATCTCATCGAGGTGCATCACACTTCCATCGACCGCGACACGTAGGAAGCCCTGCGCCCGGAGGTTCTCCATCACGACATCGTGAGTGACTTTATTCGAGAGTCTGAGCGGAAACGTGACGTAGAAGCGGGTGCCGCTCGGCAGCGCGAGTACGGCGTCCGTCACCGATTGTACAGTGTCCGGTTTTATCTCCCTGCCGCAATTCGGACAGAACGTGTGTCCAACTCGTGCCCAGAGCAGGCGGAGATAGTCGTAGATCTCGGTCGCAGTGCCGACGGTCGACCGGGAAGTCTTGGTGGGATTTTTCTGCTCGATCGCGACGGCCGGCGAGAGGCCTTCAACGGAGTCGACGTCTGGCTTTTCCATCCGCTCGAGGAACTGCCGCGCGTATGAGGAGAGCGACTCGACGTAGCGACGCTGCCCCTCAGCGTAGATGGTATCAAACGCGAGCGACGATTTTCCGGAACCGGAAGGCCCCGTCACGACGGTGACCGTACGTCTCGGTATCTCGAGGTCGAAGCCTTTGAGATTATGCTGGCGGGCGCCGCGGATGACGATGCTGTCTTTCACACCCGAAATCTAAGCCCGGCACCGAATATAATCCGAATTTATCCTGCGCCCCGGGGGAAGGGCCGGCTGAGTCTCGCTACAATCGTCGGACGATTCGGCCAAGTAGGAGGAGAACGATCGCGCCGACCGTGGCGATGCCGACGGAGCGTAAATCGAACTGTCCAGCCGTCACGGTTCCCCACCCAAAGAATCGGGTACCGAGCCAGCCACCGATGAAGGCCCCGACGATTCCGAGAACGATCGTGATGATGCAACCAGAAGGGTCCCGCCCTGGCACCAGAAACTTTGCCAGTGTCCCGGCCACCAGGCCGAGAAGAATCCAGTAAAGCCAGAGCGGCAAACCCTTGTCCTGCCTGAAGCGACTGCGGAGTTAGGGAACGCGCGGAGTGGTGCGGCCTCTCGTCGCCATGCGATAGATCCAGAGAAGAATGAGCGCTCCGATGACAGCGAGAATGATGCTCTGGATGGAGAATCCGTTGAGTGGGGTTCCTGTGAGCATGTTCCCGAGGAAGCCACCAATGAACGCACCTACGATACCGATAATTATCGTAACGATGATGCCGCCGGGATCAGCGCCCGGCATGATTGCCTTGGCGATCGCGCCGGCGATCAGGCCAAGAACGATCCATGCGAGAATTCCCATCTTCCCTCCGGTGTGGTTTGAACGTCAGCCGACAGGATGGAACATCGGTGCCCCGGAACAGGTGCAACCCGCGTACCATAGGTAAACTGTACGTAGCGTCACGCCTGTAACGCGACTAGGATACGCCTGAATGACGGCTCCTGCAACCCACTCGCACGAAGACGACGTACTCGGCAAAGCTTACGACCGCAAGCTGATGCGTCGTCTGCTTGTTTACGCACGCCCATATCGCGCTCTGATGTACGGAGCGTTTGCGCTTCTTTGCGTCGAGGGTGCCATTCAGGTCGTGGGTCCACTGCTGACGAGGAGAGTGATCGACGTCGCGGCGCCCGCGCACGACATGCGGGTCGTCATTGTGTGCACCGGGCTTTTCTTTCTCGCGCTGCTTGTAGAGTTCGTCACCTCGTATGGGCAGACCTGGCTCACCAGTCTTCTCGGACAACGAGTGATGCGCGATCTGAGAATGGAGATCTTTGAGCATCTCCAGCGCCTCTCGGTCTCGTACTTCGACCGTAATCCTGTGGGACGGCTGATCACGCGCGTGACCGCCGATGTGGAAACGCTCAACGAGCTTTTTACGGCCGGCGTCGTCGCGGGTCTTGGCGATCTCTTCACTCTGGTTGCGATCAGCGTCGCGATGCTCATCATGGATTGGCGCCTCGCAGTCGCGTCGTTCGCGGTAATCCCATTCGTGGTGATGGTGTCGGGACTATTTCGAAAAGGTGTGCGCGAGACGTACCGCGACATCCGGGTGCGCGTCGCCCGAATCAACTCGTTCCTGCAGGAGCGCCTGACGGGAATGCGTATCGTGCAGCTGTTCGGGCAGGAGAAGCGAGAGTCGCGGCGGTTCGACGAGCTGAATCGCTCGCATCTCGACGCGCAGCTCAAGTCGATCACAATCTACGCGCTCTATTTTCCCGCAATCGAGCTGCTGACGTCGATCGCGCTCGCAATTCTGATCGTCGCCGGAGCATCGCGCGTTCACGCCAGTCTCTTGAGCGTCGGAACCGTCGCGGCGTTCCTGCAGCTGGTGCGACGATTCTTCCAGCCGCTACAGGACCTGTCCGAGAAGTACAACATCCTGCAGACGGCAATGGCGAGCTCAGAGCGGATCTTCACTCTCCTTGACACGGTGCCGACCGTTCCGGACACCGCCGAGCCCGTCGACGTCTTGAGGAGAGGGAAAGGAGTCGAGGTCGCGTTCGAGGACGTCTGGTTCGCGTATGACCTGGCGCATCTGGCGCGACACGGAACGGGCCCCGCTGGGGACAACGCTCCTCCGGAGTGGGTGCTTAAAGGAGTCAGCTTCACTGCGCGGCCGGGCGAGACCCTGGCGCTGGTTGGTCATACCGGCGCGGGAAAGACAACGATCGTGAACCTGCTGATGCGCTTCTATGATCCGCAACGCGGGCGCATCACGATCAACGGTGTCGACATCCGAACGATGCCGCTCGAGGAGTTGCGATCGCTTGTCGGTTACGTTCAGCAAGACATCTTTCTCTTCGCCGGCGATATCGCTACCAACATCCGGCTCTCGAATCCGCTAAGTGACGAGGAAGTAGTGAGCGCGGCAGCAAGAGTGGGCGCCGACCGGATCATTCGTGGCTTTCGGCATGGGTACGCTCAGGTGCTTGGCGAGCGCGGCGCTTCGATCAGCGTTGGAGAGAGGCAGCTTCTATCGTTCGCGCGGGCGATCGCCGCCAACGCACCGCTTCTACTGCTCGACGAGGCGACGAGCGCCGTGGATAGCGAGATCGAAGCCGAGATACACGCCGCGCTGAGCGTGCTGGTGGAGGGAAGAACGACCATTGCGGTGGCGCATCGGCTCAGCACAATCGCGAACTCGGACATGATTCTCGTACTGCATCACGGCGAGATTGTCGAGCGTGGCACTCACCGCCAGCTGCTGGAGACCGCGGGTCTGTACAGCACACTTTGGCGACTGCAGGCGGGAGATTCGGAGCCGCTCCTACGGCGCGCGGGGTGATGCTTGCCGCTCTTTTCACGGCTCCGTAGTTTGAGGCGAGGACCGCTTGCTCCGCCAATCGTCTTACCCACCAGTTTTTCCATTCCAATGAGCTCCTGCTAGTGCACCTCGCTGTTGCGGCTCGCACTGATGTCGGCCGGATTCGAAAGGGTAATGAAGACTCGCTCCACGCTTCGGCCAACGCTTACCGCGGGCTGTTCATAGTCGCGGACGGCATGGGTGGGCACGCCGCGGGCGAAGTCGCGAGCGAGATGGCGGTCGAGATGGTAAGCCACGAGCTTTCCGACCTGAACGATCTGGAAGCGGCCAACGCACACGACCGGATTGCCAGCGCTCTTCGTGACGCCAATCGCGCCGTCTACGAGCGAACCAGAACAGAGCGCGACAAACTCGGAATGGGGAGCACGGTATCCGCGCTCCTTCTCTCCGAGACGAAATACCTCGTTGGGCACGTGGGTGACTCGCGAATTTACCTCGTTCGCGACGGTGAGATGCGACAGCTCACCAAGGACCACTCGTTGGTGCAGGAGCAAGTCGATGCCGGCTTGCTCACGCCGGAGCAGGCAAGACGTCATCCGCAGAGCAACGTGATCACGCGATGCATCGGAATGGCTGACGACATCGAGCCCGATGTATTCGACGGCGATGCCAAAATCGGCGATGCGTTTCTTCTCGCCAGCGACGGTTTGACCGGAATGGTCGATGACCGTCGGATTCAGCAGCTGTTGATGTCCCGCGCCAAGCCTGAGCGGATAGTGGACGCGCTGATACAGGAGGCAAACGTCAACGGCGGCAACGACAACATCACCGCAGTAGTGGTGCGCGTGCTCGCGGAAGAATCGGCGAACACCGATCGCGAGGTGACTCCCGTTCCTCCTGCCCGCTCGCATGGGTGACGACAGCAAGACGGTGGCAGAGATCGCCCAGCTTTACCTCGGCAACATCCTCTACGCGCTCGAAATGGCGGCACTGAGCCTCGACGAGCAGAACAAAACCACCGACGCCGCATTTTATCGGGGCATCGCCAGGAAGCTGGCGGAGGCGCGCGGAAGGGAAACCAAGAGCAGATGAGGAGCTCGTCGGCGAATAGCCTGCGTTTGAAACCGCCGCTATCTTCGAGCGTACGATAACAGCAGTGTCCAACTCTCTACCACCGACGGTGACTTCCGATGCTCCCCCAGATTTTTAACGGCACGCTTCGCGAGCACTACGTTCTCCTCTTCGGCATAGCCGGCGGCATAGCAGCTGTCGTGGGATTTGTTGCTGCGTGGATAGGGGCTCAGTTTGGTGCCAGGCGCGCGGCTCGCATGGCCGCAGAAGATGCGTTGGCGAGAGGCGGGTTGGGTGTGGACCGAAATCTCACTGCGCTGGTGCAAGCGGTGGATTCTATCGCGCTCGAGGTCGAACGCCTGTCGGAAGGTCAACGCTTCACGGCACGACTGATGTCCGAGCGGCCTGGACCGGCTGCGCCTCCAAAGCAGGAGAGTGCCGCCAGAGTTGTAACGCCGCACTGACAACTGTGCGTCACCGGTCGCTGTCAGTTGTTGTGCTAGGTGCGCTCCTCGCGTGCGGCGCGCGCAAGGACACAGGCCGTAGCGACTCCGGATTTGCCTCGCTGCAACAACGGGGTGAAACCGCAATGGGCGTGAATCAGTACACGTCCCAGCATGTCTTTGAGTCCCTACCAGACGGCGGGCGGGTGGTTCTTCAGAGAAAGGAACGCGATCCCGGAGGGGAGGCGACGATTCGCGCGCATATGCGCACGATCGCAGCGGACTTCAGTCGTGGAGATTTCGCGTTACCAGGTTTCGTTCATGCAACGAGTGAAGTTCCGGGCACTGCCGCGATGAAGCGGCTGAGAGGTGACATTACATATTCCGCGCAAGACTTACCGCGCGGCGGCGAAGTAATCATCTCGAGCAAGAACCCGGAAGCCATCGCGGCCATCCATGAATTCCTGGCGTTTCAGCGAATGGATCATCGGGCGGGAATGCACTGAGCCAGGCACAGGCCTCGACGAAAAAGCGAATGACCTCTCCGACCGCGAAGCAAAAGAAAAAAGCGCCAGACTCAGCACTTGGCCCAATCCGCGGCTTCAAGACACAAAAGGATTTTGCCAGTTGGCTCGATAAGAACCACGACAAATCTTCCGGACTCTGGGTGCGAATCGGCAAGAAAGGATCAGGAATAAAATCAGTGACGTACGCTGAAGCCCTCGAGGCGGCGCTCTGTTACGGCTGGATTGACGGCCTGAAGAAACCTGAGAGCGAAAAGGCCTGGCTACAGCGGTTCGTGGCACGGAGGCCGAGGAGCCTCTGGTCCAAAATCAATCGTGACAAGGCCCTCGCTCTCATCGCTGCAGGCCGGATGAAGGCTGCGGGGCACGCAGAGATCGAGCGGGCGAAGAAAGACGGCCGGTGGGATGCCGCTTACGATTCACCGAGCAAAGCAACCGTTCCGACTGATTTACAGCAGGAATTGGATCGCCATCCGAGCGCAGCCGCGTTCTTCAATACCCTCGATCGAATCAACCGCTACGCTATCATCTGGCGAGTGCAGACGGCCAGGAAGGGCGAGACCAGGCAGAGGCGCCTGCGCAACTTCATCGAAATGCTGGAGAAAGGCGAGAAGCTCCATTAGATAGCGCTGCATGTCCGACGCACAGCGAATCGTCATACGCATCAAGAAGGATAAGGACGGCCGAACATCTCTCAGCTGCACGAGAGCCGATGGTACCACCACCTGGCAACGTCAGGAGGGCGGCCAGGCGCGCTTCTTCCCTCGACACGATCTCACGCATTACGCGGTCGAGACCGTCCTCGGCCACCACAAAGGATTTTACGGACTGGTTGCCGCGGGATGGGATCTGTCCGATTTCGGGACCCCTTGGCCGCGCGGGAAGTTGCCGAAGGATGCAAATCTCTCGGAGATCATAGTCGGGTTTCTCGATCGCGAACGCGCCAGCGGCGAGCGCTGGGCGGCAGCTGACCTGAACGATCAACTCGCCAATTTTGCCGCTGAGAACGGGCTACCGTCGCCGGACGCGATCTCGGACGATGACCTGGCGAAAATCCGTCGCCGGCGGGCGGAGCTCTTTGCGCAGTGGGATGCCGTCGAGCCGGGCGATGGTCTCGAGTTGCCGTTCGACTCGCCGTCTGCACGCACGTAGGCGCGGCCCGAAGCCGCAAGCCGCAAGGCCCACCGCCCCAAGCGGGTAGTCTTCAGTTGCAGTTCCTTATCTCCCCGCACGGGCGTCGTATTTGCTAATTTAGAGTCAAGCCGGGCCCTGTCCCGACTCCAGGAACGGCGCCTGCGAACACGTGTAAAATCAAAAATCCAACTCATCGCGCAAATCCGGAGAAGTCATGGGAACCGCGACACTTACGGCACCTGAACAGGTAACCGACACCTTTCCGATCAACGGAACGGATTTCATAGAATTCTACGTCGGCAACGCCAAACAGGCCGCGCATTTCTATCGCAACGTTTTCGGATATAAGATCCTCGGGTATCGCGGCCCCGAGACCGGAACCCGCGATCGTGCGAGTTATATCCTCGAACAGGGAAAAGTCAGACTCCTTCTCACCACGGCACTGCGGCCCGACAGCGACATCGCCTCTCACGTTCACAAACATGGAGATGGCGTCAAAGACATTGCGCTCTGGGTGGACGACGCCAGAAAAGCATTCCGACTCGCGGTAGAGCGCGGAGCCAAACCTGCTTACGAGCCCAAGGCGCTCGTCGACGAGCAGGGCGAGGTCGTGATCGCGGCAATCCACACCTACGGCGAGACGATTCACAGCCTGGTCGAGCGAAGGAACTACAAGGGACCCTTCATGCCAGGGTTCGTGCCCTTCGCCGGACGCGGCCAAGCAGATGACGTTGGTCTCCAGTACATCGACCACTGTGTTGGCAACGTCGAGCTCGGCGCGATGAACAAGTGGGTCAAGTATTACGCTGATGTACTTGGCTTCAGTCAGCTGATCTCATTCGATGACAAAACGATCTCCACCGAGTACTCGGCGCTGATGTCGAAGGTCGTGGCCAACGGCAACGGCCGCATCAAGTTTCCACTCAACGAGCCGGCGAAAGGAAAGAAGAAATCACAGATCGACGAGTACCTCGAGTTTTATCAGGGACCGGGGTGCCAGCACATCGCGATCGCAACCGACAACATCATCGAGACCGTAACGAAGCTTCGAGACAACGGCGTCGAGTTCTTGCGAGTTCCGGGGACCTACTATGACACGGTGATCGACCGTGTCGGGCACATCGACGAAGACGTGACGCGCCTCCGCGAGCTTGGAATTCTCGTCGATCGCGACGAGGAAGGCTATCTCCTGCAGATCTTCACCAAGCCGATGGAAGACCGCCCGACACTTTTTTACGAAATCATACAGCGCAAGGGCGCAAAGAGCTTTGGCGCCGGCAACTTCAAGGCGCTGTTCGAGGCGCTCGAGCGCGAACAGGACCTTCGCGGAAACCTCTAGCCATGCCGATCTATCACACACTCGGACGAATCCCTCGCAAGAGGCATATCGCCTTTCGAAAACCCGATGGCGGGATCTACGCAGAGGAGCTGGTAGGTCATGAAGGATTTCTCGGAACTTCCTCGCTTCTCTATCACATTCATCCACCGACGACCGTCAAATCTGCTCGCCGGCTGCGCGAGACGAAGTACGAAGCCGATGGCGACCAGACACTTCGTCATCGCCACTTCCTGACAGCGCGCGCCAAAAAAGGTGGCAGCGCGACCCTCGATCGACTACCGCTCCTGTTCAACCAGGACATCGCGATGCTCTACGTCGAGCCAGACGAGAACGACGCGCATTTTTATCGCAACGCCCAGGCGGACGAGCTCGTTTACATCAGCAAGGGTAAAGGAGTTCTCGAGACTTCGTACGGTCAGCTCCCGTTCTGGGAAGGCGATTACCTCATCATCCATCGCGGCATCCTCCACCGCTATCGCTTCGACCTGAACGCCGAGCAACCAAAGCTCGTGATCTTTGAGAGCAGAGGGCACGTGCGCTGGCCCAAGCGATACCGCAATGAGTTCGGTCAGCTCATCGAAGGCGCGCCGTACTCGGAGCGCGATATCAGGCGGCCGACGTTCGTCGATCCAGTCGACGAGATGGGAGATTTTCCGATCCTCGTGAAGCAGTACGATGGGATCAACGAGATCGTGCTCGATCACCATCCGCTCGATGTCGTGGGCTGGGATGGCTACTTCTACCCGTGGGCGTTCAACATCAACGACTTCGAGCCGATCGTGGGCAGAGTTCACCAACCCCCACCGGTGCATCAGACTTTTCAGGGTGATGGATTCGTCGTTTGTTCATTCTGCCCGCGGCCGTACGATTTCCATCCGGAAGCCATTCCCGCGCCGTACAATCACAGCAACGTCGATTCGGACGAAGTTCTTTATTACGCGTCGAGCGAATTCATGAGCCGGAAGGGAATCGAGTTCGGAAGCATCACGCACCACCCGGACGGAATTCCCCACGGTCCGCATCCCGGGCGCGCCGAAGCCAGCATCGGAGCCAAGTACACTGACGAACTGGCGGTAATGATGGACAGCTTCCATCCGCTCAAGGTCGCGAAGGCGGCGCTGGCAATAGAAGATCCGAACTACCACAAGTCGTGGCTGCAAACGCAGCACGCGCAATTCAATCCCCCAACGAGCTGAGTGGAGGGGGAGATCTGAAATCGACATGAGCGAGGCGCTCTGGACTCCGTCGCCTGAGCGCGTCATCAAGGCGAACATGACCGAGTTCCTGCGCTACGTCGAGGAGCGCGGGGGTCCGCCGGTGCCCGACTATTCGCCCGATTCCTATTGGGAGCTGCACAAATGGTCGGTCGATAATCCGGAGCGATTCTGGTCGCTCACCTGGAGATTCTGCGGAATCATCGGACACCGCGGCACTGGCGGCGGCGCCGAGCGCGTCGGCGTCGGGCTCGACAACATGGGTCCGCCCGATCCGGAAAAGGGACCGCGCTGGTTTCCCGACGCCAGTCTCAACTTTGCCGAGAATCTTCTTCGCTTCACCGATGACGCGCCGGCGCTGTCGTCGTGGAACGAGGAAGGGCACCAGCGGACAATTAGTTACCGCGAATTACGGGAGGCCGTAGGAACACTCGCTCTCGCTCTCGAGGCGGCCGGTGTGCGGCCGGGCGACAGAGTAGCTGGCTGGCTGCCCAACATTCCCGAAGCTGTCATCGCCATGCTTGCTGCGACATCACTTGGCGCCATCTGGTCCTCGTGCTCTCCCGATTTTGGCGCCCAGGGTGTGATGGATCGCTTCGGTCAGATCGAGCCAAAGATCCTTTTCGCCGCGGACGGATATCTATACAATGGCAAAGAGATCGATCTGCTGCCGCGTCTCAGGCAAATTGCCTTCCGAATACCGACACTCGAGCACGTAGTCGTAACGCCGTACAGGCGACAGATGCCGGATCTCGACGGGGTCCGAAAGGGAACACTGTGGTCACGGTTCATCGCTGCGCAGTGGGCTCTGGTTGGCAGTCAGAGCACGCCGCCGGAGGGTTACAGAACCACGCCAATGGAGGGGTACCGTCGAACGCCGCCCGGTGGTTTGAGCCGCATCACAGGCGACGCTTTGAAGACGCCTATTCGTGGAGGAATGGCGGTGCCTTCTGCCGCACCTGCCACGGAGCCGCTCGATCCCAAAGCAATGAGCTTCGAGCGATTTCCGTTCGACCACCCCGTGTACATCATGTACTCGTCTGGCACGACGGGATTGCCCAAGTGCATGGTGCACAGCGCCGGGGGCACGCTGCTCCAACACCTGAAAGAACTGATCCTCCACACCGACCTCAAGCGCGAAGACTGCATCTTTTATTACACGACATGCGGCTGGATGATGTGGAACTGGCTCCTCAGCTCGCTCGCCGTCGGTGTAAAGATCGTGCTCTACGATGGTGCGCCATTGTCGCCGAAACCGGAAATTCTGTGGGACATGGCGGAGAAGGAAGGCATCACCGTCTTCGGCACCAGCGCAAAATACCTGGCGCTGCTGGAGAAGAGCGGCACGGAGCCACGCAAGACTCACGATCTGTCGACACTAAAAGCGATTCTTTCGACGGGAAGTCCGCTGCCGCACAACAGCTTCGACTACGTCTACAAGAAAATCAAGACAGACGTGCACCTCGCCAGCATCAGCGGCGGCAGCGACATCATCTCCTGCTTCGTGCTGGGCAATCCGATACTGCCGGTCTATCGGGGAGAGATTCAGACGCCCGGACTCGGCATGGCGGTAGACGTTTTCGACGATCGAGGACGACCGGTGAGGCTCATTCCGGGCGAGCTGGTTTGTACTCGACCGTTTCCCAGTATGCCGGTAGCATTCTGGGACGACCAGGATGGCTCCAAGTACCGCGCCGCGTACTTCGAGTATTTCCCCGGGATATGGCGCCATGGCGACTGGGCGGAGATTAGCCGCCATCGCGGCTACATCATTTACGGACGCAGCGACGCCACGCTAAATCCGGGCGGCGTACGAATTGGGACAGCCGAGATCTATAGACAGGTTGAACAGTTACCTGAGGTGCTCGAGAGCGTAGCAGTCGGTCAGGAAATTGATGGCGGATCGTCCGGTGATGTGCGCATCGTGCTGTTCGTAAAGCTTCAGCCCGGATTGACACTCGACGAGACCTTGTGCGAGCGAATTACGACCCAGTTGCGCGAGAACACCACGCCACTGCACGTGCCGAAGAAAATCATTCAGGTCGAGGACATCCCGCGCACCATCAGCGGCAAGATCAGCGAGCTCGCCGTGCGCGAGGTGATTCACGGGCGACCGGTCAAGAACACCGAGGCGCTCGCGAATCCGCAGTCGCTGAGATTGTACGAGCGATTGCCGCAGCTGCGCGATTAGCGCAGCATAGTAAAGCCAGAATGTAGAGGCCGGCCGCGCCGGCGGCTGGTGGGCTAGTGCTGTGCGACCGCTGGCTCGCGCTTGGCCGTTGCGGCAAGAGCGTTGACCATGTCCTGGAGCTTGGGTCCGCGGCCTGGCTCCGGCGCACCGAAGGTCAGAGCAGTGCGGTAGTGAGAGACGCCGTAGCTCGCGCCGGACCTGCGCTCGACGGTGATACCCCAATTCTCGCTGCCCCCAGACTGATCGTCTGACGCAGCGGCGCTGCTTTGAGGAAGCGCATGCGCCTCAACTTCAGAGAGGAATGCCTTCCAGTCGGGCACGCCTTTCAGCTTCGCCTCGCAAACAGAGCTGACCCAGCGGTCCTCTCCGAAATGCGAGTCGCGCTTCGAGATTGGACCGCAGTCGTAGCCCTTGCGCACGAAGTTGTCGACGCGAACATCGGCCGAGGCTGGAGTGGTCTCGTAGTACTGGTCCCACCAGAGGATCAGTCTACCGGTCGTGCTGGCCCCGTTCTGTTTGATGATCACGAGATACTGTGGGTTTCCAAAACCCGAGTACCATATTCGCACTTCGCGTTCAGCCTTGCCGAGCGCGGACCTCGAGAGAGGGACGAGTCCAGCCGTGACTACCGCCGCGTCCTTCGTCTCGAAAATGGCGTCCGAAAGAGGACCGGTGTCGTTGGAAGCGTTGAGCGCCTGCTGCGCAAAGGAAGAGGTCGGTACTGCGAGCAGGAGGGCAGTTGCGAACGTGAGTCGGCTCATGCCAAGAGGACTGTTTTCGTGACCGTGAGGTCACATTTTACGACCTCATCAGCAGGCCCTCTATAAGACCTTGCCAGACAAGGAGTTACCCTGTGGGAAAGGCGCTCAGAAACAGGCGTTGTCTGCGGCTGGAATGGCCTAGAGAGAGCTCAGCCGTCGGCCGAAAACCTGGCAGTAGTAGAGACCGCCCGCGGAAGATCGCGCTACCGCAATCCCGGTCTCCACTACGCTGCCATCAAGGATATTTCGACGGTGACCCGTCGAGTTCATCCAGCCCTCGACGACGGTTTCCGCGTTCGGATACCCCAGCGCTACGTTCTCAGCGAGGCGGCCGTAGGGATAGCCGACGTAACGGGCGCGATCGCCCAAGGTAGGGAGCTGCGCGCCCGGAATCGTGTGCGCCATTTTCTGGAAGCGCGCCATGTTCTCAGCCTGGATCTTCGCCATTCGATCGAGCTGCTCATTGTAGATGAGCGGTGGTAATCCGCTATGCCGCCGTTCTGCGTTGATCAGATCGAAGATGCGCGCTTCCGCAGCGCCGTAGGCGCGGGAGTTTGGCGCAGTTGATCGCGCAATCGGTGGAGCGCCAACAGGAACTACGCAGCCGCCCCCAACCAGAAGAGTGACCGCAGTGGCTATAAACAATTTCGATACGCGCATTCATCTTATATCGCGGGGTCAGCGGGATCGTTCCAGCACCTCGCGCACACGACTGGAGTCCAGCGTCACACGCTTCGCGGTAAAGACGCGGAGCCATCTCGCGCTCTTATACAATTCTTCTGACAGCGTCGGCAGATTGATCGTGCCGGTCCAGCCCTCGCCAGTAAGCCGCTCCACGGCGCCGCTTCGTCTCAGGACCGGAATGTCCAGCCCCAGCATCTCGGTCTTCACTGGATAATCCAGCAGCAGCTCACCGGGCGCGAGCCCAAACTTGCTCGCTAACGAGCTCTCGATGTCTGCGACGCGCTTCCTGTCGGTCGCGATCCACTCGAGCCCATCGTCCAGGTCGGCGGCTGGCCATTCCACCGCGCGCTTGTAGAGCCTGCGCTCCTTGAGCGCTGACAACAGGGGCGTGGGCCTCTCGCTTTCCAATCGGTGCATCAAACCCTCGTCGGTGTAGCGAGCGAGCGATTCCACACCTACGACGTCAGCTCTCACTGCGTCTTCGACGAGTCGTTTGTACATCGCCGTAGCACTGCGCACGGCGTGATGCCAATAGACGTTTCGGTACATCTGATATTTTGCGAAGAGCAGAGATTCTAGCGCCGACAAAGCCTTTTCCTGCACACCCAACGAGCGGCGGTTGGTCTCCGGATCATCCACCAGCACCAGCGAATTGGTTAGCCGGTCAACATCGATCTCTCCATAGGGAACGCCGCACATGAAAGCATCGCGCTTCAGGTACTCGATCTTGTCCAGGTCGAGCGAGCCCGAGATGAGTCCCTGCAGCGGGCTGTCGCTGCGGCCGCGAATCAGGTCAAAAACTTTGAGCGGTGCATCGCTGCCAAGGCGCGAAGAGAGCAGCATCGCGACGCTCCCCTCGGTGATGAGAGGGCGAGCGACATCTTCGTGGTGGAGCGCGCCGATCTCCTCCAGCGCGTGCGAGAAGGGATAGTGTCCAACGTCGTGGAGCAACGCGGCTGATCTGACTATCGCCTGATCGATTTCGCCGATCGAAGTCGAGTCTTCTGCCTCGCAAAGGAGCGCCAGAGTGCGACGCGAGAGGTGGTGCGTTCCCAGCGCATGCTCGAATCGTGAATGCGTGGCGCCCGGGTAAACGAGGTACGTCCATCCGAGCTGACGAACGTATCGGAGTCGCTGGAATACCTCGGTATCGACGAGCTCGAGCGTCAGGTCGTCGACGCGGATGTTGTTCCAGACGGGGTCGCGCAGAATCTCGAAGCGCACCGCCCGCCGTCCCTCTGGTTTGCTAGGCGTCAGCCCTTCGGGCCGGCGTTCTTGATCGCTGCTTCGACGCTTCCGAATTTTGCGAAGTTCTCTCGAAACATCGCGGCGAGCTTCTTCGCCTGTCCGTCGTAGCTAGCGGGATCTGGCCAGATCGCGCGCGGATTGAGCACCTTGGCTGGCACGCCTTTGATCTCGGTCGGCACCGCGAGGCCAAACACGGGATCTGTTTGCGTCTTCACCTTGTCGAGATCGCCGGCAAGCGCAGCGTGCACGATCGCGCGCGTGTATTCGAGCTTGATTCGCTTGCCGACGCCGGGTGGTCCGCTGCTCCAGCCTGTATTTATCAGCCAGACGTTCGATTTGTGCTTGCGGAGAAGCTCGCCCAGCATCTTCGCGTACTTTGTTGGATGCCAGACCAGAAACGCGGCTCCGAAACAAGCACTGAACGTCGGCTGCGGCTCCTTCACTCCCTGTTCTGTGCCGCCGACTTTCGCGGTGTAGCCGGACAGGAAATAATACATCGCTTGCTGTGGCGTCAGCTTGGCGATCGGCGGCAGGACGCCGAAGGCGTCCGCTGTCAGGAAGACGACGTTCTTCGGATGTCCGCCGCGACCGCCCTCTACGTGATTGCGGATGTAGTGAAGTGGATAAGAAGCACGGGTATTCTCCGTGATGGACTGGTCGGCGAACCGTACCCGCTTCGTTGCCGGATCGAGCACGACGTTCTCGAGCACCGTTCCGAACATCTGCGTAGTGCGATAGATGTCTGGCTCGCTTTCCGGGGACAGGTTAATCACTTTCGCGTAGCAGCCGCCCTCGAAGTTGAAGACACCATCCTCGGACCATCCGTGCTCGTCGTCTCCGATGAGACCTCGATTTGGATCTGCCGAAAGCGTTGTCTTGCCAGTTCCCGAAAGACCGAAGAACAGCGCGGTGTCACCAGACTTCCCGACGTTGGCAGAGCAATGCATCGAGAGCACGCCCTGTTTTGGAAGAAAATAGTTCATGACGGTGAACATCGACTTCTTCAGCTCACCGGCGTAGCGAGTGCCGCCGATCAGTATCGTACGATCCGCAGCGCTGAGAACGATGAAAGTCCCTGATCGCGTACCGTGCCGACTGGGAGTGGCCTCGAACTCCGGCGCGTGCAAAACGGTGAAGTTGGGATCGAACGTCGGCAGGTCGGTCAGCTCGGGCCGGATGAACATGTTGCGCACGAACGCCATGTGCCACGCATTTGGTGATACGTAGCGCACGGACAACCGATATGATGCATCGGCCCCACAGTAAAGATCCTCGACGAAAAGCTCACCGGCGTCGTTCAGATAGCTGCGAACATCCTTCAACAGCAGCTGGTATTTCTCGCTCGAGAGCGGCTGGTTGACCTTTCCCCAGTCGACATCCTTATCCGAGGCGGGCTCCTTCACCACAAACTTGTCGTTTGGAGAACGTCCCGTGTGCGGTGTCGTAACCGCGACGAAAGGACCCATGTCCGCAAATTCGCCCTCTCCCCTACGCGCTGCTGCCTGAAACAGCTCGGGCGCAATCAAATTCCAGTGGACCTCACCGCGCGGGTTGAGTCCCTGGCGTGCCAATTCAGTTCGGCTCTCCGTCGCGACTGATTTGCGCTGCGGTCTTATTTCAGTTGCCATTACGGGGACTTCCTCTCATTGATCCGCTGCTGGGCATCGATCACTGCCACAGCGGCCATATTCACGATATCCTGTACGTCGGCTCCCTGCTCCAGGACATGCACGGGAAGATTCATACCCAGCAGGATCGGCCCGATTGTCGTCGCACCGCCCAGATGGTGGAGGAGCTTGTAAGCGATATTTCCCGCGCTGAGGTTGGGGAATATCAGTACGTTCGCCCGCTCCTTCAGGATGCTGAACGGATACGCCGAGCGGAGAATGTTTTCGTCCATCGCCGTATCAGCCTGCATCTCGCCATCGACCACGAGCGCAGGATCCCGCTTCCTCAGAATCGCGACTGCCGTTGCCACCTTTTCCGCTTCCGGATGACGCACCGATCCGAAGTTGGAGAATGAGAGCATCGCGATCTTCGGCGTGATGCCGAAAGTGCGAACGATCCTGCCGGCCGAGTAGGCAATTTGCGCCAGCTGCTCGGCGGTAGGATCGATGTTGACGGTCGTGTCTCCACAGAAGATAACGTGCTTCTCGAATACCAGCATGTAGAGACCGCTGACGATCTCGGCCTTTGGATGTGCGCCGATCACCTGGAGAGCCGGGCGAATCGTCTCCGGGTAATGCATCCCAACGCCGGAGAGAAGTGCATCGGCATCTCCACAGGCGACCATCACCGACCCGAAATAATTACCGTTGAACAAAAGCTGGTGCGCTTCCCCATGACTGAGTCCCTTTCGCTGCCGTCGCTGCCACAAATAGTCCGCGTACTTGTCGCGCCTGTTCGATGTCGCGGGGTCGTCGATCAGGATATCGCGGAGCGAGATGTGGTTCTCCTCGGCGATGCGCTCGATCGTGCCGCGCTGACCTAGGAGGACAGGAGAGCCGATGCCCTCGTCCACTATCATGCGCGCTGCGCGAATGATCTTCGGCTCTTCGCCCTCCGGGAACACGATTCGTTTCGGATCGCGCACCGCGCGATTGATGATGCCGCGCATTATCCCGCGAGCTCGGCCGAGCCGCAGCTCCAGCTGCTCGCGGTATTGCTCGAGGTCAATCATCTCCTTGGCAACACCGCTCGCGACGGCTGCCCACGCAACGGCGGGAGCAACCCAAAGCAGCACGCGCGGATCGAAGGGAAAGGGAATGAGATAATCGGGCCCGAACTTCACCGAGCGCAGTCCGTAGAGTCGCGACACGCTTTCCGGAACGTCTTCTTTCGCGAGCGACGCAAGCGCTCGCGTCGCTGCCATCTTCATGTCCTCGTTGACTTGTGTCGCGCGGGCGTCGAGCGCGCCCCGAAAAATGAAGGGGAACCCGAGTACGTTGTTGACCTGGTTGGGGAAGTCGCTCCGTCCAGTGGCGATAATCGCATCCGATCGAACGGCGCGGACCTGGTCGGGCAAAATTTCCGGCTCCGGATTCGCGAGCGCGAAGATGATCGGCTTCTTTGCCATCTTCGCGACCATCTCTCCGGTGATAGCGCCAGCCACTGAGAGTCCGACGAAGACATCGGCACCAACAAGGGCATCGGCAATGGTTCGCGCTTTCGTCTTGTTGGCGAACTTCGCCTTGTACGGATCGATCTCACCGGGTCGGCCCTCGTAGATCACGCCCCGGCGGTCGGTGAGCAGAATGTTCTCGCGCGGCACGCCGAGTCGCACGTAATGCTCGGCGGTGGAGATCGCGGCGGCGCCGGCGCCCGAAAACACGACGCGGACTTTTTCAATTTTCTTGCCGACGATCTCGAGTGCGTTCAGCAGGGCCGCGCCAGAAATGATTGCTGTCCCGTGCTGGTCATCGTGGAAGACGGGAATCCTCATCGTCTTCCTCAGCGTCTCCTCGATGTAAAAACAGTCGGGCGCTCTGATGTCCTCGAGATTGATTCCGCCGACGGTTGGCTCGAGCAGTTGGCAGAACTTGATCACGTCGTCTGGGTTCTCCGATCCCACCTCGAGATCGAAGACATCGAGGTCGGCGAATTGCTTGAACAGATTGCCCTTGCCCTCCATGACCGGCTTGCCTGCCAGTGCTCCAATGTTGCCGAGTCCGAGCACGGCGGTGCCGTTGGTCACGACTGCGACCAGGTTGCCTTTGGCCGTGTATCGATACGCGTCTTCCGGATTGGCCTTGATCTCGAGGCAGGGCAGCGCCACTCCGGGGGAGTAGGCGAGTGCGAGATCGCGTTGGTTGTTGAGGGGCTTGGTAGGTACTACCGCGATCTTTCCGGGGCGTCCGGATGCGTGGTAGTCAAGGGCATCTTCACGCTTCATGGAACATGGAAAAATGCCACGCGCGCGATCTGAGTGCTACCCTTTTTGTCGCCCAACGCTACCTTAAGTCGAGATGAAGCGTGCTTGCTCGTTAACTCGTCGCGCGTTGTGGCGGCTTCGCCCATTGGGAGCACTGCTGGCGATTGTTGGGCAATTGGGCATATCGGGCGCGTCAATCACTCTTGCACGTGACGAGTCCAGTGCGGCATCGCACGCTGAGCAGAGAGGTATTGATCTGCATCATGGGCACAACGAAGCCACTTGTGCTGCTTGCACAGCGCTCTCGTTTCAGGCACCTCTAAATCCGATCGCGTCGCCTAATCCAGATGTCGAGATATCCCGCGCTGTTCGTCGGTGTGACGCGCATCGCGTGACCAGTCCGCAACTCGCCTCCAACTCCTGTCGAGCGCCGCCCAGAGAATCCTGAACCAGTCGTTCAGTCGCTAGTCAAAATTCTCTGAGGAACTCATGTACCACACGCGGTCAACGATAGCGCTCGCGCTTTTCGCTCTACCGGCCTTCGCAGGCGCGCAGGTCACCCCATCAAAATCTAAACAAGACTCGATTGCGCGGGCCGACAGCATCGCCCGCGCTGACTCGATCGCGTTGGTAAAGCAGCTGGAGAAGGAGCTCGGCGCCGCGGGTGCCGACACCAGCGGCGCCGTTAGTTCGCAGGGTCCACGCGCGACGGGCTCTTACATGAACATCGGCTTCGTAGCATTGACGGATGGTGGTTGGTCAACCGCGCATGACATCGGTGCGATCGAGCGCGGAGATCATGATCCGAAGGTCAATGGTTTCACGATGCCGAACGCCGAGATTTCCCTCGACGGGAACGTGGACCCCTACTTCAAGGGGTTCAGCAACATTGTTCTCAAGATCGACTCCGCCGGCGAGACCGGGATCGAGCTCGAGGAAGCTTACGGGCTGACGACGTCCCTGCCGGCCAATTTGCAAATCAAGTTCGGGCAGTTCTTCACCGAATTCGGGCGGCAGAATCCGCAACACCCGCATGCCTGGTCATTTCTCGATGCGCCACTCGTGCTGAACAGGATGTTCGGCCCCGATGGATTGCGCAGTCAGGGGGTCAGGTTCTCGTGGCTGCTGCCGACCCCTTTCTATACCGAGGCTCTCGTCACGCTTGCGAATGCCACCGGGGGAACGACATCCAGCTTTCGCTCTCCGGACTCACCCGAGATTCACGGGGGTGTCGTCGACGATCGGCAGGTGCAGCATGCTTCAGACTTGCTGATAGCGCCGCGCATAAATACCTCGTTCGATCTCACCGAGACACAGACTGTAGTGCTCGGCGCGTCGGCGGCCTTCGGTCCGAACAACTCCGGTCCGTCCGCGAAAACGCAGATTTACGGAGCAGACCTTTACTGGAAATGGAAACCGGCTGCCGCTGAGGCTGGCTTTCCGTTTCTGTCGCTGCAGAGCGAGGCGCTTTGGCGGCACTACGACGCGGCGCAACGGGTTGCCGAAGCCAATCCAGCGCTCATCCTGCCGACTGAAGTCCTGAAGGATGGCGGCGCATATGCGCAGGTTTTGTGGGGTATTAAACCACGGATCGTCGCCGGATTGCGTGGCGAATTCGCGCGCGGCAATCAATCCGCATTCGTGTCGGAGCTGCGGCGAGATCAATCACGGTGGTCCCCCAATTTTACCTGGTATCCCACCGAGTTCTCAAAAATTCGGGTGCAATACAACTACGACAATCGCAAGGCAATTGGCACAGATCATTCGCTCTGGTTCCAGCTCGAGTTTCTGATCGGTGCCCACGCCGCGCACAAATTCTAATTCTCAACCGCAGACAAAGACAAATGAGACTCATGAACTTTTATAAGATTTCCGTAATCGCGCTGATAGGAATTGCGAGCGCAGCCTCACAGGCGACTGCCCAGCTCCGCGTTGTCGCGACTACGCCGGACCTCGCATCGGTGGCGAGGGAGATCGGCGGCGATCGAGTAAACGTCGTCGCCCTGGCCAAGCCAACCGAAGATCCGCACTTCGTTGACGCCAAGCCAAGCTTCATCGTGACGCTCAATCGCGCCGACGCGCTGATTGAAGGAGGCGCTGAGCTCGAGCTGGGATGGCTGCCCCCGCTGCTGGAGAACGCCCGCAACGGGAAAATCAACGCCGGTGGGCCCGGTCGTATCGTCGCCTCCGAGGGAATCAGATTGCTCGAGATTCCGACCAGCTTCGATCGCTCAAAGGGAGACATTCACTCGCTTGGCAATCCACACTTCATGGTTGATCCCGTCAGCGCGAAGATTGTCGCTCGAAACATCGCCAACCATTTTGCGCAGATCGATCCAAAGAACGCTGCGACCTACAACGCCAACCTTGCTCGATTCAACGCCAGGATCGACACAAAGCTCGGTGAGTGGCAGAGGGAGCTGGCTCCTTACCGCGGCGCCAAGATCGTGACTTACCACAGAGATTTCATTTACCTGGCGCAGCGCTTTGGCTTCACCATCGTCGACGAATTGGAGCCGAAGCCGGGAATCGCTCCGTCCCCCTCACATCTCGCGCAAGTAATTGGAGAAATGAGACGGGACAACGCCAAGGTGATCCTCGTGCAGCCGTTCCAAAACCGAAAGACTGCCGAGACCGTTGCGCGCCAGACGGGTGCGTCAGTCCTCGACACTCCCCAGCAACCTGGTGCTGTCCGTAACACCACGACGTATTTCGACATGCTGGATAACCTGGTGCGTGCCCTGGGTACCGGGCTCGGAGCCCAGAAATGAGCGCGGACTGGCAGGTAGCGTGGGAAGTAATGAAGTGGCCATTCGTGGCTTGCCTTCTTTTTCCGCCGCTCCTTGTCTACCTCGGCCTCCACGTGGTGAAGCGCGAAGTGATTTTCGTCGACCTCGCGCTCGCGCAGGTCGCAACGCTTGGTACCTGCGTTGCCTTGTTAATGGGATATCACTTCGATGACCGAATAACGTTCTGGATTTCGCTTGTGGTGACATTCCTGGGCGCGGCGTTCTTCAGCTGGTCCCGCACCACAAGAAAAGCCGCTGTTCCCCAGGAAGCGATCATCGGCATCACGTTCGTTGTGGCTGCGGCGGGTGTGATTCTCCTGTTAAGCCGCGTCGCAGGCGGAAAGGAGGAACTGGAACATCTCCTGACCGGCGACATTCTGAATGTTACGAAGGGCGAAATCGGCCAGCGGATGCTCGTGTTCGCCGCATTGGGTGCATTCTACGCGGTCTTTCACGGGCGCTTTGTACTCATCTCATCCGATCCCGAAGAGGCGTTCGCCGGTGGAGTGCGCGTGCGACTGTGGGACTTCCTTTTCTACTCAGCCGTAAGCTTCGTACGCCTTGGCGGAGTGCTGCTAACCTTTTCCTATTTGATTGTACCCGCAGTGTGTGGGACGATGTTGGCCGAGGACTGGATCAAACGCCTGGCAATAGGATGGGGCGTTGCCGCGACAGCGAGCCTGTTGGGATTGTGGGCGTCCTATCAAATGGATCTGCCTACCGGTGCCGCGATTGTAGTCGCGTCCGGGCTGCTGCTCGCCATCGTTGGAGTTTTTTCGGCAGCACGCGGGCGTAGAATGTCGATGGCGTGAGCCCCACAGCCAGAATCAGAACTGTGGGGCCATATCGCAATGCTATTGCGCGATGTTCAGTCTGAACTGAAACATGCGCGGCCGTCCCACCGACGCTCCACTGAAGAACGCACCCTTCAGCAAGTATTTCTTGTCGAAGATATTGTCGATGTAAAACTCGGGACGAACCAGCGCGCGACCGAAAGCAAACGAGAATCCTGTGCTTCCGTTCAGAATGAAGCTGGGCTTCACCTTGATGCCTCGGTTGAAATCAAAGAGTCCAGTACCGTAGGAGCAATTACAGTCGGCGGGATCGACGCCGTTGGTCAGACCGGAGCCGTAGATGCCGGTGAGGCTCGCGTACGCCTGACGTAACGAATACGTAGCCGAACCGAGAACGCTCAGGCGCTGGTCGTGATCCAGGTCAAAGAAACCTTGTGGCTCGTCGGTCGGGAAGAATCCGCCTGTAATTGGCCCGCGTCCGTAGGCGTGATTGAGCGCGACGTTGAGATACGCAGAGAACGGTCCGGGGGGACGGATCTCTTGTACCGTCTCGATGCCTGCGATTTTCACCTTGGCGATGTTAACCGACGTGACTATCGCAGATCCCGGAACAGTGTTGTCGTCGATACCGGGCGAGCTCTGCTTGTAATACCCGGAGAACTTGGATACGAGGCCGAACGGGAAGCGGTGCACGTAACCAGCCTCGTAGAAATGATCGCGCTCGGGAAGTGTCGGCTCTGTCGCGACGCCGCCCTGCGCAACGCTGGTGATCGCGCGCAGGTCTTCGACGTTGGTCGGGAGGAATAAGCGCCCGTAATACAGGTAAAGCGTGTTCGCCGGGCTGGGGAAGAAGTTGAGGCGCACCCGCGGACTCCACTGCGACTGCGTTGCGGCGAACGGCGCGTTGTGCGCATCGTAGCGGACCCCCGTTCTGATCTCAAACACCTCGACTGGCGAGTACGCTAACTGAGCATAACCGCCGGCGTCCCCTCCTCTCAGATCGGAGTTAGATGCAGGCCCCGGATTTCCGCTCGCATCCGTGGTGGAGAAATCCTCACGCCCGCGAGTGACGCTCGATAATGTTCCGAACTTGATCTCCATCTCGCGTGCGGGATGGATCGAATAGTCTGCCTTCACGCCAAGCGAATTGAAGTTTCTGTTTTCGCGGATGTTGTAAGGCGTCGGGTCGGGGAAGAAAATGAATTGCGGAGCGTCGTTCGCGCCCGGGGTGTAGCGGAGGCCACCGTGACGATAGAAGAGGCCGAAGAAAAGCTCCGGTGCGCCGCCGACGTTTGCGGCGTTTCCGCCTCCGGTGTATTCGGGTCCGGCGAACTGATGCCGCCACCCGAAGTTTACGAAGCTGTTGATGTCGCGCTGGTTGTCGTCCTGCTGTGTGTTTCCGGCTGTGTCGAAGGGGACCTGGAACTTCGTCGTCGAAAGGTTCGCCTCCAAGTTGAATACATCGTTGAGACTCGGCGTGAACTGGATTTTTCCAAATCCGTACCAGTCCTCACCGTGATTGTGAAAGTTCTCTACTTCGTTCGTAGTTGGATCCAGGATCACCGGCTCGCGGCGCATGTCTGTCGTCTGATGCGAGCCCGAAAAGAAATAGCCGAGCTTTCCGGCATTGGTGCTGGCGCTCAGACCCTGACCGTAGCCGTTGTAGTTGCCGCCGAACCCATTGAGCTGATAATGCAGGCCGCCGGCGGGAATCCGCGTAGTGATGTTTACGACAGCCGCGTTCTTGTTCCCGTATTCCGCGTCCCAGCCGCCAGTGATGAAATCGATCTCGTTCACGACGGCCGGCTCGAACAGCTCGTTGAGGCTGCCTGATATGCCGGCCGGCACGGGTACGCCATCAACGTAATAGGTGTATTCGGCGTGCTGCCCGCGAATGTGAACCTCGCCGGTCGGAGCGCGGGCGGCACCGGCAATAGATTGTTGCAGGATTTGCGACGTCGTGTTGTTCGGAGCACCGTGATACTGATCCTGCTTGAATCGTTGATCTCCAGTGCGAGTGTCGACGGCAAGCGGAACCGAAGCGGTGACGGTAACACCCTGAAGACTTATGGCGACGGCGTTGAGAGAAAAATCAACCCTGATATCCGCATTGCTGTCGCCCACCGTAATCGTTTTGGACTCGGGACTGAAACCCAGGAAGCGCGCAGTCACGGTATAAGTTCCGGGCGCGATATTGTGCGCCGTGTAGCGTCCGAATGCGTCTGTAGAAGCGTTTGATACTACCTGCGTTCCACTCATAACGCTGACTTCTGCGGACGGAAGCGGCTGACCGCTCCCCGCGTCGGTAACAACGCCAGTGATGTCTGCGTTCGTCGAACGAACCGGATCGGCCGCGGCCTGGCGCGGGTCTACAATGAAAAGAGCTGCGGCAAGTATTGATAAGCGCGCAATCGCGCGTTGTGTCCGTTGTGATGGGAAGGACATGAATAGCCTCGATTTGGGGTGCCAGTTGAACGCCGACACGGTATGTCATCGGCGTGCGTTATCCAGATGTGCGGTCTCGCTGGAGCGCGTCAGCTTCAGCGGGTCGCGTTTGGATTACGCCAGCGTGGGAGGCGCCCGGGGGAGGCTTGGAGCGCCGTCGTTCAGCCACTCGGGGCAGAGTGGGAGACGGCGGACAACGTGGAGAGGTCTAGCTGGTGGAGGAAGTGGGGACGGCTGATTGGCAGTCGTCGCTAGGGCGCCGGCAACGAACTGACAGAGCGCGCAATTCTCTTCCTGGTGGACGCGCGGGCAGCGCGGGGTGCTGTGGTCTTCGGCGTGAGGCCGAACGGCAGCCGCCGCGACTTCACCCGCTGCCGACGCGTCAATGACGCTTATGACGCCGGGCGCAGCTGCTTGCGCGAGCGCGGCAGCGAAGATCCACCCACGGACAATTCCCGAAACGCGTCTACCCACTCTGTCGTTTCCTGTGGTAGAGAAGCTCGCGAAATGTAATCGGGATCGGCCCCGAGCCAAAATTCAGGAGCATCCGGGGGCACCGTTTCCTTTCGGCATTCTGACAGACTCGTACGCCGGTCGTCCAATAATTGTTGATTACTTCAAATGATTGAAATCTCTCCTCATACAATTGCGCAGCTGCTCTACCTCGTTCACACGGATCCCGAGGAGCTGCAGGAAGCCCTTGGCGAGCTGCGTGCTCCTGACATAGCGGAAGCACTGCGTGAGCTGCCACCCGAAGCGGCGGCGAAGGTGATGGCTTCGCTGCCATTCGAGCTTACAGTCCGGGTCTTCGACGAGCCGGAGCTGACGCGTCACCGCTGCGCAATCATCCAACGCATCGAGCCGCGCAAGGTTGGTCCGCTCATCGAAGCCATGTCCGCCGATCAGCAGGCGGATCTTTTTCGTGAGGTGCCGCCGGAGGATCGGTCGAGGCTCCTCGCAACGCTGAGCGAGGCTACGCGAGCCTCACTCAAAAAGCTGCTCAGTTACCCGCCCGAAACCGCGGGCGGCATCATGACAACTGAGTTCGTGAGCGTTCCGTCGGACTGGACTGTCAGCCAGGCACTGGTTCTCATCGCCGAAGTCGGAGGACGAAAGGAAACTGTTTACGCCATCTACATCGTCGACCCGACCACTCAGGCATTGGTCCACGTCGTGTCGTTGCGCGAGCTGATGACGGCGCAGCGTGATGACAACGTGCTCGATGTAGGGGCCAGGCGATCGCCGCTTACCGTGACCGCCGACATCGATCGTGAGGAGGCAGCGCGACTCATCTCCAAGTACAACCTCCTCGCCATTCCCGTGATCGATGACCAGCGGCGAATGCTCGGCATCGTCACTGTCGACGATGTGATCGATGCTCTGGTGGAAGAATCAACGGAGGACGTGCAGCGATTCGGTGGTATGGAAGCCCTCGACGCACCGTACATGGAAATCGGATTTGGGGAGATGATCAGAAAGCGTGCCGGCTGGCTCTGCGCGCTCTTCCTGAGCGAGATGCTGACGGCGACTGCGATGCAACGCTTTCAGGGCGAGATCGAGCGAGCCGCAGTGCTGGCAATGTTCATCCCGCTCGTCATGAGCTCGGGTGGTAACTCTGGCTCGCAAGCCACGTCACTCGTGATTCGTGCGCTCGCCCTTCAGGAGCTCAAGCTCCGCGACTGGTGGCGGATCGCACTTCGCGAGCTCCCGACTGGACTGGTGCTAGGCGCGATCCTCGGCGTGATCGGCTTCACTCGGATAGTGCTGTGGCAGAACATAGGCATCTTCAGTTATGGGCCGCACTATTTTCTGCTCGCGATCGCGGTCGGGTTGGCGCTGGTGGGAATCGTTGCATTCGGATCACTTGCCGGATCGATGCTCCCATTTCTTCTGAAGCGCATCGGATTTGATCCAGCGAGTGCCTCGGCCCCGTTCGTGGCGACCCTCGTCGATGTCACCGGACTCGTGATTTACTTCTCGGTTGCGTTTCTAATCCTTCACGGCACGCTGCTATAAGTCGTCGCGTGGGGAACTGCCGTTCCCGTCCGGCCGGTAGCTTCGTCGAAATCTTAGCGCGCTGCCCTCAACCACTCCGCCGGATCAACCGCCGGCCCCCCTCTTCTGATCTCGAAGTGCAGGTGAGACCCAAGAGCCGGATCGCTCGTACCGACGGTCCCGATCGCCTGGCCCTTGATCACCCGCGTTCCTTTCCGAACTTCGATCTTCTCGAGCGAGCCGTAGACCGAATAATCGCCGCCACCGTGCTCGAGGATTACTGTGTTGCCGTACGTTCCCATCGGGCCAGCGTACGCGACCATGCCCGCGGAGACTGATTTCACGGCGGTGCCGGCTGGCGCGCTGATCCCTATGCCGTTCCACCTCGTAGTCGTGTTGTTGGGATTCACGTACCGGCCAAACCGGTATAGAAACGCGCCGTTCACTGGCCAATCCAGCCGCCCGATATCCGTAGTACGGATAGAGCTTGGCGTTAGCGCCGCCGCACCAGCCCGCGCGCCAGCTCTTCTACGCTCGGCCTCGAACGACGCGATGAAGTTGTTCAATCGAGCCTCGCTCTTCTCGAGCTCTGCGAGACGCGCTTTCGTGCGCTTTGTGTCTTCCTGCACCCGCACCAGATTCCGGGCCTGTTGTCGCTCCAGTTCCCCCAGGCGAGCAGCTTCCTGCTCCTTTTCGGAACGGTTCTCGAGGACACTGCTTTGCAGCCGAACCAGCTGGATGTGCTGCGACTCGATCTTGTCGTGCAGCTCGTCGAGTCGGTGCACCAATCCTTTGTCTCTAAGCGCCAGCAGGTGCAGGTACTTGTACCTCGCAACGAGCTGTCCAACAGACTGCGCAGAGAACAGGACCTCGGCAGGATAGAGCGGACCTCTTTTGTAGATCTCGATCAGTCGTCGCTGTAACACAGTACGCTTGGTGGCAGCCTCGCGCTCGGAGTTCTGAAGGTCGGTCGTTGTCGACTGTACCTCGTCGGTGATTGCGACCAGCTGCTGCTCGAGAGACGTCACCATGCGCGCAGTCGCGTCGTGCTGCTTGTCCAGAAGGTTCACTTCGTCGCGCAGCTCGTGCGCCGTGTTCTGCAGCCCGCTCATCTTTTTCTCGAGCTCGTCGCGCTCGGCACGAATGCGCACCAGCTCGTCACGTTGGGCATTGATTCGCGCCTCTGCGCTTTCGGTCTGCTGCGCCGACAGCCGCGAAGAGATAAGCAGTAGGCAGCAGCCTGCCGCGCACAGCTTGGCGATCATACCCGCTGTAGATGCCTGCCAACCGAGACGAGACTTCCCAGTACGCCCATCATCGCGCCGCCCACTACCCCGACGAAAATCATCTGGCGATCGAAGAAGATCGTCTGAATGAAGTACTCGTTGACGATTCTGTTTGCGATCCAGACGAAGAGAAGTGCCAGCAGTCCGCCCAACACTCCTTTGACGAGCCCGTCGATGAGGAAGGGAAGGCGAATGAACATGTCAGTGGCCCCGACTAGTCGCATGATGGAGATCTCCTTCGCCCGGGCAAGCACGGTCATCCGGATCGTGGCACCGATGATGATGACTGCGACTGCAGCGAAGGCGACCCCGAGCGCGATTCCAGCGACCGTGGCGATGTTTCGCAGGCGATACAGCTTCTCGACCCACTCCTCGCCATAGCGGACGTCGTCGACGAAGTGATAGGTCTTGATCCGATCGGCAACGGATTTGACGACCGCCGGGCTGCGCATGCCGGGCCGCAGATGGACTTCAATGGAAGCAGGAAGAACGCCCGCCTCGAATACATCGGCGAATTCGCCCATCTCTTTGCGCGCGCGCTCGAGAGCCTTCTCCTGCGAGACATAATCGACTCTCAGGACTTCGGGAAAGTCTCCCACGTCCTTCATTGCAGCCGCGACCTGCTCGATATCAGCGCTGTCGCTTAGGAACGCTCGCACCTCGACGCGCTCCTCTACCTGTTCCAGCGCTCTGCGAATGTTGATCGCTACGAGACCGAAGAGTCCGAACGCGAACAGTGAGAACGCAATCGTCACTACGCCGAGCGCGCTCAACAGCGGCGCGCGGCGGGAAGCCGTCAGCGCTTCACGGGCGGACCGCATCTAGATGGCCTCTGTCGAACCGCTGGGCGTGTCGAACGCGGGCAGCGGCTCGTCGAATGGCCGCGCCGATGCCGGCGATTCGGCGGAGTCGAAGACTACGCGCCCGTGGTTGAGCTCGATCGTTCGATAATTCGAGCGGCGGACGAGATCGAGATCATGAGTGGCCATGATCACAGCCGTTCCCGAGGCATTGATATCTCGAAGAAGCTGGAAAACGCCGCGTGTCGCGCGCTCGTCGAGGTTTCCGGTGGGCTCGTCGGCGATCAGAACGAACGGATCGTTGACGAGCGCGCGCGCGATTGCTACCCGCTGCTGCTCCCCCCCTGAAAGCTCGCGCGGAAAACTCGTCGCCTTCGATGACAGGCCCACTTGCGTCAGAACACGCGCGACTTTGGAGCGAATGGTCGCTTTTGGTGCGCCGGTGACCTCGAGGGCGAAGCGTACGTTCGCTTCGGCGGTGCGATCCTCGAGCAGCCGAAAATCCTGAAAGACGATTCCTATTCGGCGCCGAAGTCGGGAGATCTCGCGTCCACTCGCGTTCCTCGAGCTGACGCCATTGATCCACACCTCACCTTCGCTCGGCTTGTCGTCCATGTAGAGCAGCTTCAGGATCGTGGTCTTTCCCGATCCGCTCGGCCCGGTGAGAAAGACGAACTCGCCTTTCTTCACCTGAAAGCTTATGTGCGCGAGCGCGACACCCGACCGCGGGTATTCCTTGGCGACTTCGGTGAGACGGATCATCCTACTGCTGAAGCGCCTGCTCTATGTCGGCTATGAGATCTTCGGCGTTCTCGATCCCGATGCTCAGTCTGAGAAAGCCGTCGGGAATCCCGATTTTGGCGCGCTCATCGGGTGTCATGAACTCGTGCGAGCTGTAGCGCGGCTCGATCACGAGTGAGTCGACGCCGCCGAGGCTGGCTGCGTAGGTGAACAGTTTTAGCGCGTGTATGAAACGGATTGCGGCGGGGCCGGCGCCTTTGAGCTCGATAGCCAGCATTCCACCGAATCCATCGAGTAGTGTCTTGGCGATCTCATGATCGGGATGGCTCGGCAGGCCGGGATAGTGCACTTTCGCGATCTCAGGGCGCTTGGAGCACCACTCCGCGATTTCCATCGCGTTTTCGTTCTGCCGCTTCACTCGGACGTCGATCGTTTTCAGCCCCCGCTCGAGAAGCCAGCACGCGAATGGATCCGGCGCCTGACCCCACACCATCATCTTCTGCCGAACTTCATCGATGAATGGCTCGTTGCCGCACACCACGCCGGCGAGGATATCGTGATGTCCGTTCAGATATTTGGTGGCCGAGTGGATGACAACGTCGACGCCGTGCTCGATGGGGCGGAAGTTGACGGGACTCGCGAATGTCGAGTCGACTACAAGCGCTATTCCCTCCGAGTGCGCGAGGCTCTGGAGCGAATTGAGCTCGAGCACCCGGCAGGTCGGATTTACTGGCGTTTCGAGAAAGATCACCCTCGTCGTTTTTCTCAGAGCTTTTCGCCACCCGCGTGGCTCGAGTGGATTGACGAATGTGACTTCGATCCCCATTCCAGGGATGTCTTCGCTGAAGAGTTTGCGCGTTCCCCCGTAGATCCACGAGCTGGAGACGAGGTGGTCGCCAGTGCGGAGCAGAGCAAGCATCGCACACGACGTTGCGCCCATTCCGCTCGATAGAACGAGCGCCGCCTCGGATCCTTCGAGCTGTGCGAGCCGGCGCTGAACAAGCTCGGCATTCGGTGTGTTTCCGTAGCGAGTGTAACGGAGCCCTTCGCTCGTTCCGGTTTCCTGCACGTAGTTGACCGCCTGGACGAGCGGAGACGCGACGCCCGTTCCCGGAGTAGGCCGTGGCGCGCCGCCGTGAATCGCCGTTGTCGACAGTCCCAGCTTGCGTGTCACTTCCGCCACGAGCTCTCCTATCCGAGGTTGCTTGTACTGCGTCCCGCGTCGAAGTCGTGCTTCACGACGCGAACGATCTCCGCTGGGGCGATCCCCAGGATGTCGCGGGCGACGACATTCCCCGGGCTCACTGTGTCATCGACGACCAATACCGCCAGCTCGTGACGCCTCGGACCATATACCCAAACCAACTCGCCATCCTCGAGCAGGCGCTTTCGCGCTTCCGAGGGATGAAGGCGGACCAGCGGGCCACGGTCGGCGTCGCCGGAACGGGTCGCGATGTACTGCGAAACCATTAGCCAGGGCTGGAAGCCTTCCATCATGCGTCGAGTCTCATCGGCTCCGACGGGGCGCTGGCGCTTCCCACGGCGACATATCCGTTGTCGTGACGGATGAGGAGGCGGCGGCGCCAGAGCTTGTCCAGTGTCCGCTCGGCGTCGTCGCGGGAAAGTCCGATCGCATCTGCGACGTCGGAGCTCGCGCCCGCCCCCAATTGCGAGATGATCTCCCAGGCCCGACGCTCCTCGAGGTCGATGATCCCGACCAGCCGAGACCGGCCGTCGGTGTGCTGCGTGACCAGCGCGAGGCGATGACGCTCCAGCACCGCTTCGATCGCTTCCATATGCGATTCGCTGATCCCCCGGAACAGAAAGTAGACCTCGCGTCGTGGCGCGTCGGTGCTCACGTATTGCAGCAGCAGCTTCGCCACGATCTCGTCGGCGCAGGAGAAATCGAGCAGTCCGACGTGAGAGAAGTCGATCACTGTGAGCGCGCGGTCCCCGATGCGGTCGAGTTCCTGCTCGATCTCGCATCGAACCGCCGCGCCAGTGGGACGTGTAACGAGATTCGAGTAGAGCTCGCAAACGCTCTTGCGCAGCATCGAGCTCACGTCGATGTGATTGATCAAGCCACCCGCTCCGGAATGGTTATTTGCACCTGCGCGCCCGGAAAATATGAAAGGTTTTCGAGCAGTGGCTCGTCCTCGTCCCAATCGCCCTTCGGCAAGACGGCGATGCGGGCGGTACCGCTGCGGATCGAAAGTTTGCCATCCCAGTTTCCCACAAAACGCCTCACTCCGGCAAGGCCTTGACCGCGGCCGGGATCTCTGAACCGGGATGCGCCGCGCATCACAGTCTCTTCCAGCGCCTGCCCATCGTCCCAGCGTTCCTTCCTCTGAAATGATGGAGCGGACTCGAGCGACTCCCTGAATCCGATTCCCGGATCCGCGACGGCGATCACGACGACTTTGCGTCCGCCGAGGCGCACTCGCCAGGTGTAGGTCTGAACGGCAACCCAGCCGCCCCTGCCGGCGTGCTCGACGATGTTCTGACAGACTTCCGACAACGCCATCGTGAAGCGCATGGTGATCTTTGCGTCGAGGTTCAGGTTTTTCACCAGAGCATCCTGTGCACGCTGCTGGATTTTGTCCACCACGTCGTGAACGTCATCGCTTTTTGAGATGGAGGTCACTTCAAGAAGCACGCTCGTCTCCGCGGCTCGGGCGGTTCTTACGCGCCCCTGCAGCTCATACAGCTCTGCCGCATGCTTGAAGAAATCCATCCTCGACCAGTAGCTGCTGACGTTGTCGGCCTCGGGTACATAGAGAATCGGCCGCTCTGCGCGCGACTGCGCGAGCGCCAACAGCGCTGTCAATCCATAGGGGGACGCCCACCGCGCATGTCGGGTGTCGACGATGATTTTCTCGTCGAGCGGCAACGGCGCAACCTGGTCCAGCACCTGCTCGAAAGATTTGTCCTCGAGTGAATGCGGGACGTTGATGATTGTCGTCACTTGATGCTGAGCTCTCCGCGCAGGTAATCGGCGAGGCCTGTGGCGCCCCGGTGATCCACGTTCAGGGCAGCCGCGTCCAGTGCG
>QHVA01000138.1 GCA_003223425.1 Gemmatimonadota bacterium
GGATCCCCGCGATGCGTACCAGGTGACGTCGATGCTGCAATCGGTCGTCGACTATGGCACCGGCAAAGCCATACGTGAGTATGGCGTGAGAGGACTCGTCGCCGGGAAAACGGGAACGACCAACAGCGGCACCGACGTTTGGTTCGTCGGCTACACTCCAACGATTGTCGCGGCTTTCTGGTTTGGATTCGACAATCCCGCGCCGATCAGCGGTGATGCATCAGGTGGCAGACTCGCTGCCCCGGCGTGGGCCGAGTTCTATCTCAATGGCTGGCGTGAGATTGCGTCGCCGAATGCGTGGAATCCGCCGGCGGGAATGGTGGAGCGCACGATCGATCCGACGACCGGATATCTCGCCACCGAGTGGTGCCCGGTGACGCGCAACGAGTACTACAAGCCCGAGCTACCACTTCCGACGATCCCGTGTCCCGAGCACGGCCCCGACATGGGCGATCAGCAGAACCCCGACTGGCAGAATCAGCGCGATTGGTCGAACGACTTCGGGAAGAAAATCGGCAAAGCGCTCGGCAAGATCTTCAAGTTCTAGCTGACAGCCTAGGTGGTCCGATAGATCTCTGTCCGGGTCGAGGCGGTGTATCCCCTTCGGCCGCTACGCTCGCTTGGTCGAAGCCCCTAACTACGCTCCCTCGCTCTGCTCGGTCGCGGGTCTTCTCCTCGCGCTCGCTTTGCAAAGCGGCCTACGGGGACACACCGCCTCTCCAACATAGATCTGTTGATCCACTGCGTGCGTCACAGAGCAGCGCACTTGAAGTTCGTGGCGAGACGCACCGTTCGGGCTGACACCCGCCGCGCGCTTCGCGCGCGTGCAGTTACGGAACTGTGCCTCGACCCAAACAGAGGTCTATCCGAAGCTAAACGAGCCCGAGGAAGTCCCGTGGCGCGGCGGCAAAGCCCGGGAAGATGCGGTCGAGGGCGCGGGCCCCGAGGTGGTCCGACACGACTTCGGCAAATACAGAGCGGAAATCGGTAGTGAGCGCGAGGTCGCGACCCTCGAAGAGCTGCTCCTGCTCGAGACCCGGCCACCGCCCGTGCACCTTGCCGCCCTTGACGTGTCCGCCGATCACGAACAGCGCGCCCGCGTGACCATGATCGGTGCCGCGATTCCCGTTCTCGCGGGCCATCCGCCCGAACTCGGACATGGTGAGAATCACGACATCGTCCATCTTGTCGCCGAGATCGGTGACGAGCGCGGCAATCGAACGGGAGAAGTCGTCGAGCCGCTGCGCGAGCTGACCCGTCGATGATCCCTGATTCACGTGCGTGTCCCAGCCACCAACATCGGCAAACGCGATCTCGAGTCCGACGTTGGCCTTGATTAACTGCGCGATCTGGAGCAAACGCAATCCAAACTGAGAGCGAGGATAATCCGCTCCATTTTGCGGCAGATATTTCTGCGGATTCGCCGCGCGCAGCATCTTCACTGCGTCGAACATCTCGGCGCCGGTTCCGTGCACCAAATCAGCAGATCCAGTGCGATACAGTGCTTCGAGACGCTCGGCCGAGCTGCCGGTGGCGCGCACACTGAACTCGTCGAGACTGTTCATCGCGACGGTCGCGCTCGTTCCTTCGAGAATACGAGGTGTCTGCGGCGTCATCGACACGGCGCGGAATGGCGTCTTGGCGAGATTGCATTCGTCGCAAGTGCCCTTCACAGCGAGATAGCGATTGAGCCAGCCGTCTGCTGTTCCCTTGTTGTCGGGCGTGCCCGTCTCCATGTAATCCTGAGCATCGAAGTGCGAGCGCGTCGTGCTCGGACTGCCGACTGCGTGCACGGCCGCGAGAAGCTTGCGATCATAGAGCGGCTTGAGCGGCGCCAGCGCAGGGTGGAGGCCGAAGAATCCGTCGAGATCGATCGCTCCACCTATAGCGTTGCGTGACGGCTGTGGGATAGCGATCGAGGGACGCATCGCGTAATACGCCTTCTCGCCATGCGGAACGACGATGTTGAGCGCGTCAGCTGCTCCGCGTTGGAAAAGGCAGATCAACACTTTGCCTTTCGGTGCGTTGAACAGCTCCATCCCGAACGCTGTCCGCCGGAGAAAGGTAGGACTCAACCCCATTGTCACGAGCGCCAGTGCGCCCGATTTCACGAATGCTCTGCGTTCCATCTAGCGTTCCCTCCCCCCTTCGTGCGATCGACTGCTGTCTTCGCTGCAGTCCGCAATTCCGTTAGTGTCGTTGAAACTCCGGCGAGCCCAGCGCCAATCCCAAGATCTGCGGGAGTCCGCTGAGCGGCGGAATGTTCCCGCTTCCCGCTCCAAGCATCGGATGCTCACCCGAGAGCAGCACCGCGCGCGTATCGGGCGAGACCATACCGTTCAGAATCGCTGCGACGACAGCGTCGACCTGCTTTTCGCGTGGCGCCGAGCGAATGGTGTCGAGCGCGGGCAAGTCGCGAATGTCGACGCCTGGCAGACGTCCCGCTGCTGCCGCCATTCCAAAATTGATGCGATTCAGGATTGCGCCGGTGTTCATCCAGGACTCACCGGTCTCGGGCCAGCCGTTGGGCGCCTGGTGTCCAAAAATTGGTTGTCCGAGGTACGCAATCACCTGCGCCGTGCGCGGAGAGGTGTCCGGTGGGGCGTTGAGCGCGCGCATTGCACTCACCACTACCTCGAACGGCGATTTCACCTTGCTCCGAAATGCCTGCTGCGAGAAGAATTCCGGCGACGTGATGATCGAACGCACAACTTCACGAATGTCGCCGTCGGTTCTGAGATAAACCCGCGCCGCGTGATCGACCAGCGCCTTCGATGGTGAATCGCTGACGAAGCGACGCGCCAGCTTGAACGAGATGAAGTGCGCGGTCGCTGGACTTTTTGCGAGGATGTCCAGCACATCTTCCGCGTCTTCCATTCCACGTCCGGCGCGAAGCTTGTGCCCAAGCACGACTTTTTCTCCGGCGTCGTGCACCTGTGGACGGAAGACGAATCCTCCGCCCTGAGCAGGTGGCTTGATCGTCCAACCTGTAAACGCTCTGGCGACGTTGATGACGTCCTGTTGCGTGTATCCGCCGTCGACACCAAGAGTGTGCAGCTCGAGCAGCTCGCGTCCGTAGTTTTCGTTCAGACCCTGACGCTGACGCTGTTGTTGTTGCTGTTGTTGTTGCTGCTGCTGGCGCTGCATCTCGTTCGCTGTGCGCATTATCGCGCCGAATCCCCCTCTGCCGAATGGAACTGGACGAACCCGCTGCAGTTGATTGGGATCGCGCAGGGTCGGCTGGGTGCTGTCCGCCATGCTTCGGGCGTTGTCGAGATAAAAGAGCATTGCTGGACTTTTCGCGACGGCTTCGAGTAGGTCGCGGAATTTGCCGAGTGCGTTGGGACGAATGACGTTCTGGTCGAAGTCGACGATGTAGTAGGGCTCCGGAGCGCCCTTCGCCGCATAGATGTTGAAGTGATTCTCCCAGAAATCGGTCATCACTTCCTGAAGCTGCCGCTCGCTTGCCACCGCCCGCGCAACCCGTGATGATTGCAGCTGAGTCACAACCTGGCGGCGCGAATTGGCCTGCTGTTGCAGCTGACGCATCTGGGCGATCTCATCGGCAGTCAGCGGCTTGGTCGTGTCTGCGCGTTCGCGTTTCACTTCTCTGCGCTCGCGCTGCTGCTCGGCGTATTGTCTCAACAGATCATTCTGATCCTGATTGAGCGCCGAATAATTCGCGACGAAAGAGTTCAATGCGTCGTCGTTGATCTTCTCCGGATGGAGTTGCTGATCGATCCAGTTGTCGAGGCCGATCGCGCGCACCTTGAGGATGTCGCCCGGTTTAGCGCCGAAGCTGAGACGACTCAGCGCCTGGATTATCTGCTGGTCGGCAGGCAGCTCGCGGACGTCCGAGCGCGCTATAACGGTTTTGAGCGGAGTCTTCGCACCAGATCTTTGCGCGGATGCGCCAATAGGTGCGATGCTCACCAGCACCGCGAGGCTTATTCCGAAGAATTTTGCGATACGCATGTTTTCCTCACAACGTCCTGTAGAGTAGACGCGTAGCCTGAGTGGGATGTTAATCCCGTCTGTCACGATTTACCCGCGAATGCCAACCCTAGCCGCCGTTCCGCTATCTAATAGGTGCTGACACCTTAGCCAGGCCTTTTCCGTCCCCTCCCTAATGTCCTCGTTTTCCGAACGGTTGCTTTCCGCCCTTGGCGGATCCTACACCATTGAGCGCGAGCTCACTGGCGGTGGGATGGCGCTTGTGTTCGTCGGCGAGGACCACGACCTCGGCCGCAAGGTCGTCATCAAGATTTTACCGCCGGAGCTAGCCGCGAGCGTCAGCGCGGAAAGATTTCGTCGCGAAATCCTTACGGTCGCGCGGCTGCAGCACCCGCACATCGTTCCGATACTCAAAGCGGGTGAAGTCGACGGACTTCCGTACTTCGTGATGCCCTACGTCGATGGCGAGTCCATCGATGTCAGACTTCGTCGCACCCGCACGCTCGGCGTTCGCGAGACGCTCGGCATCATGAAGGATGTCGCTCGCGCGCTCGCATTCGCACACGAGCACGGCGTCGTTCATCGCGACATCAAGCCCGGGAATGTTCTTCTCGCCGCCGGCTCAGCGACGGTCACTGATTTCGGAGTGGCGAAGGCATTGTCGTCAGCGCGCAGATCCGGTGAGAAGGGCATCGGACTGACGAATACCGGTATGTCGCTCGGTACCATCCTTTATATGGCACCGGAGCAGGCGGCTGGCGATCCCGACATCGACGGGCGCGCCGATATTTATTCGCTAGGCGTCACCGCGTACGAGATGCTCGCGGGTGCTGCTCCGTTCGCGAGCCTCGGCCCGCGCGAGATGTTGACGGCGAGACTGACTCTCCCGCCGCCGCCACTATCGACAATTCGCAAGGATGTTCCAGCTGGCCTCGAGCGTTTGATCGCGCGCTGTCTCGCGATCGATCCCGCCGATCGTCCTCAGACGGCGATGGCGCTCGTCGAAGCGCTCGAAGATCCAGAGACGATTAGCGGACCATTCGCTGCGGCTCCTCCAACGATCGCGCGCCATGGGACTCGCGTGAAACGCGTGGTAATCGGTGCGCTCGCGCTGATCGGAGCGATCGTTGTCAGCGCCGGCATTTATGAGAAGTTTCACGCCGGCAACGCGTCAGTGCTGGCGGAATCGGCGACCATAACGCACAAGCCGGCCGATCTCGGAGTCATTGCCGTTCTCCCATTCGTCAACCTCGGCGCTGATTCGAGCAACGCTTATTTGGCGACGGGTGTGACCAACGCTGTCGCGGGGAAGTTGATGAAGACCGCGGGCTTGCGTGTTCTCGCGCCCGGGCGCCCGCGCTCGGTGAAGCGTCGCAGCGATACCGCCAGCACCGCGAACATGTTCGCGCGCCTGGTGCTGGAAGGAACCGTCGAGCGCGTCGGTAACAGACTGCGTGTGACGGCGCGTCTCAGCAGCACTGACGACGACGTGATGCAATGGGCCGACGTGTTCGATCGGGATGTCAAAGATGTCTTCGCGGTCGAAGACGAGATCGCTGATGCGATCGTGGCATCGGTGACACCGATGGCGGGGCAGAGGAAGGGAAACCCCGGCTAGCTCATTTGTTGTTCGTAGAGTGCTGGTCAGGTGCAGCTTTTCGTTCGGCGGCAGTGCCCAGACGCTCACGATCTGCTGCCGCAGGATCGAACCCGTCGGGTCGGACATCCAGCACTAGAGAGTATGGACTATTCGGCGCGAACTCCTCGCGGATCTCAATGGACGAACCCGCTTCGGCGGTAGCAAGCTTTGCTTCAATCAGCTCGGCAAGCCGGGTGAGATCTGCCAAAGAACCACGGATTGAGTTGGCGTCGAATGCAGCGTCCGGATACGTCATTATTTCAAGAGATCCGTAAGGCCCGTAATGCTGCTGCGCGCGGTCTGACGCGTTCTGTGGATCGTTGACGTATCCGAGCAGGAGGTCGGGAAAGTAGAGCAGGCCTGCTCGAGATCCAGTCAGAGTCCAGACCCTTTTCTGATCGTCCAGCTCGCAAAAGAAGCCGAGCTTGCGCCACTGTTGCTTGATTTGCTCGTCAGTCAGAGCGGCTGGCGGTTTCTCTTCGCTCTGTTTGGTGCGCCGATACATCATGACGGCACCTACGAACAGTAGTGCGGCGAGTGCTAGTGGGAGCAAATGGGTTTGTCTTCGCAGTAATGTGAAGCGGTTGACTTGACGGGCGAAATCTCGCGCCAATAGTAACTTCGATCGAATGATAGTTCATCTAATCGACGGAACCTACGAGCTGTTCCGCCACTTCTATGGCCACCGCCGCTACAATCAAGGCAAAGACAAGCCACTCCAGGCCGTAGCGGGAGTGCTGCACTCTGTGCTGGAGATGGTCGAGACCGGCGCGACTCACATTGGCGTCGCCACCGACCACATCATCGAGTCTTTCCGCAACAAGTTGTGGCCTGATTACAAAACGGGCGAAGGAATCGAGCCAAATCTGCTAGCCCAGTTTCAGCCGCTCGAGGACGCGCTCAAAGCGATGGGAGTCGCGGTCTGGCCGATGATCGAGCTCGAGGCCGACGACGGGCTGGCCTCCGCGGCCCGACTAGCGGCAGATGATCCGCGCGTCGACAAGGTGTGCATCTGGGCGAACGACAAGGACCTCGCGCAATGCGTCCGCGATGACCGCGTCGTTCAGATCATCCGGAAGGGGATGCAAATTCGGAACGCCGAGGCAGTGCGCGCGAAGTTCGGCGTAGAGCCGGAGCTCATTCCCGATCTGCTTGCGCTCGTCGGGGATGCTCAGGATGGCTATCCCGGCATTCGTGGGATCGGTCCGAGCACCGCAGCGGCTTTGCTAAACCGACATGGACCGATCGAATTTTTCCCCGATGGCGTGCTCGGCGCCGAGCGCGAACGCGCACTTCTGTTCAAGACGCTTGCGACGCTTAGAACCGATGCGCCTCTCTTCGCCGACGTTGAGGACCTCGAGTGGCGCGGACCGACACCGGCATTTGCCGAGTGGCCAGAGCGGATGGGAGATGAGCGCATCCAGGCGCGGTGTGAAAAAGCTGGCGCAGCGAGGAGCGCGATGTGAAGCCGTTGGCACCGCTTGATCGAAAGCTCTAACATGAAGCTGTGGCTCGACGCCGATGCCGCGCCGCGGGATGTAAAGGACGTCTGCTTCCGCGCCTCCGAGCGTCTTGCACTCCCGGCGGTCTTAGTAGCGAATCATCGTCTCACGTTGCCACTCGGATATCGCTTCCTATCTACCGTGCGTGTCGAAGGCGGGCCTGACGTCGCTGACCAGTACATCGCCACGCACGCCGACAAAGGCGACGTTGCTGTAACAGCGGACATTCCCCTCGCGGCGATCCTTGTCCCCAAAGGAGTGGTCGTCATCGATCCCCGTGGAGAGGAATACACAGCCGAAATCATCGGAGAGCGGTTGTCAGTCCGGAATTTCATGGACACTCTCCGCAGCACCGGAGTAGAGACCGGTGGCCACGCACCTTATGGCGCTCGCGAAAAGCAGGCATTCGCCAACGCGCTCGACCGGGTTCTCACCCGCGCTCTTAGAACTGCCTGATTGCCGGACTCATTTCGCTCATCCGGAGCCTGTTTCGCCGGCACGGCGACCCGGTTCCCGACGGCAAGGTTTTTCGACGAAAGCTTCAACTCGGTAACGGGCGTATTCGGCGGCACCGTTACGTTCTGAGAACCGCCCGCATATTGCACGACGAGGCTCGACCCGTTGGTGCTGCTTACGTTGCCGTTTGACATCCTCGATTGTGACGCCGTCCCGTTGGTCATACGCGAGGCTGACACGTTGCCGTTCGTCATTCGGCTGGGGCTAGCACTCGCGGCGGGAGCCATCATGCGACTTCCTTCGCCCATCCCTCGCAGCTCTTCTGGGAAAATGTGAATCTCGGTCGCCCATTCCGAACCATCAGGCTGCTTCACCGTCGTCACGCCAATAAAAGAGCTCTCCTTGACGTGCGAAAGATCACTCGGAACGCGCGAATAGACATGAAAAGGCTGCGTCAATGTCACCGTAACGACCCCGGTGTCGGACTTGAGCACGAGTTGATTCGCCGAGACGCTCGTCACCGTGCCGCGGAGCATGATCGGCGCATTGGGATTTGGCGTCTGGCCAGTCTGTGCGACCTGTGCGGTATCCTGATTTGAATCCGCGCTGCGGTTGCACGCGAGTGCGACGAACGCCAGGCAGAAACCTAAAACGGACGCCTTGGCGATCCGGATCATCAGCATCTTCATATGATGTGGACCTCTGGTTAGATACGCGAAGCTGAATATCGAATGTGATCAGCCCGCACATCTCGTGCTCGACTAACATCTCTGGATCCAGGCAGACCTGTCGGGTTAGCGACTCCGGATGGCGCCACTCCCGACTCAAGGCCAATCGAACGCTCCGTCGACGACGCGACACACGATGACGGATGATGCCAGTTTACTTCGCCAACCCGAGTTGCTTCATGTAAGTCTGGTTGTCCCAGAACAGCCACTCATGGTCCATGACTCCGGCGTCGGTCCAGTGACCTACGGTCACCATCTGCATGTTGAGTTTTTTTCCAGTCGGCGCGATTGTCTTTCCGTCCGGCGTCTTCATCGGTTTGGAAAAGGTGCCTTCCATTGTGCCGACAACTGCGGTCCAATGCCCGTTCGCGATCTTGATTGGGTGTGAGCTGATCCTCGTATCGGGCACCGCGACGAACATCGCCTTGAGATCCTCAATGTGCCGGTCGATGCCGTGGGTCTCGTGGCCATCCGGCCAGGTCACGGTGATGTCGACGGCGTGGCTCTCCTTGAGGCGGTCCCACTTCTGGTTGCTGAACACGTCGAAATCGAGAGTGTCGAACTTCATGAGGTGCTCGGCGATCTTGCTTGCCGAATCGTTGAGCGCCGCATTCTGCTCGGTTGAACTCGCCGACTGACTCGCATTCGAGGTACCGCCGCGCGAGCATGCTGCGACAATCGCGACACACATTGCCGCTGTAAATCCGACGACGTTCGCCATCCTGCGATTCATGCAAACTCCTGTGAGAAGGTGTTAGTTTGAGCCCTTAAGCCCTACAACACCATAGTTCCATTTTCTCCAATCACAACTAGTTACCTCGGCGTAACAGGAGTTGTAGGAGAACACGGAGGTATTACGAGCGTGCCTTCTTCACCGACGGCATTCGGGGATTTGAACGATCAGGCACTGGCGGTTTTCCAGCGCTTCGGGTCGCGTTGGACCATGGTTGTCGCAAGCCTGATCGAACCTGGCCCGATCCGCTTTGGTGAATTGCACCGGAAGGCGAAAGGGATTTCGCGGAAGATGCTCACTCAAACTCTCCGCAGCCTGGAACGCGATGGGATTGTCGAGCGGCGTGTCCTCGGCGCGGCGCCTCTGGCGGTTGAATACACGTTCACCGAATTGGGTTGGTCTCTCTGTCCCGCCCTCATCGCGATGCGGGAGTGGGCAAAAGAGAACGCGCCGCTTATCTCCGAAGCACAGAAACGGTTTGAGGAAGTGAAGCAGTCACGAGGTGTAGTGGTCGCGCAGAACGAAACCCGGCCGAGCGCGCAATTGTCGGCGTAAGGATCGCGTCGTTTTCGCCGGCGAACAACGATCCGTCGGAAGGTGAGCCAAGTTAGCGCGCCACCGCCGACCTCCGCAGCATCCATCCGTACAACCACACAATCGTGCCCACGAAACCGAGGACTCCAAGCCACGGCGCAGGCGCAAAGCTCTCCGGGACTAGCGCGATCGGCGCGTCCTTGGAGAATCCGACAATGAGCCCGGCGTTGATCACGCCCCAAATGCTCTCACCGACAATCAATCCCGACGCCACCAGCGTGCCCAGTCGGTCAGCGCGAGCAGGGTTCGGCATCGCGCGAGCGCGTCCATCATACCAGTGAGAGATCACCGCGCCGACGATCACCGCGAAGGTCGCCGACATCGGCAGATAGATACCAATGCCGACAGCCAGCGGCGGAATGCGCAGCTTCTTCAACACGCCCAGGATTTCGTCAGCCAGTACGAGGCCGACACCAATGAGTGCGCCGATGCCGAGCATCTTCCATTCGAGCTTGCCCCCAATCACACCCTGAGCCAGCGCGGAAATGAGCGTCGCTTGCGGGGCGGGAAGCGGATTCGCGGCGACGACGTTGACGTTGGGCGCTCCCGCGAAACCGTATGCCTTAGCGAGGAGGTTGAGCACCGACGGAATGACTGACGCGCCGGCGGCCACGCCCACTATCAGCGCGATCTGCTGACGCATCGGCGACGCGCCGACGAGCTGACCGGTTTTCAGATCCTGCAAGTTGTCGTTCGAGATCGTCGCGCACGCAAAGACGATCGCCGTCACGAATAGCGCGATCGCGACCAGCGCTGGACGTGTCTCTGGTGTCGGCGTTACCGCGAGCGCGAACACGGATGCGCAAATCACGATCGAGAGAATGCCGACTCCGGAGATCGGACTGTTCGATGCACCGATGAGGCCCGCCATGTACCCGCAGACACCGGCGATCACGAAGCCAATGATCAGCACGAACGGATCGAACGCGCGAACGTGAAAGCCAGCCACGCGGCGATGACAAGGCACGCCGCCGTCAGAGCCAGGATCCACGGCGGTGAGATGTCGCGGTCGCGATCGTCACCAGTTGCCGCGGCGCGATGCGCAGCCAGGGTGTTCACCAGTCCCGCGATGACCGGCTTCGACAACCTGGCTAAAGTGTAAATGGCGGCGACCGCGATGACCCCGGCTCCGATGAACCGCACCTGGGTCCGCCAGATCACAGTAGTGTGCGCGGCGAGTGTCTGATCAATAGTGGCTGGCTGCATTGCCGTCAGGATCGGCACCGCGATCACCCACGAGATCACCTGACCGACCAACATCGCCATACCAACCGATAGACCTACCAGATGCCCAGCACCGAGCAGCGCCAGTGACCAGCCCAGATTGTAGCCGGTTGATCCGGCACCTACGCGAAAGAATCCGTTGAGCTCGCCGGCGGCGATGCGGGTCGCCGTCACGATGGCGAATCCCGCTGATGCGACAGAGCCGAGTATGACGGCGACGAGTCCTTCTCTCGCTTCGCCCGTCTCGTCCTTCGTTTCGCCGCGCGTGCCCGATCCGACTTTCAACACTTCGGCCGCCGCGACGCCTTCGGGGTAGGGCAAGTCGGACGTCGTCACCAGCGCGCGTCGGAGCGGAATCGTGAACAGCACACCGAGCACACCGCCGCTCAAGCAAATGAAAAAGGATTCCCAGAATGGGAATCCTGTCCACCAGCCGACGATCACCAGTCCCGGTAAAACGAAGATGATCGCCGAGAGCGTGCCCGCCGCGGATGCGACGGTCTGGACGATGTTGTTTTCGAGGATCGTCGAATCCTTCACCGCGCTCAGGATCGCCATCGAGATCACCGCTGCCGGGATCGACGACGCGAAGGTGAGGCCGACCTTGAGTCCGAGGTAAACGTTGGCCGCGGTGAAGACCGTCGTGATGAGGGCGCCGAGAATCAGGCCGCGTAGCGTGAGCTCTTTGGGTTTCATGGAAGGCGGGAAGCGGGAAGAGGGAAGCGGGACGAGGCGCGCCGTTTCACGCGTCTATCTTAACCCAACGGCTACGCACGACTAGTGGCCTTGCTACGTCGCGTCGGTTTGCGCGGTTTCGCTTTCGATTCCACGAGCCTCCAGAATTGTCGCTCACCGATCACTTTCACTGCATGCCCCCTTGTGGCCAGACGCCGGATCTCGAGCAGCTTCGTACCTCCGTCGTCGCCGGCAATCTGTAGCGCGTTGGGCCGGCCGCGTACCAGTACATCCGATGATGGCCCTGGTTTCGACTGCACGATCGCGCCCGCCTTCTTCGCGGCGGCAATCGCTTCGCTCCTTGGTCGGGTCAGGAAACCCGTGAACGAGACGCGTTTGCCTTTTAGACTCACAACGCGGCCGAGCTGAGGCTGCTTCGGCCTATGCCGCAGGGCGGCGATTAGCTCGCCGGCCGCCTCATAACGCTTGCCACGCGCGCCGAGGCAGCGGTAGATGACTTCTTTTAGATGATCGCTGCACGGTAGACGGCGAACATCGCGGCTGCTCATTGGACTCGTGATGTCGCCGCGCAACAGCATCGCCACGATCAATCCTACCTGATAAATGTCGTCGCGCTGCTGCCAGCGCCGCACTCTTCCCCAAGCGATCTCCGCTGGCGCGTTGAACATGTTGAATGCATCGGCGGTGACGCCACGCGCACTGCGTTGGTGCATGGCGATCCCAAAGTCGCCCAGTTTCAGCTGCTCGCCTTCGCAGACGAAAACATTGAACGGTGTGAGATCACGATGCAGCGCCTGGCCGCGGTGCAGTATATCCAGCGCGTTCAGGATCGCCGCGATCTCGCGTCGGACAAATCGCTCCGACTGCGGACCTTTCTTCTCAAGCCACACACTTAAGTCGCCGTGTACGGCGTACTCCAGGGCGATGCAATACCGAGTGCGCCCACTGTCGACCTCTACGAACCGGTCGAAAACTCGCAGCGCACGCGGCTCGCGGAAAAGCAGCTCCGCGAAGTATGCCTCGCGTAGCCACGCGGAGAGGCGCTCGGTGATCTTGATGCAAACCTGCGCCGGCAGTCCGTCCTGAGGAGTGGGCGTCGCCAGGTAGACCTCGCCGAATCCTCCCTTACCAATCAGTCGATCCAATTGATAGGTGCGACCGCTCTCAGAGCTGGATGTCCGCTGCACGTCGGTCATCGCCGCCTCAGAACCATACGAAATGCGTTCGAGATTGCACTGCTCTGCTCGCGCGTTTGATGAATGGCATGACTCAGAAGATAAGGCGCCGAGGGATGCTATTCGAGCAGAAGCTCGTAGTATACGAGCGGATCGTTGCGATATACGACCCGGCCGCGCTCGTTGAATCCGCATTTCGCATAGAAATCACCGGCACCCGCCGGTGAATCGTAAGCGTCGAGCCGTATCGCGTCCGCGAGCGAATCCCGAGCGACAGCGCACGCGTCCTCCATCGCGAGCTTGCCAAGCCCCTGGCCCTGATGTGCGACTGAAACCGCAACGCCGGTGAGATACAGAGGTCGGTTCACCGGCGTGAAATAGGAAACATCGATTGCCCACGGTTTTTTCGTCGCCAGCCGCACGACAGTGACGATGCGCTTTCCCAGTCTGCCGACTCGTACCCGCGCGTGTCGTTGAGCAAGGGCAGCGCTGCGTTCGGTTACGAGCGACGACCAATGGCCAGCTCCGAACCGCGCTGTCAGAGCGCCGGCGGCGGCGTTCTGTAGGCCGGCGATCACCGCAACGTCGTCGGGCGTGGCGTCGCGAAATTTCAATTGATCCGTCAGCTCGCCGGATTTTTGTGTCCTAACCCGTTTCATCCGCCCAAGCTTACGAGCAAATTGCGGCAATGGCCAAGAAACAGGCAGCCGAAGTTCTGTCGATCGACAGCCGCGAGGTCCAGATCACCAATCCGGACAAGCCCTATTTCTCGCGCGACGTCAAACTGACCAAGCTCGAGGTCGTTCAGTACTACCTGTCGGTGGCGACTGGAGCGGTTCGTGGCGTTCGGGATCGGCCGAACATGCTCAAACGATTCGTGAATGGCGCCGAGCGCGAGCCGTTTTATCAGAAGCGCGCGCCGGAGAATCGTCCGGACTGGCTGAGGACGGTCACGCTTTCTTTTCCGTCGGGACGGACCGCTGAAGAAGTTGTCGTCGATGACGCCGCCGGCCTCGCGTGGATCGTGAACCTCGGTTGCATCGAGCTGCATCCGCACGCGGTGCGCACCAACGATCTCGATCACCCCGACGAGCTACGCATCGATCTCGATCCGGTACCGGGCGTAAAGTGGGACGATGTCCGTCGGGTTGCGGTGGAGGCGAAGAATCTGCTCGAGGAAATGGGACTGCGCGGCTGGCCGAAGACGAGCGGCTCGCGCGGGATGCACGTCAACGCTCGTATCCAGCAGCGATGGACGTTCACCGAAGTGAGACGCGCCGCGCTGGCATTATCGCGCGAGATCGAGCGACGCGCGCCGAAGCTCGCAACGTCGAAGTGGTGGAAGGAGGAGCGTCACGGCGTATTTCTGGATTACAACCAGAACGCCAAAGACCGCACGACGTGCTCGGCCTACTCGATACGGCCGCTTCCCGACGCGCGTGTCTCGGCGCCGTTGCACTGGGACGAAGTTCCGGACTCTAAGCCGGAAGATTTCACAGTGTTGACGATGCCGCGCCGGCTGGCTGAGATCGGGGACCCGAATAGCGCGATGGATGATGCAGCCGGTTCACTCGAGCAGTTGCTCGAGCTCGCCGCGCGCGACGAAGCCGCCGGACTCGGCGACGCACCCTGGCCGCCGCACTTTCGGAAGATGGAGGGTGAAGCGCCACGCGTCGCCCCGTCGCGCGCGAAGGGGGCGAACGGGGCGAAGACAACCACCAAGAAGACGGCAACAAAGAAAACCGCTGCAAAATCGCGAACGAAGATGCCGCTGATCGTTGTTGCCAACTCACCCAACAAGGAGGCAGCGCTGGCGGGTCTCGAGCGCTGGAAGAAAAAACATCGCGATGCGACAAAGCATCTCGCTGTTGACGACGTGTTAGTTGATTCGATGCGCGGAAGATCGTCGACATGGACGCGCATCCGAGTCAACCTGCGCAACGTTCCCGAGATGATCCGGCCGCCGCAGGAGACGCCCGATCCCGATGATGATCCGACGCGCGCCTGGCGCGAAGCGCGCGAGAAACGCCGCTAATGAATATTGAACCTGTTGATGTAGATCATGATGCCAATCAGCGTTTGCACCACACCGAGAATCAGCAGCGTGATGTCGTGGCGACCTTTCCAAAACCGCCAGCCGAGTGCAGCGATGATGAGACCCGCCACTAGAGTCAGTAATAGAAATCCCGCGATGTGATCCCTGTAAGCGATGTAGTAGCCGCCGATGGCTCGCGCGGCCAGCAGATGCCCGGACAAGCCAACGCCAAGCAGTATTACGCCGAGCCAAATCCAGCTGCGGTTTATTGGGCGCGCGGCAATGTCTGTGCGCGACGATTCCATGATAGCTCCGTTCGTTTAGTGGATGACGCGGCGCCAGCGTTCGTATGGCCAGGCCAGACCGACGACACCACCGATGCCGGCACCCCACGCCGCGCCGACTCCCGCCGCCCGCCAGTCGGTACGATAGTGCGGGCCGCCCGATCGCCGCGGATCGTTGAGTAGCCCAAAGAGAATCGCGCCCCCGATCGCGCCGCCAGCCGCGCGCTCGATCATGCTCTCGCCCGGCGAAACTCCTCGGCTCACATCGAGACGGCGCACCGCAGCGCGCGGAATCGCGAGCGATCCTGCAGTGCCGGGCACTTCCAGGCGAAGGATGCCCCGGTCGACGGATTCAACGGTGCCACGTAAGAGTTGTCTGCGGACAGGTTCTTGTTCCTGGCGAACCGTCTCTGGGATCCAGACGCGAACTCGCGTCCCCGGCTGGACCTCGGCGGGGAACTGCGCGCCGGCGAGCCGAGGCGCAGCGAACAGGAAGCTGATGACGATGAGTAAGCGCATCATTGATCCTTTTTTTGCGGCGAGATCTCGCCTCGTTTCTCGAGAAGTTTGAACTCAAATCGCTGCGCTTCCCCGATGCGTTCGACCTCGAGCGCGATGGCAGCCAGCGACTGCTGAAGATTGTTGAGGCCCTCGGTGACCTCGCGCGCGCCAGGCACTTCCTGTTGCTCTGTACGCGGGATGAGCCGCCACATCAGGTATGCCCCGGCAAAGAAGAGCACGACATGCGTGGCGGTATGCATCACCTCACCCGTCCCCGCAGCGTACACGCCGCCGGCAAAATTGATGAAGGTGAAGATCGCCGCGCCGAGCCACCACTTGGAGCGTCGAGTCATGAGGAAGCCCTCCTCGTCTAGAACCTACGCGCCGGATGAGTCAAAGTTTCTGCGCGAGCGTTGCTCAGCGTCTCGAAACTGGCTG
>QHVA01000139.1 GCA_003223425.1 Gemmatimonadota bacterium
ATCTCCTGGCGCCGGTGATTCAATTCCTCGAGGTCGCGGGCGATGGTGTTAGCCTCGTGCTCATTTTCCGTAAGAAGAAGCTCGACGCCACGAATTGCGTGACCGAGTCTTCCCGCCGCGTTCAGTCTCGGCGCGAGAATGAAACCGATTCTTCCGGCCGTGAGCTGTCTTCGATCCAGGCCCGCCGCTCTCAAAAGTGCCCGCATTCCAATGTTGCGAGTCTCGGCGAGCATCCTCAGGCCGTAGCGAACGAAGACGCGATTCTCGCCACGAAGTGGCGCAACGTCAGCTATTGTCGCGAGCGCGACGAGGTCAAGCATCGCCCAGATGAAATTTTCGTTAGCGCCGAGCGCTCGGGCGAGGGCAAGCGCGAGCTTGAACGTCACGCCCACAGCGGCGAGATCCTTGTCGGGATACCCGCATCCATTGCGCTTGGGATTGAGAATCGACAGACAATCCGGCAGGTCGCCGCTTGGTAGGTGATGGTCGGTGACGATAACATCGATGCCCACTCGGCAGAGACGCGCAACCGGCGAAACAGCAGCCGTCCCGCAGTCACACGTGACCACGACTTTGGCTCCCGCAGCGATCGCAGCGTCCACTCCTGCATCGCTGAGGTCATAACCATCCTCAATGCGGCGAGGAATAAAGGGCGTTGCCTTGCCACCCAGGACACGAATCACCCGAGTGAGAATCGTCGTCGAGCAGATGCCGTCGACGTCGTAGTCGCCGTGAATGAAGACCAGCTCTTGCTCTCGTACCGCGCGTGCAAGCCGCTCGACCGCTTTGTCCATCGAGAGGAAACTGAGGGGATCGTGCAGCTTATCGAGCTTCGGCCGGAGAAAGAGCTTGGCATCCTCCGCGGTTACAAAGCCTCGGATCAGCAGCAGTCTGCAAACGATTTCTGGCAGCGACAACGCTTCCACCAACGCGCGGACGGCGTCTTCATCGGGAGCTTTGGGAAGGATCCAGCGCGCTGGCCGAACTGGTCCCGCTGGTGCCGGTGGAGGGGTTTGTTCCGAGGTGAGTGTGGTCACTATCGCAAGTTAGAAAGTGCCATGAGCGGTCTCAAGCGTGATCATGCTCCTTCCGCATAAAGCAGAACTCCGCATGCTTCGCACACTTCTATCTGTCCGCTTCCCGCCATGATGTTTCGCCGCTGGAGCGGAACCGCTGTGTCGCAGTTCCCGCACGAGCCGCCGCGAAGCGCATAGAGCGCCTGCGTTCGCTTCCCTCTGATCCGGTCGTACTTGCCGAGCATTGGCCGCGAAACCGAACCCGCCCTGCCATCCCGGTCGCGCCTGGCTTCATCGAGCTGCGCCTGGAGCGCGGATCGTTTCGCTTCGATCTCGGGCCGAGCCGTCTGCTGCTCTTCTTCTACCGCGGCAAGTGCCTGCTTCGAAGCGAGTACGGCGGCGTTCATCTCGTTTATCCGGCGGCCGAGAATCGCCAGCTCACTTTCGTCTTCGGCCATCAGCCGTCGAGTGGACTCGACCTGCGCTGTTGCTGCGGTCGCTTCCCGCATCCGCTTCACATCCTCGAGCTGATGGAGATTCCGCTCCTGGAGGATTTTGTGTTGCGCCAGCCGACCCTGGAGCTCGCGCTGCTTTTTTTCCTCCACTTGCACTGCCGCTTCCGCGCGCGCGAGTGCAGCGGCCGCCTGTTCTCGTTTCTTGTCAAAATCCGCAAGCTGGGGATCGAGAGAGCGCAGCTGTTTTTCGATCTCCCGGATCTTCAGGTCGTCCTGTTGCAGCGCCAGCAGCGCTTCAACCTCCTGTTGCATCCGCCCTCCAAATCATCGTGCCCCCGTTCGTCTGAACTTCTTGAAGTAGTTTCGGCCCGTTGCCTTCAGTTCTTTTCTGATCTCGTCCTTTTCGGCTATCAGTTTGTCCTTTTGCGCTCCCTCAGCCAGCGGAATGATCCGGTCGAGATCCGCGGCGCGCTGGTCCAGGTCGCGCGCTCTGAGCGTCGCAAGGCTGTCGCTGATCGTGCGGTCGACATCGATGTGTATCGCCCCTTCCGCGAGAATGTCCTCGAGCGTCGCGATCGCTTCCTCATCGAGATTCGCAGTAAGGTTTTCGATTGTTGAGTCTGGCCCGGCCGCTATTAGTGCCCGATAGAGCGTCCGGTATTCGGGGTCACGAAAACGCCCCTCGCCCAGTTTCTCGACGATCTGCTCGACACGCGAGCGATTGAGCAGCATCGCGCGCAACAACTCGCGCTCCGCCGACGCCCCTCGCTCGGCGTAGCCAGCTCGCCTTTCTCCGCGGCGTACCCTCGCTTCGGGAGAGATCCGCGGCGCTGGCGGTGAGGACGCAACAACTCTCGGGGTTGCCCTGCCTCGGATCTCTCGCTCGAGGACTTCGCGCCCCACTCCGCTCACCTCGCTCGCCCTCGAGATATAGAGATCGCGCATGATCTCGTCGGAAGTTGCGCGCACAGTTGGCAATAAACGATCCAGAGCGCGTCGCTTTTTCTGCAACTCGGCGAACATCCCGGCGCGCTCGAGGAGCTGAATCTTTCTCTCGAATACGTCGATCGCATCTCGCATGCGGGCGCTCATCGCGGCGGCGCCGTGCGCTTTGACGAAGGTGTCGGGATCTTCTCCCTCCGGCAGCGTTACGACTCTTACCGCAACCCCCTGACGCAATAACTCATCGCCGGAGCGGAAGGTAGCCTGCAAACCGGGCTTGTCGCTGTCATAAAGCAGGAAGACGTTCTTCGTCAGCTTTCTCAGTGCCGCTGCCTGCGCATCGGTGAGCGCTGTTCCCATTGGCGCCACGACCGCCGAGAGCCCCGCGGTCATCAGGCGTACGACGTCGAAATATCCCTCGACCACCAGCGCGTGGTCTTCCCGCCGAATGTCGTTCTTAGCCCAGTTCAGCCCGTACAGCGTTCGTCCTTTGGAGAACGCCGCCGACTCCGGCGAATTCAGATACTTCGGCTCTCCGGGTCCCAGCAGACGCCCTCCGAACCCGATATTGCGACCCATCGCGTCGAGAATTGGGAACATGAGGCGGCCGCGAAAGCGTGGTCGCGGCTCGCTTCCGTCGTCGCCCGGCACGAGCAAACCCGCACTCGCGAGACGCGGCTCGTCGAAGCCCAGGGTGCCCATGTAATTTCTGAGCAACCCGATCTCACGAGGAGCAAAGCCAATCCCGAACTGTTCCGCGACCTCGCGCGAAATGTCGCGTTGAGCGAGATACTCGCGCGCCTGCGCACCGAGTGGATCATCCCATAGAATTTTCTGGAAGTAAGCTGCTGCAGTCGCGTTCACTTCCCACAGCGGCTCGCGCGGGTCAGGTCCCTCACCGCGTGTATTGATCTCGCGTACCTCGATGCCGGATTTCTCGCCGACCATCTTCACCGCTGCCGGCCATTCGACGCCGAGTCTCTTCTGCAGGAAGTGGAACACATCACCGCCTTCGTGGCAAACGAAGCAGTAGTACATTCGCTTCTTCGGGGACACGGAGAAGTTGCGGTGCGTTCCCTGGTGGAACGGGCATGGGCCCCGGAAGTCGGCGCCGGCACGCTTCAGATTCACGTAGTCGCCGATGATCTGCACGATGTCGGCGGCATCGCGGACCTGCTCGACGACTTCGTCCGGTATCACTTAAGGTCCACCACGGTGACACCCGCACCGCCCTCGTTCCAGGCGCCGAGACGAAAGTTCGTCACCCGCGATTCTTTGCGAAGCATCTCGGCAACGCGCTCGCGCAGCGCACCCGTTCCCTTGCCGTGAATGATGCGAAGCGTCTTGAGATCCGCGCGAATCGCGGCGTCGACGGCCTGCATGACGATGTCATCGACCTCGCCAACGCGCATACCGCGCAAGTCGATCTCGCTTGGCGCGTGGACTTCGGGAAGGTCCCCCTGAATGGCGACAGCAACTTCAGGTGCGGCTGCCTCGGCGCTTGTGAGACGCAACGAGCTGCGTGGCACTGCCAGCTTCATCACACCTACGGCTACCACCGCTTCGCCGTTGCGGATTTCCACCACGCGGCCGATTCGGCCATCAAGGGTCTCAACTTCCACAAAATCACCGATACCTACCTCAATTTCATTGCCGGTTTTTGGCTCGCCCGACGTTTCGCGCTCGAGTCGGTCCAGCTCGCGACCTTGCTCGTGAGCCAGGTTCTCGACGCGCCTTCGCGCTTCGCGCGCTGCCTCTTCACCCTGTTCCGACGCAGACTTCAGCTCGCGAATCGTACGCTCCACCTCGGCGCGCGCTTCGAGAAGATACTGTCTCGCCTCGCGTCGTGACGTGCGCTCGACCTCGCGCTCCCGTTCTCTCACGGTACTTTCGCGGTCCGCGACGCGACGCGCGCGGTCCTTTGCATCTTCGGCAATGCTTCCAGCCTCCCGCTCGGCCGCGGTCAGCGCTTTCTCGCGCGTCTCGAGATCCGCAAGTAGGGCGGTAACCCGTCTTTCATCGACAGGAATACGCTCCTCGGCTCTGGTGAGGACTTCGCTCGGAAGATTCAGACGCCGAGCGATGCTGATTCCGTACGACCGGCCCGGGACTCCTTTGGTAAGCCTATAAGTAGGGGCGAGCGCTACGGCGTCGAATTGAAGCGACGCATTCACGACCCCATCCACCTGCGTCGCAAGCTCCTTCAGCGCTCCGAGATGCGTCGTAGCAATCGAAAGGGTTCCACGAGCGGTAAGCGCCTCGAGAATCGCGCCGCCCAGCGCCGCGCCCTCGGTGGGGTCGGTGCCGGAGCCGAGCTCGTCGATGAGAACCAGCGAATGTGTCGTCGCCGAGCTCAGCACCTCGGCGAGATTCTTGAGATGCGCGCTGAAAGTCGACAAGCTCGCAAGGATGGATTGCTCGTCGCCGACATCAGCGTAGATGTTGTCGAAGATTGCGACTCGTGAGCCGGGATCCACCGGGGCTGGAATACCGGACTGAACCAAGGCCGAGAAGAGTCCCAACGCCTTCAGTAACACAGTCTTTCCGCCCGTGTTCGGCCCTGAGACTAGAAGCGTTCGCTCGTTACCCGACATTTCCAAGTCGAAAGGAACCACTTCGATTCCTTGCGCCATCAGCAGCGGGTGCCTGCCCTGGACGATCGAGAATCCTTCGGTCGAATCCGACAGTTCCGCCGCCGCGCAACGGAACTCGATTGCGTAACGCGCACGGGCAACGAGTGAATCGAGAGTAATCAGCGCCTCGAGTGAATCTTCGAGCGCCTCGCGATGCGGGCGAAGTTTTTCCGTCAGGTCCATCAGAATTCGGTCGATCTCTTCGATCTCTTCGATCTGAAGTTCGCGAATGCGATTGCCTGCCTCGACCGCTGCGGGCGGCTCGACGAAGAGCGTGCCGCCGGTCGCCGAGGCGTCGTGAACGATCCCGCCGACAGCGCCTTGCGCTTCCCGGCGCACGGGAATCACGAAACGACCATTGCGGACAGTCACCGACATGTCGGCGACGCGCTGGTGGGGCTCGAGCCTAGCCATGGCACGCTCGAGAAGCTTGATCAATTCGCCCTGGGAACCTTTGAGCTCGCGGCGAATTTTCTTCAGAGTGGAGGAAGCATCGTCCCGAACGTGAGCGTCTTCGTCAATCGCGCGCTCAATCGTGTCCTCGACGCCCTTGTTGGTGAAGAGAGATTCGATCTGGCCGGCGAGAACGGCCGCAACCATGGGCGAGGCACGCTCACCACGCAGCGACTCACGGGTGGCGCGCGAGCTTCGCAGCAGCGCCCCGACGACGAGGAGGTCCGGCGCTGTGAGCGATGCACCTTCGACTCGAAGGCGAGTTAACGCTGCCCTCGCATCCGGCACGCCGGGAAGATGCCACGGCTCCTCAGCCGACAATAATGAGCGGACCGCCGCCACTCTGGCGTGCTCCCGCTCGATCGCATCTCGATCAGTGATCGGGAGCAGGTTCCGAACGCGCTCGGCACCCAGAGGAGATGTCGCTCGCTCGGAAATCAGGGCGAGTGTGCGGGGAAGCTCAATGACATTAAGCGCGTGGGAATTCATCGTTTGAACTGCTACTGAAGACTACCGGCTGGGGGCCGTGTGCGTGCCCGCCGTGGGCTGCGGGCGGTTTTTTTGAATCGTTTTCGTCAAAGCCCGTAGCCCAGAGCCGGCACGCTGACCGCCCCTGGCCGGTAGTCTTCAGTGGCAGTTCTCTGGGTGGCGGTGGTCTTCACTTCGCCAGCCTGCCCAGCTCCTCTCGAGCGATGGCGTTGATGGTGCTGCCATCCGCCCGACCTTTGTACTGGGGAAGAACCTTGCCCATGACTGCTCCAATTTGCGTCGCGCCG